>NZ_CAINTR010000211.1 GCF_903853455.1 uncultured Magnetospirillum sp.
CAATTACCGTAATTGTCGCTGCACTTCCTTATTGCTGAGCAATGCTTGCTTGTGATAGCGGTATAGGTGCTACTCGACGGTGTCTCATACCGGTCATCCTAATTGTCGCTGACCGGCCACCGTAATTGTCGCGCGCCAGCGGCATCGCCGCCAGCAGCCCCAGACACAGCACCAACAGGCTTTTTCGCATGGTCATCTCCCCCGTTCATCGGAGTCCGACTATCGCGCGGTATGGGCGAAATGAAAAGCGGGAAGGGGAGGGCAAGCCGCCCTCCGCGACGTCGCCCGATTAGAATCATTATATGTGCCGCGCCTCACAGACTATATCCGACTGCTCCCCTATGATTTCTGCCAGGATAAAGATGATGTCCCGCCGCCATGGACGACGACGACCCCTGGACCGCGCGGAGCGCAATCGGAGAAGGATATGATCGCTGCCTTGGCCCATGCCGCCGACACCAACGAGCGAGCTCGTCGGCGCGTCAATCACGCCCTCGACGGTCCGGTGATGGCCACGTTGGTCACGCTGGTGCCTGAGCTGACCGGTCTGCCCCGCGACCGCGCCCTCGAGATCGTGCTGAACGATTGCAGCCTGCTGCACCGCTGTTTCCTGGCCTTCCGGGCGGAGCGTCCGCGCTTCCGCGACCTGCTGATGGACCGCCACCATCGGCCGGTGGACAACGACAACACCCAGCTGATCTGCGGACGTACCGTCAACCAGGTGGTTTCCATGATCGTGCGCTCGGCGGCCAAGCGTCATTTTCACCTGCGACTGGAGCGGCGGGGAGCCTGGGACGGGCATTCGCGCTCGCGGCTGGCGCCGCCCAGCGGCCAGGGCTGGCCCGCCATGCTGGACTGGATGACCGGCCAGCCTCCGGCGAGACGGGAAAAGCCGCCGGCGGACCAGCTCTACGACGCCATCCGCCAATATCTGCTGCATGACTGGCAAGTGCCGATCATTCCGCAATATGCCCGCATGTCGCCGCCCGAGGTTCGGGCGCTGGGGTCGCGCATCCTCGATTTCCACGATGCCGCCGAGTTTGCCGCCTATCTGAACGGGGGCGACGATTGGCAGCCGGCTCCGGCCAGCCTCCCCATCGAGCAACCGGACGTCGCCGCCGCTGAGCGGCCGTCGCCGCCACTCGCGCCGCCGATGCCGCTCCCGGAGCCGGTGGTCGGAACCGCCTCGCTGCCCAGCGCGTCCTTGGTGCCGAAGCAGCGGGCCAGCCTCGGCACGATCCTGACGGCGGATCGCGGATCGCTGCGCATGGAAACCATCGTGCCGATCCTGGTGCGGCAGGAGATCAGGGATGCGCTGGGGCGCCCCAGTCCGCAGGAATTGCGCGACGCCTCCCGGCTGCTCTCCCGCACCGGGGCGGTGACCATCCGGCAGCTGGTGGTGGATTTCGGCCTGCCGGCCGAGCATATGACGGTGATGCTGACCGCAGCCGCCCTGGCTTTGCCGCCGCCGGTGTTCGAGCGGTTGTTCGGTCCCCACTGCGAGGCCGCACTGGTGACGGCGCTGGTCCGGCGGGCCAGGAGCGCGGGGCTGGGGGGCGACAGCCCTCCCGCCGCCTTCGGCGCCTTTATCCGCAACCTGTTCGGGCGGTTCGGCTATTGATGAAAAAGGCCCCGGCGGTGTCCCGCCGGGGCCTTGATCGTCGCGATGGGGCGTCGAAGCTTAGTTCTTCGCCTTGTCCACCAGCTTGTTCTTGGCGATCCAGGGCATCATGGCGCGCAGCTTCTCGCCGATCTGCTCGATGCCGTGCTCGGCCTGACGGCGGCGGGTGGCCTTGAAGCTGGGCTGGCCGGCCTTGCATTCCAGCATCCAATCGCGGACGAAGCGGCCCGACTGGATGTCTTCCAGCACCCGCTTCATCTCGGCCTTGGTGGCGTCGGTGATGATGCGCGGGCCGGTGACGTAGTCGCCGTATTCGGCGGTGTTGGAGATGGAGTAGCGCATATTGGCGATGCCGCCCTCATAGATGAGATCGACGATCAGCTTCACCTCGTGCAGGCACTCGAAATAGGCCATCTCGGGGGCGTAGCCCGCCTCGACCAGGGTCTCGAAGCCATACTGGATCAGCTTGGTCAAGCCGCCGCACAGCACCACCTGCTCGCCGAACAGATCGGTCTCGCATTCCTCGCGGAAGCTGGTCTCGATGATGCCGGAGCGGCCGCCGCCGATGGCCGAGGCGTAGGACAGGGCGATCTCCAGGGCGTTGCCGGTGGAGTTCTGGTCCACCGCCACCAGGCAGGGGACGCCGCCGCCCTTGAGGTATTCGCCGCGCACGGTGTGACCGGGACCCTTGGGGGCGATCATGAACACGTCGAGGTCGGCGCGAGCCTCGATCAGCTTGAAGTGGATGTTGAGGCCGTGGGCGAAGACCAGGGCGGCACCCTGCTTCAGGTTGGCGGCCAGGTCGTTGTAGTAGAGGTCGGCCTGGAGCTCGTCGGGGGTGAGGATCATCACCACGTCGCCCCACTTGGCGGCCTCGGCCGGGGTCAGGACCTTGAGGCCCTCGGCCTCGGCCTTCTTGGCGGTGGCCGAGCCGGCGCGCAGCGCGACGGCCACGTCCTTGACGCCGGAATCGCGCAGGTTCAGCGCATGGGCGTGACCCTGGCTGCCATAGCCGACCACGACGACCTTCTTGCTCTTGATCAGATTGACGTCGGCATCCCGATCGTAATAGACGCGCATTTGAGTTCCTTTCGAGAGGCGGGGGGCGGCCCCGCGCAGAAATCTGGCCGGCTTTTTAAATCGGATTGGGGCCGCGCGCAATGGCGACGACGCCGGTGCGCGAAACATCGGACAGGCCGAGCGGTTCCATCAGCTTGATGAAGGCATCGACCTTGTCGGTGGCGCCCACCACTTCGAACACGAAGCTTTCATTGGTGGAGTCGATGGCGCGCGCCCGGAAGATGTCGGCGATGCGCAACGATTCCACCCGCTTCTCGCCATTGGCGGTGACCTTGATCAGCGCCAGTTCGCGCGACACATGGGCGCCTTCGATGGTCAGGTCCTGGACCTTGTGCACCGGCACCAGCCGGCGCAGCTGGTTCTTGATCTGCTCGATGATCATGGCGGTGCCCGAGGTCACGATGGTGATGCGCGACAGCTTTTCGCGCGGATCGACCTCGGCCACCGTCAGGCTTTCGATGTTGTAGCCGCGCCCGGAGAACAGCCCGACGACGCGGGCCAGCGCGCCGGACTCGTTGTCGACCAGGACGGAGATGGTGTGGCGGTTGATTTCTTCGACTGCTTTGGTCACGTTCTTGTCCCCCTTCTCACACCAAAACCATACCGTCTTGCTCGGAACCGGGCTTGTCCCGCGAGCGATCCTCCGGCCCCAGCACCATCTCGTTATGGGCCATGCCGGGCATGATCATCGGAAAGACGTTCTCCGAGGCGTCGGTGCGCATTTCCACGATCACCGGGCGATCCACCGCCATCATCTCCTTGATGACGCCGTCCACCTCGCCGGGCGTTTCCGCCCTGAGGCCCACGGCGCCGAAGGCTTCGGCCAGCTTGACGAAATCGGGGTGGTGGTTCATGTGGCTTTCCGAGTAGCGGCCGCCGTGGATCAGCTCCTGCCACTGGCGGACCATGCCCATGTACTGGTTGTTGAGGATGACGATCTTCACCGGCAGCCGGTGCTGCACCAGGGTCGCCATCTCCTGGATGTTCATCTGGATCGACGATTCGCCGGCGATGTCGATGACCAGCGCGTCGGGGTGGGCCATCTGAACGCCCATGGCGGCGGGCATGCCGTAGCCCATGGTTCCCAGGCCGCCCGAGGTCAGCCAGTGGTGCGGCAGGTCGAACTTCAGGTGCTGGGCCGCCCACATCTGATGCTGCCCGACCTCGGTGCAGATATAGGGGTTGCGGTGGCGCGTCATCTCGTAGATGCGCTGGATGGCGTATTGCGGCTTGATCAGCTTGTTGGAGTTCTCGAAGGCGAGACAGTCCATGCCGCGCCAGCCCTCGATGGTGCTCCACCACGCCTTCAGCGCCTTGTCGTCGACCCGGCACTGCTTGGCCTTCCACACCTTGATCATGTCTTCCAGGACATGGGCGCAGTCGCCGACGATGGGCACGTCCACCGCCACGTTCTTGTTGATGGAGCTGGGGTCGATATCCACGTGGATCTTCTTCGACTTGGGCGAGAAGCCGTCCAGCTTGCCGGTGACGCGGTCGTCGAAACGGGCGCCGATGTTGATCATCACGTCGCAGTCGTGCATGGCCATGTTGGCCTCGACATTGCCGTGCATGCCCAGCATGCCCAGGAACAGCGGGTCGGAGCCGGGGAAGGCGCCGAGCCCCATCAGGGTCAGCGTGCAGGGATAGCCGGTCATGCGGACGAACTGGGTCAGCAACTGACAGGCCGCCGGGCCGGAATTGATGACGCCGCCGCCCACGTAGAAGATCGGCCGCTTGGCGTGGGCGATCATCTCGATGGCCTTCTCGATGGCCTTGAGATCGCCCTTGACCTGCGGCTTGTACTTGGACTTGACCTTGGACGGCGGCTGGTACTCGCCGCGATTCTGGATCACATCCTTGGGCAGGTCGATCAGCACCGGGCCGGGACGGCCCGAGCGCGCCACGTGGAAGGCTTCGTGGACTGTGCGGGCCAGATCGTTGACGTCCTTGACCAGATAATTGTGCTTGGTGCAGGGCCGGGTGATGCCGGTGATGTCGGCTTCCTGGAAGGCGTCGTTGCCGATCAGATGGGTGGGCACCTGCCCGGTCAGACAGACCAGCGGCACCGAATCGCACTGGGCGTCGGCGAGGCCGGTGACGGCGTTGGTGGCGCCGGGACCCGAGGTCACCAGCACGCAGCCGACCTTGCCGGTGGACCGCGCATAGCCCTCGGCGGCATGGACGGCCGCCTGTTCGTGCCGCACCAGGACGTGGCGCAGGCGGTTCTGCTTGAACAACTCGTCATAGATGGGCAGTACGGCGCCGCCGGGATACCCGAAAATGACCTCCACACCCTGATCGACCAGAGCCTTGAGGAGGATTTCCGCTCCGTTCAGCGTATCGTGATGCGCCATGTCTGCACCTTAAGAACTGTTGGTTAAAACCGTTGGCTTCGCGCCTGCCGCAGTGCGGCGCGAGCGGCACAACCTAGCCGCATGTCATCGGGTGGTCAAGGGGAACTGGCGAATTTTCAGAAAGATTGTGGCTATTAAACTTTCCGAAAGTTGCTCGGTGATGGTCTCGGACGCATTCAACTGATGACGGAACCAAGTGCACTGGCGTTTGGCGTAGTTGCGGGTGGCCTGTTGGGCGCTGGCGACCGCCGATATCAGATCGATCTCTCCCGCCAGATGGGCCGCCAGCTCGCGCAGGCCCAGCGCCTTCATGACCGGCAAGGCGGGGTCCAGCCCCAGCGTCCTGAAAGCGCGAACCTCGTCCAGCGCCCCGGCGGCGATCATGGCCTGGAAGCGGCCGTCGCAGGCGGCGTAAAGGCGGTCGCGCTCCGGCAGCAGGGCGATGCTGTGCCATGCCGCATCGACGCCGCCTTCCAGCGGCTCGGCCTGCCAGTCGGCCAGCGAGCGGCCGGTGGCCTCCAGCACCTCCAGGGCGCGGACCATGCGCTGGGAATCCCCCACCTCCAGCCGTGCCGCCATGGCCGGGTCGCGGCCGGCGAGATGAGCGTGGAAGGCGGCGTTGCCCAACTCGGCCAGTTGCCGCCGCACCGCGTTGCGCACCGCGTCGGGGATCTCGGGGATGGGCGACAGGCCCTGCATCAGGCTGCGCAGGTAAAGACCGGTGCCGCCGACCACGATGGGCAGCTTGCCCTCCGCCCAGGCCTTCTCCATCTCGGCCGCCGCCAGATCGCGCCAGCGCGCCGCCGAACACAGCTCCGACGGGGCCAGAACGCCGTAAAGGCGATGCGGCACCAGCGCCTGATCGGCGGCCGAGGGCTGGGCGGTGAGGATGGGCAGGCCGGCATAGACCTGCATGGAATCGGCGTTGATCACCACGCCCCCGAACTCACGGGCCAGAGCCAGGGCAAGCCCCGACTTGCCCGAGGCGGTCGGGCCGGCGATGACGATAGCCGGTAAACGAGAGGGGGCGGGAGGGGTCACAATGCGTTCAGCGCGGCAAGACGGGTCCGAACTTCGGCATCCAGTGGCGGGAGCTCTTTTTCGATCACATCCCAAACGATGCCCATGTTCACCCCGGCATATTCATGGGCCAGCAGATTGCGGAAGTCCTTGATACGCCGCCATGGAATGGTCGAATTCTGAGTGATGCGGTCGGACAGCCGGACTGATGCTTTACCGATGATCTCGAAATTACGGATGACGGCGTCGCGGATCAGACGTGAGTGCAAGAACGCATCGCGACCACCGGAGGTGTACTCCGTGATGGCTTCGATACTTTCCATGATGTGCGTCAGGTAAAGGATGTCGCGGTCGATCACAGCGGAATAGCCTCGGCGAGAACGTGCTCTCGAATAACGCGGTGAAGCCCGTCATCGGTGGCAACATCGACGTGTCGTCCCACCAAATCCTCCACATCCTGAGCGAAGCCGATCAGGTCGAACAGGCTGCGGCCGTCTTCCATATGGACGAGCAGATCGATATCGCTGTCGTCGCGGTCGTCACCGCGCGCCACCGAGCCGAACACCCGCACATTGGCGGCACCGTGCAGCGCCGCCAGCCTCAGGATCTCGTCGCGCTTTTCGTCCAGCAGGACCTTGGCCGATGCCATCATCCACCTCCGGCGGCGATCATAGCGCGGCGACGGACAAAGGCAAAGCGACGGAGCGCCGACGCCCTCGCCCAACAAAAATGCCGACCACGGCACCGCGGTCGGCATTTTCACAGATCGGACGAGCCGGTCTGATTACTGGATGGAATCCTTCAGACCCTTGCCAGCCTTGAACTTCGGCTGCTTGGAGGCCGGAATCTGGATCTTGTCGCCGGTGCGGGGGTTGCGCCCCTCGGAGGCCGCGCGGGCGGCGACGGCGAAGGTGCCGAAGCCGACCAGACGGACCTCTTCGCCACCGGTCAGGGCAGCGGTAATCGCCTGGAAAACGCCGTCGACGGCAGTCGCCGCATCGGACTTGGTCAAGCCGGTGGACGCCGCCACGGCCGTCACGAGATCGTTCTTGTTCACTGAGAGCCCCCTTCGTTGAACTCAAGAGTGATAGCCGGACGGACCGTCTATCAAATAGGATAGATGCAGTCTAATTCACCGTCTCGGACAGCGTCAATCCACAAAGCGGGGGAATTGGCGGATTTACTGGCTTTTCCGCCCGTCGTCCGTGGGGAGGCCCTAAAACGAACGGCCGCCCGAAGGCGGCCGCCGTACCCATCTCGACTATGTCTAACGGTTAATGGGTGACCACACCGGTGACGGGAACCTCGCCTTCCGTCGCCACCTTCGCCGCGACCGGTTCGACCGGATCGTCCCACTCGATGGCCACCGGCATGCGAACCAGGGCGTGGGCCAAGGCCTCGTCGGCGGTCGATACCGGGATGATGGTGAGCCCCTTCTTGACGTTGTCGGGGATCTCGGCCAGGTCCTTCTCGTTCTCCTTGGGGATCAGCACCGTCTTGATGCCGCCCCGGAGCGCTGCCAGCAGCTTTTCCTTGAGGCCGCCGATGGGCAGCACCCGGCCGCGCAGCGTGATCTCGCCGGTCATGGCCACGTCGCGGCGCACCGGAATGCCGGTCAGAACCGACACGATGGTAACGCACATGGCGACACCGGCCGAGGGACCGTCCTTGGGGGTGGCGCCTTCCGGCACATGGACGTGGATGTCGCGCTTTTCGAACACGCTCGGCTTGATGCCGAAATTGACCGAGCGTGACCGCACATAGGAGCGTGCCGCCTGCACCGATTCCTGCATCACGTCGCCCAGCTTGCCGGTATGGCTGAAGGTGCCCTTGCCGGGCATGCTGACCGCCTCGATGGTCAGCAACTCGCCGCCCACCTCGGTCCAGGCCAGACCGGTGACCACGCCGACCAGATCGGTCTCCTCCACCTCGCCGAAGCGATAGCGGTGGATGCCGGCATACTTTTCCAGATTGCGCGGGGTCACCATGACCTTGGCCTTACCCTTGGAGACGATCTCCTTGACCGCCTTGCGGGCCAGACTGGCCAATTCGCGCTCCATGCTGCGCACGCCGGCTTCGCGGGTGTAATAGCGCACGATGTGGCGCAACGCCTCGTCGCTGATGGACCATTCGCCCCGGCGCAGTCCGGCGGCCTTGATGACCTTGGGCAGCAGGTGGCGCTTGGAGATTTCCACCTTCTCGTCCTCGGTGTAGCCGGACAGGCGGATGATCTCCATGCGGTCCAGCAGCGGCTGGGGCATGCGCATGGTGTTGGCGGTGGTGACGAACATCACGTCGGACAGGTCGTAATCGACCTCCAGGTAATGATCGTTGAAGGTGGCGTTCTGCTCGGGGTCCAGCACTTCCAGCAGGGCCGAGGCGGGATCGCCGCGCCAATCGGCGCCCAGCTTGTCGATCTCGTCGAGCAGGAACAGCGGGTTGGAAGACTTGGCCTTCTTCATGCCCTGGACGATCTTGCCCGGCATGGAACCGATATAGGTACGGCGATGACCGCGCACCTCGGCCTCGTCGCGGACGCCGCCCAGGCTCATACGCACGAAGTTGCGGCCCGTCGCGTTGGCGATGGACTTGCCCAGCGAGGTCTTGCCGACGCCGGGGGGGCCGACCAGGCACAGGATGGGGCCGCGCACCTTCTCGGTGCGGATCTGCACCGCGAGGTATTCAAGGATGCGTTCCTTGACCTTCTCCAGGCCGTAATGATCGGCGTTGAGAACCTTCTCGGCCAGCTTGACGTCCTTCTTGACCCGACTCCGCTTCTTCCACGGAATGGTCAGCAGCCAGTCGAGATAGTTGCGCACCACGGTGGCCTCGGCCGACATGGGGCTCATGGACTTCAGCTTCTTCAGCTCGGCCAGGGCCTTTTCGCGCGCCTCGACGGTGAGCTTGGTCTTGGCGACCTTCTCCTCCAACTCGGCGACCTCGTCCTTGCCGTCCTCGCCCTCGCCCAGCTCCTTCTGAATCGCCTTGAGCTGTTCGTTGAGGTAGTACTCGCGCTGGGTCTTCTCCATCTGCCGCTTGACGCGGTTGCGGATCTTCTTCTCCACCTGGAGAACGCCGATTTCGCCCTCCATGTAGGAGTAGACCCGCTCTAGACGCTCGGAGATGACCTCGACCTCCAGCAGCTCCTGCTTCTCGGCGATCTTGAGCGCCAGATGCGAAGCGACCGTGTCGGCCAGCTTGGCCGCGTCCTCGATCTGGTTGATGGAGACCAGCACCTCGGGCGGAATCTTCTTGTTCAGCTTGATGTACTGCTCGAACTGGCTGACCACCGAGCGCGACAGCGCCTCCAGCTCCTGCAGGTCGCCTTCCCGCTCGTCGACCACGTCGGCATAGGCCTGGAAGAACTGGTCGTTGTCGGTGAAACCGCGAATCTTGGCGCGCTTGCCGCCTTCCACCAGCACCTTGACGGTGCCGTCGGGCAGCTTCAGCAGTTGCAGCACGGTGGAGACCGTGCCGACGGTGTAGATGTCGTCGGTGGTGGGATCATCCTGGGCGGCATTCTTCTGGGCCACCAGCAGGATCTGCTTGTCTTCGCGCATGACGTCTTCCAGTGCGCGGACCGACTTGTCGCGGCCCACGAACAGGGGGACGATCATGTGGGGAAAGACGACGATGTCACGGAGCGGAAGGACCGGGAAGATATCGCCACGCGGGTTTTCGACCATGCTGCCTCGCTCACGCCTGCGGCTCGAACATGCTCCGAACCGCTTGTAGAAACTGAGTCTTAGTTGGGGGGCTTTCAGCCACCGTCAAGTCGGAAGGGGCGGTTCATCCGCGAACCGCCCCCGTCCTCATGCACTGGCGCCGGTGTCTTCGCGGCGCTCGGAGTAGATATAGAGCGGCTTGGCGCGGCCCTCGACCACTTCCTTGTTGATCACCACCTCGTCCACCAGTTCGAGACCGGGCAGGTCGAACATGGTGTCGAGCAGGATGGCTTCCATGATGGAGCGCAGGCCACGGGCGCCGGTCTTGCGCAGGATCGCCTTCTCGGCGATGGCGCGGAGCGCATCCTCGCTGAACGCCAGCCGGACGTCCTCCATCTCGAACAGCCGCTGGTACTGCTTGACCAGGGCGTTCTTGGGCTTGGACAGGATGTCGATCAGGGCCTCGACGTCGAGGTCCTCCAGGGTCGCCAGCACCGGCAGGCGGCCGACGAATTCCGGGATCAGACCGAATTTCAGCAGATCCTCGGGCTCGACCTCGCGCAGGATGTCGCCGGTGCGGCGCTCGTCGGGGCCGCGCACATCGGCGCCAAAGCCGATGGAGGTGCCGCGACCGCGCGAGCCGATGATCTTTTCCAGGCCGGCGAAGGCGCCGCCGCAGATGAACAGGATGTTGGTGGTATCCACCTGCAGGAATTCCTGCTGGGGATGCTTGCGCCCGCCCTGGGGCGGCACCGAGGCCACCGTGCCCTCCATGATCTTCAGCAGCGCCTGCTGGACACCCTCGCCCGATACGTCGCGGGTGATGGAGGGGTTGTCGGACTTGCGGCTGATCTTGTCGACCTCGTCGATGTAGACGATGCCGCGCTGGGCGCGCTCCACATTGTATTCGGCCGATTGCAGCAGCTTGAGGATGATGTTCTCCACATCCTCGCCCACATAGCCGGCTTCGGTCAGGGTGGTGGCGTCGGCCATGGTGAAGGGCACGTCGAGGATGCGCGCCAGCGTCTGGGCCAGCAGGGTCTTGCCGCAGCCGGTGGGGCCGATCAGCAGGATGTTGGACTTGGCCAGTTCGACTTCGTTGCTTTTGCCGCCGTGCTGCAGGCGCTTGTAATGGTTATGGACGGCGACCGACAGCACCTTCTTGGCGTGACCCTGGCCGATGACGTAGTCGTCGAGAACGGCGCAGATATCCTTGGGGGTGGGGACGCCGTCGCGCGAGCGCACCAGATGGGTCTTATGCTCTTCGCGAATGATGTCCATGCACAGCTCGACGCATTCATCACAGATGAAGACGGTCGGCCCGGCGATAAGCTTCCTCACCTCGTGCTGGCTCTTTCCGCAGAACGAGCAGTACAGGGTATTCTTGGAATCGCCGCTGGTGGACTTGGTCATCGAAACTCCATCACATTAACGCGGTCGCATCCGCCAAACCATGTTAGCCACAGCCGCTTGCGCCAGACAATGACAAATCTGTCATAGCCCCAATACGCGGACGTCCGGGCCACCCCTTTTCAGGGCGGCCCGGCATCCGGTCGATGCTGGACTTAGGAGGACGAGGAGTCGTCGTCCGCGGACGGACGCTTGCTGACAACCTCGTCGATCAGGCCGAATTCCTTGGCCTCGTCGGCGGTCATGAACTTGTCGCGCTCCATCACCTTTTCGATCACATCCAACGTCTGGCCGGTGTGTTCGACGTAGATGTTGTTGAGCCGGGCCCGAAGCGCCAGGATCTCGCGCGCCTGGATCTCGATATCGGTGGCCTGACCCTGGGCGCCGCCCGAGGGCTGGTGCACCATGATCCGCGAATTGGGCAGCGAGAAGCGCTTGCCCTTCTCGCCGGCGGCCATCAGCAGCGATCCCATGGACGCCGCCTGACCGATGCACACCGTCGACACTTTCGGGCGGATGTACTGCATGGTGTCGTAGATGGCCAGACCCGAGGTCACCACGCCACCCGGCGAGTTGATGTAAAGCGCGATGTCTTTGGACGGATTCTCCGATTCCAGGAACAGCAATTGGGCGCAGATCAAGCTGGCGAGCTCGTCATGGACCTGAGCCGTCAGGAAGATGATCCGCTCCTTGAGCAGGCGGGAATAGATGTCGTAGGAGCGCTCGCCCCGGTTGGTCTGCTCGACCACCATGGGAACCAGGGTATTCATGTAGAGGTCGATGGGATCTCTCTCTCGCATGGTCCGTCCTTATCTCAGTTGGTTCCGCCGGGGCGGGCGTTTCCTGCGATCAGCCTATTCCGCCGACTTCTTCTTGGCGGCGGCCTTCTTCTTGGGCTTGGCCGGTTCCTCGGCGGCGGGCGCGGAGCCGGCGTCGTCAGGGTCCTTGCGCAAGTCCTCGACCGAGATCTCCTTGTCGGTGATCTTGGCCAGCTCGAGGATGAAGTCCACCACCTTCTCTTCATAAAGGGGGGCGCGGAGAGATTCCAAGGCTTCCTGATTCTTTTGGTAGTACTGAAGAACCATATGCTCCTGGCCGGGATAGTTCCGGGCCTCGGCCATGATGCCGCGGTTGAGGTCGTCCTGGTTCACGGTGATGTTGTTGACGCGGCCGATCTCGGCCAGCAGCAGACCGAGACGGACACGGCGCTCGGCCAGGGTCTTGTACTCGGCCTTCAGCTCGTCCTCGCTCTTGCCGGCATCGCTGGGATCGACACGGCCGGCCTCGCGGTCGGTTTCGACCTGCTTCCAGATATGGTCGAATTCCTGCTCGAACATGGTCGGCGGAACCGGGAAATCGTGGCCGGCGGCCAGGGCGTCGAGCAGGGCGCGCTTCAGGCGCATGCGCGACAGGCCGTCGAGCGCGCGGCTGATTTCGTCGCGGACGGCCTGCTTCAGGGCGTCCAGGTTTTCCAACCCGACGCTCTTGGCCAGTTCGTCGTCGATGGTGGCGGCCTGGGGCGCCCGCACTTCGGTCACCTTGACGTCGAAGGTGGCGGGCTTACCGGCCAGATCCTCGTTGCCGTAGCCTTCGGGGAAGGTCACCTCGACCACCGCGTCCTCGCCGGCGGTCTTGCCGACCAGCTGGGCCTCGAAGCCCGGAATGAAGGTGTTGGAGCCCAGCTTCAGCGAGTAGCCCTCGGCGGTGCCGCCGGTGAAGGCGATTCCGTCCTGCTTGCCGACGAAGTCGATCACCAGCACGTCGCCGTCCTGGGCGGCGCGGGTGACCGGCTCGGAGCTTTCGTTGCGCTCGGCGATGCGGGACAAGGTCTCATCGACCTCGGCATCCGGCACCGCCGCCTTGTCGCGCACCAGCGAGACGGTGGAGAGGTCCATGACCGTGATCTCGGGCAGGATCTCGACCGCCACCGAGAATTCCAGGTCGGCGCCCTCGGCGTAATTGATGATCTCGACCTTGGGCTGCATGGCCGGACGCAGATTGGCGTCGGTCATGGCCTTGCCGGTACCTTCGTTGACGGCGTTCTCAAGGATCTCGCCCATGATCGACGGGCCGTACTTCTTGCGGACCATCTTCATGGGCACCTTGCCCGGACGGAAGCCCGGCATGCTGACCTGGCCGGCGATTTCCGTCAGCTTGTCCTGCATCCGGGTTTCGAGGTGTCCAGCGGGAACGACGACCTTGAATTCGCGCTTCAGGCCTTCGGCATTGATCTCGGTTACCTGCATCAGTCTATCGCCAATCGAATCGAGTGGGTTGCATCCTTGCCCCGGCGGTAGCCGCGCGCCCGCTAGGCGATCGCAGCCCCAGCGGCCGGTGACTGGTGCGGCTGGAGGGAATTGAACCCCCACGCCTTGCGGCGTCAGGACCTAAACCTGATGCGTCTACCAGTTTCGCCACAGCCGCCCCTTCGGGAGGGTCTGTCTATAACATGTTCGTTTCCGGGGAAATAGAGAAAAGCCGCCGATGACGATTCTGTGTCGGGCCGCCGGTCGCCGTCCCGCCAAACAGGCCTTGATGATCGCGGAGAACTAAGTATAACTCTTTAGAATAATACCTAAGCCCATTGAATTCGGCGACAGCACGGATTAAGTCCACAAGGGCTGATACTTTAGTCATAGGGTGACGCGATGGATCTCGACCGCTCCGGTAACATCGCCTTCCTGCAGATCGACGAGGCGACCAAGAGCGCCCTCCGCGAATTTCGGGAAGTGCTGGCGAAGCACATCGACAAGGTCCTCGACACCTTCTACAGGCACGTGGCGAACAATCCCGGCACCGCCAAGATGTTCGCCAACCCCGAGCGCATGGCCCATGCCCGCGCCATGCAAAAGCGCCACTGGATGGAAAGCGTGTTCCTCGGCCAATTCGACGACCGCTACTTCGCCCAGGTCACCGAAATCGGCAAGGTCCACCAGCGCATCGGGCTGGAGCCCAAGTGGTACACCGCCGGGTACTGTTTCGTGCTGAACATGGTCACCGCGGTGGCGGTCGAGTATTACCGCAAGAAGCCCGAACGGCTGGTCCAGGTGCTGGCGGCGGTCAACAAGGCCGCCTTCCTCGACATGGATCTGGCCACCTCGGTCTATATCGAGACCAACACCGCCGCCATCATCGCCCGCGAGCTGGGCGCCAAGGCCGACGTGTTCGAGCGCGAGGTCAAGGGGCTGGTGGCTTCGGTGGCCAGCGCCGCCACCCAGATGGAAAACACCGCCACCGGCATGACCGCCACCGCCGAGGAGACCTCGCGCCAATCGACCACCGTCGCCGCCGCCGCCGAGGAAGCCACCGTCAACATCCAGACCGTCGCCGCCGCCGCCGAGGAACTGTCCAGCTCCATCACCGAGATCAGCCGTCAGGTCTCGCAGTCGGCCCAGATCGCCTCCAACGCCATGGCCGAGGCCGACCGCACCAACCAGATGGTGCAAAGCCTGGCCGAAGCCGCCAGCAAGATCGGCCAGGTGGTCAAGCTGATCAACGACATCGCGTCGCAGACCAACCTCCTTGCCCTCAACGCCACCATCGAGGCGGCGCGGGCCGGCGACGCCGGCAAGGGCTTCGCGGTGGTCGCCAACGAGGTCAAGAGCCTCGCCAACCAGACCGCCAAGGCCACCGACGAGATCGCCTCCCAGATCACGGCGGTGCAATCGGCCACCCGCGACGCCGTCGGCGCCATCGGCGGCATCGCCACCACCATCGGCCAGATCAACGAGATCGCCGGCTCCATCGCCTCGTCGGTGGAAGAGCAGGGCGCCGCCACCCAGGAGATCGCCCGCAACGTCCAGCAGGCCGCCCAAGGCACCATGGAGGTGACGTCCACGATCTCGCGGGTCAGCACCGCCGCCGCCGAGACCGGCACCGCCGCCCGGCAGGTGCTGGACGCCGCCACCGCCCTGTCGCGCAACTCGACCCAATTGGAAACCCAGATCGGACTCTTCGTCAGTCAGATCCGCGCCGGGTGAGGCGGGAACGGCCCTTCGCTCCTCTCTTTTCATTCGTCACCCCCCGCGAAAGCGGGGGGCCATGGTGACGCTCAGGATGTGGGTCGGCATGGATTCCCGCCTTCGCGGGAATGACGATTGAGAGAAGCTCTCCCCCCTATTTCACCAGCGCCTTGATGCGGCCGGACATGGCGACGGCGCCCGAGGCGGAATAGGCCTCGTGGTTGGCCTCGATGTCGCCCAGGTCATAAAGGTAGTTGACCATCAACCCCGCCGACTGGGTCAGGCCGTTGGCCGAGCGGTCGGCCATCCAATTGAGGCGTTCGACCCTCGCGCCGTTGGACAGGTGGAAATGCGCCACCGGGTCCAGCGCCTGACAGGCGCCGGCCCGCTTCTCGCGCGTCAGGTAGCGGGCGGCGAGGCGGATCAGGATCGGCTGCACCGCCTCGGCCAGCCGGGGGTCGGCGGTCCAGCCGGGATCCGACAGCAGCGTCTTCAGGCTGCCCTTGGCCCCGAGTCCGTTGGACATGCGGGTCAGCGCCTTGTGCTCGGCGGCATTGAGCAGACCGGCCTCGCCTTCGACCAGACGCTGGTTCAGCCACTTGGCGAAGCCCGGCAACGGCGACAGGGTGGCGAAGGTCTTGATCTGGGGAAACTGGCGCGACAGGTCGTCGACCACCTTCTTGATCAGGAAATTGCCGAAGCTGATGCCGGCCAGTCCCCGCTGGGCGTTGTTGATGGAATAGAAGATGGCGGTGTCGGCGGCCTCGGCGTCGCCCAGCGGCGCGGCGGTGTCGAGCAGATCCTGGACGTTGTCGGCCATGCTCTTCACCAGCGCGACCTCGACGAAGATCAGCGGTTCGTCGGGCATGCGCGGATGGAAGAAGGCATAAAGCCGACGATCCGAATCCAGCCGGTTCTTGAGATCGCCCCAGCCCTGGATGGCGTGGACCGCCTCGTAGGCCATGATCTTTTCCAGCACCAAGGCCGGCGAGCGCCAGGTGATGCACTCCATCTCCAGGAAGCCCACGTCGAACCACGAAGCCAGCAGACCGCGCAGGTCGCTTTCCAATGCCGCCAGTACCGGCTCACCCACCGCCAACCGCATCAGCTCGGCCCGCAGATCGACCAGGAACTTGACCCCTTCGGGCAAGGCGTTGAACTGGGTCAGCAGCTTGAGCCGGGGCGGTTCCAGCGCCGCGCGCAGGCGCTGCTCGGCCTTGGCTCGACCGGCGTCGTCGGCGGCCTCGGCCAAGGCCCGGGCCGCCTGATCGACCACCGCGCGGTCGGGGCCGAATTCACCGGCCAGCAGCAGAAGGAACCGCAGCCGCCCCGCCGCCGATAGCGACAGATAGGCCCGCCCCAGTCCCGCCGCCCGCGCCCGCGCCGACACCTCGCCGCCCTTGGCCGCCAGACAGGCGCGCATCTGGGCGCGCAACAGCTCCATGTCCGCCTCGCCCAGATGGGGAGAGAGCGCCGGCAACTGGCCGGCCCCGTCCGCGCCGGCGATCTCGCGCCACAGCCCCTTGAGCCGGGAAAACAGCGCCGCCGCCGCCGAGGGAGCCCGGTTCACGTCCTTGATCTCACTCATGGCCCCCTCCGTCGCCATCTGTCCCTATCCTAAGATGATTGTCCTCGCCACGCTTCTCGGCAAGCCCTCGAGTGGATTATGGTTGGGTGTTGTCGCCCCATGGGGAGAAGAGTCCATGAAGCCGCTGGTTCCCCTCGTCCTTGCTCTTTGTCTGGCCGCCTGCGCCGGCCAGCCGCCCTCTCTGTCCGGCAGCCGTGTCGATGGCACCGGCACCGTGCACCAAGTCACCTGCACCGAGCCGTTGGCCGAGGAGCGGGCGGCGCCCCCCGAGGAGGGCTCCGCCGTCGGCCGGTCCGCCGCCGTGATCCTGAGCGAAGGAGTGTTCCGTGCCTGCGAGGCCTATCTCAACGGCGCCATCGACGCCGCCGAGTACCAGCGTCAGGTGGCGGCCTATCCCCGCCTCGCCGCCGGCCTGATGGCCATCGAGGCGTTGGGCTGGGGCGATTTTCCCAAGGGGATTCCGGCCGGCGGCGACGGCAAGAACCGCCCACCCACCCGCGTCGAGGCCATCGAACGGATCGTGGACGGGCTTCGGAAACCATAATGCCGCGTCCTTGAAGGCGGCGAGCCTTATTTCGTTCGTACCGCCGTCGCCGGGAAGGTCAGCGAGAACAGCGCGCCGCCGCCCTCGGCGTCGCCGATGGCGACGCTGCCGCCATGGGCTTCCATGGTCCGCTTGACGATGGCGAGGCCGAGACCGGCGCCGCTCTTGCGCCGTTCCGCCCGCCAGAAGCGTTGGAAGACCCGCTCGCGCCAGTCCGGCGGCACCCCCGGCCCCTTGTCCTCCACCTGGATGACTGCCGGCGGCAGCACCCGGACGGTGACGGTGGTGTCGGCGGGGGTGTGGGTCAGGGCGTTCTCCACCAGATTGCGCAACGCGTTGAAGATGGCCTCGGGGCTGCCGTGTACCACCGGCGCCGGTTCGGTCTCGATCACCTCGATCAGGCGGTCGTTGCGCAGCGCCATGGGTGCCAGGAAGGCGCCCACATCCGCCGCGACGGCGTTGAGGTCGGCGGTCTCGTCCGAGGCGATCACCAGGGCTTCCACCTGGGCGACCCCCAGCATCTGCCCGATCAGCCGGGTCATGCCGTCCAGGTCCTTGACCTGCGCCACCCGCGTCTCGGGGTCGGGCAGGGTGTCGATATGGGCTCGCAGCACCGCCAACGGCGTTCGCAATTCGTGGGCGGCGTCGGCGGTGAATTCCCGCTGGATGGTGAAGCCGGCATCCAGCCGGTCCAGCGCGCTGTTGACGGCGCGGACCAGGGGCAGGATTTCGCGCGGCACCTCGGCCTCGGGCAGGCGGATCTCGGTGGAATCGGGGCCGATGGACTCGGCCAGTTCCGACAGGTTGCGCAACGGCCGCAGCGACGAGCGGATGGTGTACAGGCTGACCAGCAGCATGGCCAGCAGGAAGGGAGCCCCCAGCCAACCGCCGTCCTCGGCGAAATCCATCAGCAGGGCGCGGGTCAGCGCCTCGAAATCGCGGCCGCTCTGCTCCACCTGCACCAGGATGCGGTGGTTGCCGACGTGGATCGGATTGGCCACGCCGAACATCAGGATCGGGCCGGGGCCATCGGGATTGTGGAGGTAGAGGGATGGGGTGTTGCCGCCGACGGCATTGTCCGGCGGATCGCCCACCGGGCCGCCGCCCTCGGCGAGGACGGCGTCCTTGTCCTGATCCCGGACGGCGAAGCGGAAATCCCCCGACGAGCCTTCATAGGCGGCCAGCATCTCGGGGGGCAGATCGACGTGGATCGCCCCGGCCTTGTCGAGGGTCACGTGGTGGCCGATCAGGGCGGCGTGGTCGGCCAAGGTGCGGTTGCGGATGGTCTGGGTGGCGGAATCGTATTTCCACCACAGCCAGGAATAGGCCAAGGCGATGGCGACCAGGGTGGTCAGCGCCAGACGGACGGCGATCCGCCACAAGATGGCGGGCGGCGCCGAGGTCACGGCTTGCCGTCCGCCAGCATGTAGCCGATGCCGCGCAGGGTGTGGACGCTGACGCCCGCCGCCGCCGTCTGCAAGCGCTTGCGCAGGCGTGACACCAGCACCTCGACCGTGTTGGACGAGACCTCGTCGTCGAAGCCGTAGAGGCTTTCCTCCAGCACCCGCTTGGGGATCACCTTGCCGGCCCGGCGCAGCAGATGCTCCAGCATCTCCATCTCGCGCCGGGGCATGGCCACCAATTCGCCGCGCACCCGGACCTCGCGGCCGATGGTGTCGAAGGTGAGGTCGCCCGAAGCCAGCAGCACCGACAGGGCGGCGCCGGGGCGGCGCAGGATGGCCCGCAGCCGCGCGGTCAACTCTTCCATGGCGAAGGGCTTGAGCAGGTAGTCGTCGGCGCCGGCGTTGAGGCCGAGTACCCGGTCGTTGATGCCGTCGCGGGCGGTCAGCACCATCATGGGGCAGATGGCGCCGCGCGAGCGGAACCGTTTCAGCAGGTCAAGTCCGTCGCCGTCGGGCAGGCCGAGGTCGAGGATCACGGCCTGGTAGGGGGCCGTGTCGAAGGCGGCTTCGGCATCGCCCGCCGTCCCGAAGACGTCGATGACGAATCCCGCGCCCTTGAGGCCGGTGGCGACGAACTCCGCCAGCCTTTCATTGTCCTCGACCAGGAGAATTCTCATTTGCGCCTATCTCAGGACGTAGACCACCTGCGACCCATCATCCCCCATGATGTGTATCTGGACCAGGGCGTCGTTGGCATCGTACCACAAATCGCGCTTCATCTCGCCGCCCCAGATCCAATGATGGGCGCGGATGGGCTTGCCCCGGACGGTGATGGTCTCCCAGCCGGCGTCGGTGGTGGAGATGGGGGTGGGCGTGCCGTCGACGGGGTCCAGCACCACGGCGGTGGTGGGCGGCACCGCGCGCCACAGGCTGGCGGGCGGCATCTCGGGGTAATCGGCGCTCTTGCCGTCCACGGTGGTGCGCAGCTTGCCCTGGACGAGTTCGGCCACCACGTTGTGGCGTTCGCCGTTGTCGTCGGACTCCATGTTCAGTGTCTTGAAGCGGTCGCCGTCCCAGATTTCGGTGCCGTGCTGCTCGAAGCGGTAGGTGGTGAAGCTGAGCGCGGTGACCTTGACGCTGACGTCGATATGGACTTCGGTGACGCCTTGGTGCTGCCTGAAGACCAGGGACTGGCTGCCGATGGTCTCGCCCCGGCGGATGATGTCGAAGGCCAGGGATTGCGTCGGGCTTCCGTCCAGGAAGGCCGGGGCCGCCATGGCCGGGGTGGCCATGAGGGCAAGGGCAAAGAGCGTCAGACGATGAAACGGCATGGCTGAATTTTCCGAGGCGGCAGTGGTCAAGCCGTGAACACCACGATATAGTGCAGTGCAATGAAGATTACGACCCCCATCTTGTCGGCCTCCGTGCTGACCATCTGTGCCCTGGCCCTGGTTTCGGCCCTGACGGCGCAGTATGTCTTTGGCCTGCGCCCCTGTGTCCTGTGCTTGGTGCAGCGCGGGCCGTTCGTGCTGGCGGCGGTGCTGGCGGCCGTGTCGTTGCGCTCGCCGTCCACCAGCCGGCTCCTGCTGCAACTGGCGGGGCTGGCCCTGCTGATCAATGGCGGCATCGCCTTCTACCACGTGGGGGTGGAGCAGCACTGGTGGGCCTCGGCGGTCTGCCCCGGCGGCGATCAAAGCGGCGCCCGGATCTCGGTGGCCGATCTGATGGCGGACATGAACAAGCCGGTGGAGGTCCATTGCGACCAGCCGGCGTGGTCGTTCCACGGCGTCACCATGGCGGCGCTCAACATCCCGTTCTCGGGGCTGGTGGGCCTGAGCATCCTGCTGCTGGCGCGGAGGGTGACCCATGCCTCCCATTCCCGGTGACCTCAGCCGCAAGGAGGTGCTCGCGCGCATCCTGCGGGTCGATCAGGCCGGCGAACTGGGGGCGGTGCGCATCTATCAGGGGCAACTGGCGGTGTTGGGCAAAGGCGCCGCCGGGCCGGTGATCAAGCGCATGGCCGAGCAGGAGCGGGTCCACCTCGACACCTTCAACCGCCTGATCGGCGAGCGTCGGGTACGCCCGACCGCGTTGTCGCCCCTGTGGCATCTGGCCGGTTTCGCCCTGGGGGCGGGAACGGCGCTGCTGGGCGAAAAGGCGGCCATGGCCTGCACCGTCGCGGTGGAAGAGACTATCGACGCGCATTACGCCCGTCAGGTCGAACAGCTAGGTGACGACGAGCCGGCGCTGAAGGAAACCATCCTCAAATTCCGCGACGAGGAAATCGAGCATCGCGACATCGGCCTGGAGCGCGGCGCCGAGCAGGCTCCCGCCTATCCGGCGCTGTCCGCCGCCATCCGCACCGGCTGCCGGCTGGCCATCTGGCTCAGCGAACGGGTTTAGGTTCGCACCCATCCCGCCGGCTCGATGCGGGTGATCAGGCAGTTGCGCGACGGCATCTCGGGCAGCAGGTCCAGCGGCCAGCCCAGATGGACCAGCACCAGCGAGCGGATGACGTTGCCGTGTGCCACCACCAGGATGTCGCCGTCGCCGGCCAGCGGTAGGATCTCGGTCTCCAGGCAGGTGACGGCGCGTTCCAGGCAGTCGATCATGGATTCGCCGTTTTTCGGACGATATGCCACATCCAGGCAGACTCGGCGGCGGAGGTCGCCTTCCGGCAGATGCTCCAGGCCGGGATCGTCGGCGCACTCGAATACTCCGAAATCGCGCTCGTTGAGGCCGCGCAGGCGGCGCGGCTGGCCATGCTGGACTCCGGCGGCGGCCAGCAGTCGGTCGGCGGTCTCGATGGCGCGCGACAGTTCCGAGGTGACGACGTGGGCGAAGCCATGTCCGGCGAAGGCGCGGCCGGCCTCGGTGGCCTGGGCGCGGCCCAGCTCGGTCAGGGGATGGTCGGTCATGCCGCTGAACATCCGGTCGGCGTTGCCCACCGATTGGCCGTGGCGAACCAGGAAAACGGTCATGGCAGCAAGCCCCTCAGTTTGGCTTTGGCGTAGGCGGCGACGGCGTGGCCGTCCTCCATCCCGCCGTTCAGCAGCAAGGTCTCGAACTCGGCCGGGGTGACCCGGACGATGTCGCCGATTCCCTCGGACAGTTGCGGTCGGCCGATCTCCGTCAGCTCGGCATGGAACAGATCGAGGCGGCCGTTGCACAGCGACGTGTCGCTGGCCGACCAGCCGAGATGGGTCATGCGGCTGACGGTGCCGCCGATCTCCTCGGCCACTTCGCAGTGGACGGTGTCCTCCAGCGAGCGGCCGGGCTCGACCGAGCCGCGCGGAATCTCCAGCATCCAGCGCCGCATGGCGTGGCGATAGATGCGGATCAGGATGATGGTTTCCTGGAACACCGCCAGCACGCCAACGCCCTGGGGCAAGGTGTAGACCACCCGGTTGTGGAGGCCCAGCGAGCCGTCGGGAAAGCGGATGGCGTCGCGCAGCGCCAGGATGTAGGCATCCTCCGCCAGCACGCCGACGCTGGCCGAGGCCGGCGGCAGCCCCAGAGCCCGGTTGCGCCGGGCGATATGCCGCTGGGCGGCGGCGATGTCGGCCGCGTCCAGCAGGATCTGGATGCCGTCCGGGCCGGAGGTGAACAGGTCGGGCCGTTCCGCCACCAGTTCCCGGTAGCGGCGGAAATCGGCCCGGCGGGTCGAAGGACTCAATGGCACATCAGGACATAAAGCGGTGCATGGGAAATGACGTGGCGGGTGACGCCGCCCAGGATCAGCTGCCGCAGCCGGGAATGGGTGTAGGCCCCCATGACCAGCAGGTCGGCGCCGCATTGGGCGGTCTGGCGCAGCAGTTCCTCGCCAGCATGGGACGAACCGGCCTGCACCACGGTGGTGGTGGCGGTGACGCCGTTCCAGGCCAGGTAGGTCACCAGTTCGTCGGCGGGGGTGTCGATGGGGCGCCCGGCCTGCTCGGTCACCGACAGCACGGTCACGGCGGCGGCCTCGCGCAGCAGCGGCATGGCCCAGCCGACGGCGCGGGCGGCTTCGGCGCTGCCATTCCAGGCGATGGCGACGGAGCGGGCGAAGGTGGCGGGCGGTTCGGCCGGGCACAGCAGCAGCGGCTTGCCGCTGGCCATCAGGGCGGCGTTCAAGGTCATCATCGCCGGCATTTCGGCTTCGCCGCCGGGATGGCCGAACACCAGCAGATCGGCGAGGCGGCCGCGCCAGGACACCATGTCGTCCTCGCGGCCGACCACGTCGATCCATTCGGCCGACAGGCCGTCGGACGGCGGCGCCGTCAGCAACGGGGTGCCGTGACGGGCACAGGCGGCGTCGAAGGCGGCGCGGGCGGCCTTGGCGCGCAGGTTGCCCTGGGTCTCGGCCATGCCGATCATTTCCTCGACCATGGCGCCCGACATGCCTTCGCCCACCAGCGGCACCGCCGTGGTGGGATCGATCCGGACGTGAAGGGCGGTGACATGGCTGGCGAAACTGCCGGCCAGTCGGAGCGCGATCTCTAACGGCACGGCGCCGGTTTCCGCATCGGGCACCGGAACCAGAATGGACTTAAAGGCGGACATGACGGCCTCCCCACGGGAATTCAAGCCTCATTATGCGCCTGAACCGCCGGCTTGGAAATCCGTCACCGTCATGTCTCCTGGGCAATCCTTCGGATACGCCGGAGATGCGACGTCAGGGCCGCAGCCGGGCCGCGATCTTGTCGAAGCTTTCCACCTTGGCCAGGGGGCCGATGGCGGCGACGGTGGGAACACCGGCGAACAGGCGCCGCGCCACGCGGGCGCAATCCTCGGCGGTGATGGCCTCGACCTTGGCGACCACTTCCGCCACCGGCAGCGGCCGGCCGTAGACCACCACCTGGCGGGCCAGTTGCTCGCAGCGGGACGTGGTGCTTTCCAGGCTCATCAGGATGGAGGCCTTGAGCTGGGCGCGGGCGCGCTGGACCTCGGCCTCGCGCACGCCGCCGCCGACCTTGACGATCTCGTCGCACATCACCGGGATCAACTCGGCGACCTCGTCCTCGCCGGTGCCGGCATAGACCCCGAACAACCCGCCGTCGGCGTAGGATGAGGCGAAGGAATAGATGGAATAGACCAGGCCGCGCTTCTCGCGCACCTCCTGGAACAGGCGGGACGACATGCCGCCGCCCAGCAGGGTCGACAGCACCGAGGCGGTGTAATAGTCGGGATCGTCATAGGCGATGCCGTCGAAGCCCACCACCACATGGACCTGCTCCAGGTCGCGGTCCTCGCGGTAGTCGCCGCCCTTGTACAGGGCTGTCTCGGTCACCGCCTTCATAGGCGGCGGCAGTTCGGCGAAGGCCTTCTCCGCCGCCTCGACCAACTGGTCGTGGTCGATGCGGCCCGAGGCCGACAGCACCATGCGCGGCGCCGAATAGTGCCCGCGCATGTAGTCCAGCACGGTGGCGCGGCTCATGGAGCGGACCAGGTCCTCGGTGCCCAAAACCGCGCGGCCCAGCGGCTGGTCGGGATAGGCGGTGGACTGGAAGTGGTCGAAGATGATGTCGTCGGGGGTGTCGATGGCCTGGTTGATCTCTTGGACCACCACCGCCTGCTCGCGCGCCAACTCCTCGGAATCCAGGGTGGAGTGCTGCAGGATGTCGGCAATGATGTCCAGCGCCAGACCGGAATCTTCCTTCAGCACCTTGGCGTAATAGGCGGTGTGGTCGCGGGCGGTGTAGGCGTTGAGATGGCCGCCGCAGGCGTCCATTTCCTCGGCGATGTCCTGGGCCGAGCGGCGCTCGGTGCCCTTGAACGCCATGTGTTCCAGCAGATGGGAGACACCGTTGACGGCGGCCGGTTCGTGGCGGGTGCCGGCATCGACCCAGACCCCCAGCGAGGCGGTTTCGACGGTGTCCATGGGGTCGGTGACGACCTTCAGGCCGGAGGCAAGGGTGGTCTCTCTGATGGTGGTCATACACTTTTCCGGTTGGTGAAGGCGCGAACATAGGATTTCAGCGCCTCGGCGTCGTTGCCCATGCGGTCCTTGCGCTCGGGGCGCTCGAACAGGTCGGCCATGTGGGGCGGCAGGCTGGGGCGAATGCCGGTGGCCTTCTCGACCGCGTCGGGGAATTTGGCGGGATGGGCGGTGGCCAGCGCCACCACCGTGGTGTTCTTGGAGGAATGGCTCTTGAGCCCGGCGCCGACGCCGATGGCCGAATGGGGGTCCAGGGTCTCGCCGGTGCTGCGCTTCAAGGCCCGCATGGTGGCCAGCGTCGCCTCGTCGTCGAAGCGGTAGGCCTCGAACACCTGACGCATGGCGGTCCACGCCCCCTGGGGCATGACCATGGCGCCGTGGGCGCGGAACTCGCCCATCAGGGCGTCCACGGCGGCGCCGTCACGGTCGAGGGCCAGATACATCAGCCGTTCGAAATTGCTGGAAACCTGAATGTCCATGCTGGGAGACAAGGTGGGGACGACGCCGTCGGTCTTCATCACCCCGCCCTCGAAAAAGCGGGTCAGGATGTCGTTGGTGTTGGAGCCGACGATCAGCTTGTCGATGGGCAGCCCCATCAGCTTGGCGGCATAGCCGGCGAAGACGTTGCCGAAATTGCCGGTGGGCACCGCGAAGCTCATGGGCACGTCGGGGGCACCCAGCGCCACCCCGGCGGCGAAGTAATAGACGATCTGGGCCATGACGCGGGCCCAGTTGATGGAGTTGACCGCCGACAGGTTGACCTCGTCGCGGAAAGCCCCGTCGTTGAACAGCGCCTTCACCAGGTCCTGGCAGTCGTCGAAGGTCCCGTCCACCGCCACGTTGCGCACATTGTCCGACAGCACCGTGGTCATCTGGCGGCGCTGGACGTCGGACACCCGGCCGTGGGGATGCAGGATGACGATGTCGATGGCGGCGCGGTCGCGGCAGGCCTCGATGGCGGCCGAGCCGGTGTCGCCCGAGGTGGCGCCGACGATGGTGACCCGCTGGTTCTTCTTCCTCAGCACATGGTCGAACAAATGGCCGACCAGTTGCAGGGCGTAGTCCTTGAAGGCCAGCGTCGGGCCGTGGAACAGCTCCATGACCCACTGGTTGTGGCCGATTTGGCGCAGCGGCGCCACCGCCGGATGGGTGAAGCCGGCATAGGATTCGGTACAGAGTTTGGCCAGTTCGGCGTCGCTGAGACAGCCTTCGACGAAGGGGCGCATGACGCGGGCCGCCAACTCGCCGTAGGACAGGCCGCGCATGGACCGGATCTCGGCGGCCGAGAAGCTGGGCCAGCTCTCCGGCAGATACAGGCCGCCGTCGCGGGCCAGACCGGCCAGCAGGACGTCATCGAAATCGAGGACCGGCGCTTTTCCGCGCGTGCTCACGTATTTCAAGGCAAGGGCTCTCCGGCCAACATCGCAAGGTCGGCTACACTAGCGACGGATGGCCGGAGGAGCAAGGGCGAGAGGCTATTTCTTGCCGGTCTTGGCCGGGGTCTTGGCCGGGGGAGGGGCGACGTCGTCGCTCAGCGACTGCCACAGGCGGGTGATGATCTCGGTATTCTGCTGCAGCACCGCCTGAAGGATGGCGGGCTGGACCGACATGAACGCCTGGGGGTCGCGGATGGCCGCCAGTTGCTGGAAGGCCTTGGAATTGTTTTCGGCGATCTCGCGGGCGGCGTCGAAGTTGGCGCGCTGGAAATCGGCGAGCTTGGTGAGCAGGGAGGCGGGATTTGCGGTGAACTGCTCGAAGAACTTGGGGTCGAATGACGGGAACATGTCAGCCTCCTATTCGTGCTCCATCCGTCTGGAACCTTGGCACGCTTTGGCCAAAGCCGCAATGTCCCTTACCCGTCCATGGCCATGGACGCCATCGCCCTCGGCTCGGCCAGGGCGGCGCTGAACTCGGGAGCAAGGTTGCGCAGTTCGATGGTGGTTCCGTAGTGGTGCGCCTGGAGACGCAGGACACCCAGCAACGCCCGGATCGAGGAGGTTATCCGCGACAGGCCGGTGAAGTCGAAGACCACGGCGGGGTCACGCCGGCCCAATGCCAACTCGAAGCCGTTCTCGATCTCGTCGAAGTCGCGGTCGTCCAGGTCGCCCACCAGGTGGATGGTGGTTCTGCCGCTCTCATGCGCTACGGTGCAGGCCATGATTCTGATGCCAATTCGTCATTCTGTCCTATCCGAATGGTATAAGCGCCCTGTTGCCGGAATATGTTTCGAGCGTGAATGGGTTAATACCAAAGTATGATGAAATTGTGAATGGGGGCGTTTTGACGGCGACCTTTCCCTATCCAGGGGAAAAACACCAAAAGCCAGCCTCCTCGCGGGGGCTGGCTTGGTCTGGTCGCGGACAGGATCTTATTTGGTGGCGGGGGCGCCCGGCTCGTTGCGCTTGAGCACGCCGGCCTCGACCAGTTTGTTGACCAGGTCGCCCATGGTGTTCAGCGAGTGCAGGAATCCATCCACCGGCATGGCGATGCGTTGCCGGACTTCCATCTTGCCCTGGCCGGATTCGGACGGCTCCAGCGACACCAGTTCGATGCGGACCACGCCGCTGACGAAATCGACCCGTCCCACACCATCGGCGAAAACCTCGGCAACCATATTGCTTCCCCATTCTCTACGAGACGCCCCCATGAGCGTCGGATCCGTTGGCCGATGGTGGGCCAAGCGGCGGCGGTGGTCAATCGGTGAACAACCCTAATCCGTCAGCGCCTTGATCATCTGGTCGGCATTGCGCAGCCGCTCGGCCAGTTGGCGGGCCATCAGGCGGTGGAAGGCCGCCGCCACTTCGGGGGCTTCCTTCTCCATGCGGACCAAGGCGTGGGCGGTCAGGCGGTAGACGGTGCAGGGCTCGTCCGCCACCACCGAGGCCGAACGCCGTTCGTTGAGGTAAAGTCCCATCTCGCCGACCACGGTGCCGGCCTGCATGGTCCGCAGCCGGATGCTCTGGCCGTGATCGCCGGTCAGCCGGACCGTGACCTGACCGGACTCCAGGATCAGCAGGTCGTTGGCGGCGCTGCCCTGTTCCAGCAGCACGGCGCCGGCGGGCACGGTGACCACCTCCACATAGGACATCAGCCGCGCCACCAGCAGCGGCTCTTCCAGGTCCGCGGTCAGGTCGGCCACCAGCGAGCGCGGCCGGCCGGTAATTTCGTGTTCGAGCCGGTGGAGCAGGCGGTTCTCCGACCATTCCAGGGCATGGTCGAGATCGGCCGCTTCGCGCCAGGTGGCGCCCTCGGTCCCGACGAAGCCGGCGCGGTCGAGTACCCGGGTGACGTCCTCGTTCTGACCGGCGAACACCAGCGACAGGGCGCGTTTCTCGGCGAACTGCCGCAGCTTGACGAAGCTCATGGCCGCCGAGGTGTCGATGCCGGCGACCCGGCGGAAGTCGAACACCACCACCTCGACCGGATCGCTGGCGGTCTCGGAGCAACGGCCGACCACCCGCGTCAGCAGCTTGTTGGCGGTGCCGAAGAACATGAAGCCCTGGAGGCTGAACACCAGGATACGGTGGCCGTGGTCGCGCAGCAGCTTGGCCTCGTCGTGGGAGCGGTCGACGTTGCTGGCCAGATCGGTGCCGGTCAGTTCGTGCTTGGCGATGGCCACCCGGCTGTAATTGACCACGAACAGCACCACGCAGGCGACGATGCCCACGGCGGCGCCCTGGAGGTAGCCGAAGGTGCCGACCACGGCGACGATCATGAAGACGATGGCGTAGTCGGCGGCCGGCATGTGGTGGCGGCCTTCCACCAGCCATTCCACCAGGAAACCGATGCCGACGAACATCAGCAGGCCGCCCAGGACCGCCTTGGGAAACAGCGCCAGCGGTTCGGTGCCGATCACCAGCATGGCGAGGCAGACCAGCGCCGACACCACGCCGACGATGCGTGAACGCACTCCCATCTTCAGCACCAGGCTGGACAGTCCCAGGGTGTGGAAACCGATGATGCCGCCGCCCAGCCCCGAGGCCAGATTGGCCATGCCGGCGATCTTGAGCTCGCGGTTGAGGTCCATGTCCTGGTTGGCGGCGACCTCGATGCCGCTGGAATTGAGCAGGACGCCGATGGCGCTGATCAGCAGGATGGTGGCCACCGACCCGGCCTGTTCGGCGATGATCGCCCAGTCGGCGTCCAGCAGCCGCAGCACCGCGTCGGGCCGCCAGCCGGCCTGGGGCAGGTGCCCCAGCAGCAATCCGCCGGCCTCCAGCGTCGTGGTGGTCTGCCCCAGCGCCAAGGCGACAAGGTAAAAGGCGGCGATGCCGCCGGCCAGCATCACCGGCAGGGCCGCCACATGCTTCCAGCGCCGCATCCCCACCAGCAACACCAGGGCGAACACCAGGCCGGGCAGCCACTTCACCGCCTCGTCGGCGGCGAACAGGTGGTCCACCGTCATCAGGGTGGGGGCGTGGCCGGTCATGACCTTGATGGCGCCCTTGACCAGCAGCCAGCCGGTGCCGGCCAGGAAGCCGCCGATCACCGGATAGGGGATGAAGCGGATGAAGCCGCCCAGCCGGTAATAGCCCAGGCCGAACAGCAGCAGGCCGGTCAGGCCGGTGGCCAGCATCAAGGCCGAGGCAACGGTGGCGAACAGCAGTTCGGGATCGGTGCCGGCCGGCATGTCGGCCACGATCAGCGACGCCATCAAGGCCAGGATGGGGGAAATCTTGTCCTGGGGAAAGGCGATGGTCCCCGGATAGGAACTGAACAGCGCCACCAGCAGACCCACCACCACGGCGGTGAACAGCACCATGCCGATGGCGGTTCCCACATGGCCGGACAGTTCGCCGGAAAAGATCAGAACCGCGAAGGACAGCGACAGGATCACCACCACCAGTCCGGTGACGGCCCCGGCCACCAATGCCGGGATCAAGGTTTGTGGAGCCAGATGCTTGGACGCCGCCGTCATCGTCTTATCCCCCCGCCGGAATTCCCAACGGAGATGGTAGTCCTATTCGCGGGCGATGTTAATCCGCGTTACGGTTTCATACCGATATCGGTCCGGGAAGGTGCGTATGGGGGCTGTCGTCTCTCGGAACGGCGACGCGGCGATCAGGACATTTGAGCGTGGAGGAGCAGCGCCGCCAGGGCCAGAACGACTCCGACCGCCAGGACGATCAGTCGCTGGCGGCCGGCGGCCGGATGAAGGTTGTCGTTGGCGGGCGACGGAAGCCGTCGGGACGACACCACGCGGCGCCGTCCCTCGGGTTGACGATTTTTCCCGCCGGTCCTAGCCACGCTTGTCGAGCGGGACATACTCGCGCTGGGGCGAGCCGACATAGAGCTGACGCGGACGGCCGATCTTCTGGTCGGGATCGGTCAGCATCTCGTTCCACTGGGCGATCCAGCCGACCGTGCGGGCCAGCGCGAACAGGCTGGTGAACATGGAGGTCGGGATGCCCATGGCGCGGAAGATGATGCCCGAATAGAAGTCCACGTTCGGGAACAGCTTGCGCTCCACGAAGTAGGGGTCGGAGAGCGCGATGCGCTCCAGCTCGATGGCCAGCTGCAACAGCGGCTCGTCCTGGACGCCCAGCTCGTTCAGCACTTCATGACAGGTCTTCTGCATGATTTTGGCGCGCGGATCGTAGTTCTTGTAGACCCGGTGGCCGAAGCCCATCAGACGGAACGGATCGTTCTTGTCCTTGGCGCGGGCGATGAACTCGGGGATGCGATCCTTCGAGCCGATTTCGTGCAGCATGGCCAGAACCGCCTCGTTGGCGCCGCCATGGGCGGGACCCCACAGCGAGGCGATGCCGGCGGCGATGCAGGCGAACGGGTTGGCGCCCGAGGAGCCGGCCAGACGCACGGTGGAGGTCGATGCGTTCTGCTCGTGGTCGGCATGCAGGATCAGGATGCGGTCCATGGCGCGGGCCAGGGTCGGGCTGACCTTGTATTCCTCGCAAGGCGTCGCGAACATCATGTGCAGGAAGTTCTCGGCGTAGCCCAGGTTGTTGCGCGGATAGATGAAGGGCTGACCCATGGCGTACTTGTAGGTCCAGGCCACCACGGTCGGCATCTTGGCGATCAGGCGGTAGCTGGCGACCATGCGGTGGTGCGGGTCGTTGATGTCGATGGAGTCGTGGTAGAACGCCGCCATGGCGCCGACCACGCCGCACAGCACGGCCATGGGGTGCGAGTCGCGGCGGAAGCCGCGGAAGAAGAAGTTGATCTGCTCGTGCACCATGGAATGGTGGGTGACGTCGTTGACGAACTTGGCCTTCTGGGCCGGGTTCGGCAGCTCGCCCTTGAGGATGGCGTAGGCCACCTCCAGGTAGTCGCCTTGCTCGGCCAACTGGTCGATGGGATAGCCGCGGTGCAGCAGCACGCCGGCGTCGCCGTCGATATAGGTGATGGCGGAGCGGCACGAACCGGTGGAGGTGTAACCCGGATCGTAGGTGAAGACGTCCATGTCGCTGTAGAGCGAGCGGATATCCATCACCTTGGGGCCGACCGAACCCGACAGCAGCGGCAGCTCAAGGGTCTTGCCGGTGCTGTTGTTGGTCAGAGTGACGGATTCCTTGGTGTTTTCCTTCGTCATATCTGCAATCCCCGTGTTCTACGATGTGTCGTGTCAGGCTGCCGCCATCAGGCGGCGGTGGATTCAGAGGACCGGGCTCCCGTGGTGGCGTCCGCGATTCGGCCCAAGGTTTCGTCTCGCCCCAATATCTCCATCACTTCGAAGATGGGAGGCGAAACCGAAGATCCGGCAAGCGCCGCCCGCAAGGGCTGAGCGATCTTGCCGAGTTTCTGTCCGCGCGCCTCGGTGAAGACGCGGGCGGTTTCTTCCAGTGTCTCGCGGCTCCAGCTCGCCGCCTCGGCGACCTGGGCGGCGAATTCGGCCAGATCGGCCTTGGCGGTGGCGTCGGCCATGGTCTTGGCCGCCTTCTCGTCCAGGGCGAGCGGGCGTGCCAGGACGTAGAACAGGGCCGAGTCGGCCAACTCCACCACGGTCTTGGCGCGTTCCTTGAGGCCGGTCATGCCGGCCGCGAGCCGGGCCGTCTCGATCTCGGTCAGCGACCGGCCGATGCGGCTTTCCAGCAGGGGGCGGACCAGTCCGGCCAGCCGCTCGTCGTCGGCCAGACGCAGGTAATGGCCGTTGAGCTGGGTCAGCTTGACGAAATCGAAGCGCGACGCCGAGCGGCCCACCGAGTCCAGGTTGAACCACTCGATCGCCTGCTCGGTGGCGATGATCTCGTCGTCGCCATGGCTCCAGCCCAGCCGCAGCAGGTAGTTGCGCATGGCCTCGGGCAGGAAGCCCATGTCGCGGTAGGCATCGACCCCCAAGGCGCCGTGGCGCTTGGACAGCTTGGCGCCGTCGGGGCCGTGGATCAGCGGGATATGGGCGAAGGTGGGAACCTCCCAGCCGCAGGCCTTGTAGAGCTGATACTGGCGGAAGGCGTTGGTCAGGTGGTCGTCGCCGCGGATCACATGGGTGATGCCCATGTCGTGGTCGTCGACCACCACCGACAGCATGTAGGTGGGCGTGCCGTCGGCGCGCAGCAGCACCATGTCGTCCAACTGGTCGTTGACGACGCGCACATCGCCCTGGACCAGATCGGAGATGACGGTCTCGCCCTCGGTCGGGGCCTTGAGGCGGACCACGAAGGGCACCCCGGCGGGGGCGTCCGATTCGGGACGGTCGCGCCAGATGCCGGGATAGCGCATGGGCAGGCTCTTGGCCCGCTGCTCCTCGCGGATGGCGGTCAACTCGTCGGGGGAACAGTAGCAGCGATAGGCCTTGCCCTCGGCCAGCAACTGGCGTGCCACCTCGGCATGGCGGCCGGCGCGGGCGAACTGCATCACCGCCTCGCCGTCCCAATCCAGCCCCAGCCACTTGATGCCGTCGAAAATGGCGTCCACCGCCTCGGGGGTCGAGCGGGCGCGGTCGGTGTCTTCGATGCGCAGCAGGAAACGGCCGCCGTGATGGCGGGCGAACAGCCAATTGAACAGGGCGGTGCGCCCCCCGCCGATATGGAGGAATCCGGTGGGCGACGGGGCGAAGCGGGTCACGACGGTCATGGCGGTGCTACTGGCGTCCTTCACCGTGGGGGACAGGCCGCCTTGTGTAGCATATTCTTTGGGCCGTGACAGCCCGGTGTTGGGGGTGGATGGCAAAAAACCCGCCCGATAGGATGGGGAACTCCCTGGCCCTTGGGTCGGGAATAGACCTTAGGCCCAGACTCCTTTCCGTTGTCGGCGAGCGGCTGATGGCGGAGCGGGAGCGCTGGCCCTTGTGGCTGCCTCCGGTCCTGGGGATCGGCATCGGATTGTATTTCGCCCTGCCGGCCGAGCCGCCGGTGTGGCTGGGGCCGCTGAGCGTGGTGGGGCTGGCGGCGGCGGCGGCGGCGGTCCGGCGGCGGTTGGCGCCGTTCATGGTGCTGGTGGCCCTGCTGTGCGCCGCCGCCGGCTTCGCCGCCGCCCAGATCCGTTCCGCCCTGCTGGCGGCGCCGGTGGTCGAGCGCCACACCGGCGCGCTGATGCTGGAGGGTCTGATCTCCGAGGTGGAGATGCTGCCCACCGGCGGCATGCGGGTGACCCTGGAACAGGTGGCGCTGGACAAGGACGACGTGGTGGTGCCGGCCAAGGCCCGCATCACGGTCAGGCCCGCCCGTGCCGACCGTCCCGCCAACCCCGACCTGACCGCCGGCCAGCGCATCCGGGTGCGCGCCATGCTGATGCCGCCGCCGCAGCCGGCCATGCCCGGCGCCTTCGATTTCGCCCGCTTCTCCTGGTTCAAGCAGTTCGGCGCGGTGGGCTCCGCCCTGGGCCGGCCCGAGATCCTCGACGGCGGCGAGAACCAGGGCTGGCGGGCCGGCTTCACCGTTGCCGTCAACGATCTGCGCCACGCCATCACGGCGCGCATCCTGGCCGTGTTGCCCGGCGACCGCGGCGCGGTGACGGCGGCGCTGACCACCGGCGACCAGATGCCGATCTCGCAGCCGATGATGGTGGCCTATCGCGATTCCGGGCTGGCCCATATCCTGTCCATCTCGGGACTGCACATCACCATGGCGGCGGGGTTGGTCTTCGTCGGTTTGCGCACCCTGATGGCGCTGATCCCGGCGTTGGCGCTGCGTCACCCCATCAAGAAATGGGCGGCGGGCCTCGCCATCGCCTTCGCCTGGTTCTACACCCTGCTGGCCGGCTCGCCGGTGCCGGCGCTGCGGTCGTTCTACATGACCGGGCTGATCCTGGTGGCGGTGCTGCTGGACCGGGTGGCGCTGTCCATGCGGCTGGTGGCCTGGGCCGGGGTGGCGATCATGCTGTGGTCGCCGGAGGAGATGATCGGCCCCAGCTTCCAGATGAGCTTCGCCGCCGTGGTCGCCCTGATCGCCGCCTACGAGGAGCTGACGCCGCGCCAGGGAGCGTGGAAGCAGGCCCATCCCGGCTTCTGGCCCGAGGCCGGGCTGTACGTGTTCGGGGTGGTGATGAGCACCCTGATCGCCGGCACCGCCACCGCCATCTACGGCATCTACCACTTCAACCGCTTCGCGGTGTGGTCGGTGGCGGCCAACATGATCGCGGTGCCGCTGACCGGCTTCTGGGTGATGCCGTGGGCCTTGCTGATGTTCCTGCTGCTGCCCCTGGGACTGGAAGCCATCGCCCTGGTGCCCATGGGCTGGGGCGTGGAGGGTGTCAACATGGTGGCGGTGTGGGTGGCGTCGTGGCCCAGCTCCGCCGTCACCCTGCCGATCCTGCCGCTATGGGCCATGGTCACCTTCACCCTGGGCTTCGCCTGGCTGTGTATCTGGCGCCGACGCTGGCGGCTGTGGGGGCTGGCGCCCATGGCGGTGGCGCTGGCCGCCATGACGTTCGCCCGGCCGCCCGACCTGTTGGTGGATGGGCGCGGCGACGCTTTTGCCGTGCGGACCCAGGATGGCCGCCTGCTGCTCAACGGCAAGGGCGGCCGCATCCTCAAGGACACCTGGAGCCGCCGCGCCGGCCCCGAGGCGCCGGAGCGCTGGCCGAAACGAAGCTCGTCGCGCGACGGGCGCTTGCGCTGCGACGAGCTGGGCTGCGTCTGGCGCGTCGATGGGCGGGTGGTGGCGCTGGTCAAGGACGAGGACCATCCCGAGGCCGCCTGCGCCGGGGCCGACGTGGTGATCAGCAGCGTGCCGCTGCGCGGCGCCTGCCGGGGGACCAAGGTGGTGGTGGACCGTTTCGACCTGTGGCGGCGGGGACCGCACGCTTTGTGGTTCCGCCCCGATGGCGGCGTGCGCATCGAGACGGTGGCCGGCTGGCAGGGCGACCGCCCCTGGGCCTGGCATCCCCATCCCCGCAAGAAGGTGGTGGAGCCGGTGACGGCACCGCGCCAGGACGAGGATGACGAGGACGAATAGGGGGCGCCGCCTTTCTCTTGCACTGCGGCACAAGCCGGCCTATTCCTATATGCCTTACCGGTCGGTCTACTTAAACAGGAGGCGGTTCATGCCCCCCAAGTCGCGACGCGAGGAATTGGTCGAGGCGGCCCTGCGGCTGTTTCTGCGGGACGGCTTCCACGCCACCGGCATCGCTGCCGTGCTGGTGGCGGCCGATGTCAGCAAGATGACGCTGTATCACCACTTCCAGTCCAAGGAAGAGCTGATCCAGGCGGCGCTGGAGCTGCGTGACCGTCGCTTCCGCGACTGGCTGTTCACCCGTATGCGGGGGTTGGGCGGCACGCCGCGCGCCCAGGTGCTGGCGCTGTTCGACGCCCTGGGCGAGTGGTTCCGGGGCGAGGCGGTGATCGGCACCGGCGAGGCCGAGGCGTTCCGCGGCTGCCCCTTCGTCAAGGCGGCGGCGGAATATGCCGATCTGGCCGATCCCATCCACAAATTGGCGGCCGACCACAAGAAGCGCATCGTCGAGACCCTGGGCGAGATGTGCCACGCCGCCGACCTGCCCGAGCCCGAGCGTCTGGCCCGGCGGCTGGCGCTGCTGAAGGAAGGCGCCATCGCCGACGCCACCATCTCCGGCGACGCCACCGCCGCCGCCGAGGCCAAGCTGATGGCCGTGCGGATGCTGTGATTCATTTCGCTCGATGAAGTAACAAGTCATGTCTTGCGCCAGTCTACAATAACGTGGCGATCCGATCACGGCATGGCCGATTGGGATAGGCCTGCGCGGCAATACGTATTGTCACGGTCTCTTCATTTCGTTTGCTCCCGACCGACCGGTACCAAGACGTCCAAACCAAGGACTTAAGGAGCCTGGAATGGACGCCATTCTTGACGGCAGCCTGTCGCTGCCGACTGTTATTCTATTGATCAGCGCGTTGGGACTGGCGCTGGCCTTCGAATTCGTCAACGGTTTCCACGATACCGCCAACGCGGTGGCCACCGTCATCTACACCCATACGCTGAAGCCCACCGTCGCGGTGGTCTGGTCGGGCTGCTGGAACTTCCTCGGCGTGCTGACCTCCACCGGCGCGGTGGCGTTCGGCATCGTCGCCCTGCTGCCGGTGGAACTGATCGTCAATGTGGGATCGGGGGCCGGCTTCGCCATGGTCTTCGCCCTGCTGGTCTCCGCCATCGTGTGGAATCTGGGCACCTGGTATCTCGGCCTGCCCGCCTCCAGCTCCCATACCCTAATCGGCTCGATCATGGGCGTCGGCCTGATGAATTCCTGGCTGTCCTCGGAGCGCGCCTTCGGCGAGGGCGTCAACTGGGGCAAGGCCCAGGAAGTTGGCATGGCGCTGCTGCTGTCGCCGCTGGTCGGCTTCGTCTGTGCCGCCTTGCTGCTGATCCTGGCCCGCGCCCTGATCAAGAACCCCGAGCTTTACGCCGAGCCGCCCAAGGACAAGGCGCCGCCGCTGTGGATTCGCGGCATCCTGGTGCTGACCTGTACCGGCGTCAGCTTCGCCCACGGCTCCAATGACGGCCAGAAGGGCATGGGCCTTTTGATGCTGATCCTGATCGGCATCGTGCCGGCCGGCTTCGCCCTCAACCTGGACACCGACGCCCAGGTCCTGGCCCAGATTTCCGGTTCGGCGCGGGTGGCCTCGGCCAGCTTCGCCGGCATGGCCAAGGGCGCGCCCACCCCCGACGCGGCGGGAGCCGAGGCGGCGCTGTCGCAGTTCCTGCGCTCCGGCAAGACCGAGCCCGCCACCTATGCCGCCCTGGCGGTCAAGGATGCCGCCATCGCCGACAAGGTGACGGGGATCAAGGCCATGTCCGAGGTGCCGGTGGAGGCGCGCCGGTTGCTGCGCACCGACATCTATCTGGTGTCGGAATCCATCACCAAGCTGTCGAAGCAGGCCGACGGCCTGCCCGCCGCCGACAAGAAGCCCCTGCTCGAGTTGCGCGACCAGTTGAAGGGCACCACTTCGTTCATCCCCACCTGGGTGAAGGTGATCGTGGCCCTGGCGCTCGGCCTCGGCACCATGATCGGCTGGAAGCGCATCGTGGTCACCGTCGGCGAGAAGATCGGCAAGGCCCACCTGACCTATGCCCAGGGCGCCTCGGCCGAGCTGGTGGCCATGGCCACCATCGGCGCCGCCGACATCTTCGGCCTGCCGGTCAGCACCACCCATGTGCTGTCCTCGGGCGTGGCCGGCGCCATGGCCGCCAATCACTCGGGCCTGCAGAAGGAGACGCTGCGCAACCTGCTGCTGGCCTGGGTGCTGACCCTGCCGGTCTGCGTCTTCCTGGGCGCCATGCTGTTCGCCGGCGGCCTGATGCTGGTGACGCGGGTGTTCGGCCTCGGCTGATCCGGTCGGATCGGCAAAGCCGGGAGACGTCGAAAACGTCTCCCGGCCGCCGCCGGGGCCAACGGGATGAGGTTCGACACTTGCCTATCCGGTCAAGGTCGCACGTTCAAAACGGTAGGGTGATGATGCCCCGTGCCGATGCCGTCCCGTCGATGGGTCGTGACCCGAAGGGGGCGTTTAATGGCCAGTTTGCACCCATGGTTGACATTCTGAAGGTTAGCGGCGGTTCCCAACAGCGGACGATACGGTTAAGTATAGTGTAACGGGAATTCCTGGCTGCTGAAGGAGCTAGAACAACATGTACCCTAAGCGCTTCACTTTCGATCCCAGGCTAATTGAACGTGCTCGTATCGTTACATTACGCTCACCCGATTTAAATGTCCTACGTGATGAGAATCGGGCGGAGTTACCCGGCCTCGCGCACTTCCTGGAACAAGGATTTAAGGCACGCAATGCAGAAGGGAAACTCCTGCTGCCCAATCTCAGTGCGTTGGCCAATCGGACGGTGGGCATCTTTAGCGACTATGGCGGCGAGGATTCGACGAGCCGTTTCTTCACCTATTCCTTTCTGGTTTGTGCCTTCGGCTCCTTGGACCCATTCAAGCAGCAGATGGCTACGCTTCGGGCCAAGTCCGGTATCGGTGTAAAAGAGATTGCGTTCAAAGATTTTCGCATGGGTCCATTGCGACGGATGCTACCGGCCTATTTGCTGTTATGCGATAGTTATATCTCTGGGTTACTATTCACCCTGGTTGTCGACAAAACGATCCCATCTCTATTTGGGCCCGGCGATGCCGAGACCATGCAGCGTATGACCGACGCTTTAGAGGAAACTGGTTACGGGTCCGTCGCGCCGCGAGTCGGTGAGAAGCTCTTTCGGATATTACACTGCATCGCCTACCTTGTTGCCTTGCTGGGGCAGCCTGGGCAGAAGATTTTTTGGATGACGGATCACGACGCGATCGGAGAGACTCCAGAGAAGCACAGCAAACTTCTTGGCATCCTTAACCGAGTTCTCCCGCTCTACACCAACAAGCCGTTCAGCTTTCTGGGTGGCGCCCGTCCGTTTACGCCAAGGGCATTTGAATATCTCGACCTTCTCAGTCTCGCCGATATAGCCGCCGGGACGATCGCGCAGACCCTCACTAGCATTGATACACTCGGCAAGGAGAATGCTCAGATAAAGGAAGGCGGTGACCATGTGCTGCGCTGGCTCTGCCATAACAGCGTCACGTTGAAAAAGTTCGTTATGACCGTGAAGCGCCTGCCAAATGGCGAAGTCGGTTGTGGAACGATTGATTTCGAGGCGCGCAATACTATTGCAGACGAACTTTTTATTCCAACTCAATTAATACGATAGAGGAAAAATCACGCTGAAGGGATAGAAGGCGCGAATGGTTGGTGACCTGCATCGAATGTCTGCTTCAGCAACACATCCGTCCTTAACCGGTCTGACAGCTCTCGGCCCATGGCGGTCTTTCGCGCGATCAAACGCCCCCTTCTGGCCCACACCAGCCGATAAATGCCTTCGTACGCCCCGCTGAATGTCGTGGGGGCATGTCTTGACCGGATCGGCAAGGCTCGGCGCCAGCCGCTCAATCCGGTGGGCTGAACCAGGGATTGTCAGCTCCGCGTTCCCTTCGGTCCCCCGCTTTAGCGGGGGTGACGATGGAACGAGGCCTTCCTCTCTCTCCGTCAGGACAATCGGGTGAAGGAATATCGCCCTACATACCCCTCGTCACCCCCGCGAAAGCGGGGGTCCATGGTTGGAACAGACGAAATGTGAGGCAAGAATCCGTGCCTACGGCAGCATGGATTCCCGCTTTCGCGGGAATGACGACTGTGTTTGCGGGAACACCCTCCTTCGCCCGATTGCCCCGTCGTTCCCCGTCAGGGCGGTTGCGGCGGCCGGTCTGTTCCGCCAATATCCCGCCCCATGACCGACCCCTTCGCCCTCGACGACGACATTCCCTTCCCGCCGGCTCCGGCGTCCCGCCCGGCTGGGCCGCTGCCGGTGGCGCCCGACGCGCCGTGGCTGCGGGGGCTTAATCCCGAGCAGTTGGAGGCGGTCACCACCGTCGATGGCCCGGTTCTGGTGCTGTCCGGCGCCGGCACCGGCAAGACCAAGGTGCTGACCGCCCGGCTGGCTCATATCCTGGCGTCGCGGCGGGCGCAGCCCTGGCAGTGTCTGGCGGTGACCTTCACCAACCGCGCCGCCCGCGAGATGAAGGAGCGCATCGCCGGGCTGGTCGGTCCCATGGCCCAGGATCTGTGGCTGGGGACCTTCCACTCGCTGTGCCTGCGCATCCTGCGCCGCCACGCCTCGGCGGTGGGGCTGACCAGCGACTTCACCATCCTCGACGCCGACGACCAGTTGCGGGTGCTGAAGCAGGTGATGGAGGCCGAGCATATCGACGCCAAGGCGACGCCGCCCCAGGCGCTGATGGCCATCATCCAGCGCTGGAAGGACCGCGCCCAGACTCCCGATAAGTTAGGGACGCCCGACAAGCTGGGCGCCGACCAGGGCTCCGAGCTGGCCGGCGGCCGGGCGCGCGACCTGTACCGGCTGTACCAGGAGCGGCTGCGCGGCCTCAACGCCTGCGATTTCGGCGACCTGCTGCTGCACACCCTGACCGTCTTCCTGAGCGATCCGGCGGTGCTGGAGCATTGGCAGAGCCACTTCCGCTACCTACTGGTGGACGAGTATCAGGACACCAATGTCGCCCAGTATCTGTGGCTACGGCTGCTGGCCCAGAAGCACCGCAACATCTGCTGCGTCGGCGACGACGACCAGTCGATCTATTCCTGGCGCGGCGCCGAGGTCGGCAACATCCTGCGCTTCGACAAGGATTTCCCCGGCGCCAGGGTGGTGCGGCTGGAGAGCAACTACCGCTCGACGCCGCATATCCTGGCGGCGGCCTCGGCCCTGATCGCCCACAATGCCGGCCGGCTGGGCAAGACGCTGCGCTCCGGGCTCACCCACGATTCCGACGCCATCGAGAAGATCCGCACCCGCGCGGTGTGGGACGGCGAGGCCGAGGCCCGCGCCGTGGTGGAGGAGATCGAGACCTTCCAGCGCCAGGGCGACCGGCTGGCCTCCATGGCCATCCTGGTGCGCGCCGGCTTCCAGACCCGCGAGTTCGAGGAACGCCTCATCACCACCGGCGTGCCCTATCGGGTGGTGGGCGGGCCGCGCTTCTACGAGCGCCTCGAAATCCGCGACGCCATGGCCTATCTGCGGCTGGTGCTGTCGCCCAGCGACGGGCTGGCCTTCGAGCGTATCGTCAATACGCCCAAGCGCGGCCTGGGCGAGGCGGCGGTGCAGTCGATCCATATCCTGGCCCGCCACGACGACGTGCCGCTGCTGGAGGCGGCGCGCCGCTTGGTGGAAACCGACGACCTCAAGCCCAAGCCGCGTCAGGCCCTGGCCAAGTTCGTCGCCGACGTGACCCGCTGGCGGTCGCTGCTGGACTCCATGCCCCAGGCCGAGCTGGCCGAGACCATCCTGGACGAGTCCGGCTATGTGGACATGTGGAAGTCCGACAAGTCGCCCGACGCCCCCGGCCGGGTGGAAAATCTCAAGGAGCTGGTGGCGGCGCTGGAGGAATACGAGTCGCTGGCCAGCTTCCTCGAACACGTCGCCCTGGTGATGGAGAATGACGAGAAGGCCGAGCTGGACCGGGTGGTGATCATGACGCTGCACGGCGCCAAGGGGCTGGAATTCGACACCGTGTTCCTGCCCGGCTGGGAGGAGGAGGTGTTCCCCCATGCCCGCGCCCTGGCCGAAACCGGCACCCAGGGGCTGGAGGAGGAGCGGCGGCTGGCCTATGTGGGGCTGACCCGGGCGAAAAAGCGGGTGCTGATCACCTTCGCCGCCAACCGGCGCATCTATAACCAGTGGAAATCGCAACTGCCGTCGCGCTTCGTCGAGGAACTGCCCGACGCGCATGTGGAGCGCTCGGCCGATCGCGGCCTTTATGGCGGCGGCGGGCAGGAAGAGTCGCGGGCGGCCTGGAACGATCCCGGCTGGAGCAATGCCCGCTGGGGCAACCGCGCCGCCAAGCAGAGCACCGCGCCCACCCCCTGGACGGCGGTGCCGCGCGTCAGCGCGGCGAGCTTCAAGCCGGGCGAGCGGGTGTTCCACGACAAGTTCGGCACCGGCACCGTGCTGGCGGTGGACGGCACCAAGTTGGAAATCGCCTTCGACAAGGCCGGCACCAAGAAGGTGCTGGAAAGCTTCGTCGCAAGTGTGTGATTTCGGTCCCTCAATCGCCGGGCGGCGGACCTCCGTCCGCCTTGGCTCCCGCGCCACGAGGCGCGCCGGCCCTTGGCCGCAACTCCGGACCAATGCATTGGTCCGTCGGTGTGACTCTCGACAGGAGATCCCGTAATGCCCCCCGTCTTCCCGGAAATCTGGCGCCTGCGCCTGACCGTCACCATGGACACGCTGCCGGTGTTCGAGGAGGTGTTCGAACGCTTCGCCGAGGCGGTGACCATGTTCATGGAGGATCGCTCCGGCATTTCCGACGGCGAGTGCGACTGGTTCCTGGAGGGCTTTTCGCGCACGCCGCCGGAGCGGGTCGCCATCGTCTCGGCCCTGTCGGCCATGGCGGCGGCCAACGGCATCGATGCGCCGCCGCTGGAGATCGAGCGGCTGCCCAATATCGACTGGGTGCTGGAGAATTTGCGCGACTTCCCGCCCATTTCCGCCGGGCGCTTTTTCGTGCACGGCTCGCACTGGCAGGGCCAGCCGCCGGTGGGCGGTCACGCCATCGAGATCGATGCCGGCACCGCCTTCGGCTCGGGCGAACACGCCACCACCCGGGGCTGTCTGCTGGCGCTGGACGCCATCGCCAAGCGCGGGCGGCGGACACGGGTGTTGGACCTCGGCTCGGGCTCGGGCATCCTCGGCATCGCCGCCGCCAAGGTGTGGTCGGCCAAGGTGATCTGCACCGATATCGATCCGGCGGCGGTCAAGGTCTGCGCCGGCAATGCCGCCAATAACGGCGAGGGCGCCCGCGTCACCGCCGTGGTCAGCGACGGCTACCGCCACCCGGCGGTGGGCAAGGGCCGGCCCTATGATCTGGTGTTTTCCAATATCCTGGCGCGGCCGCTATGCCGTTTCGCCCCCGACCTTGCCGCCCATCTGGCCCCCGACGGGCTGGCGGTGCTGTCGGGTCTGCTGGAACGCCAGGAGCGCATGGTGATGGCCAATCATGAGAAACAGGGCCTCACCCTCAAGCGTCGCTTCGTCATCGACGGTTGGGCCACCCTGGTGATCGGGTATTAACCCGATACGGATGGGCTAGCCCGTTTGCAATAGTTACAAACCGTTGACTTTGAATTCGGACCGAGTCTTCCGCACTGCGGCATAAGGGCGTAGCCTGATTTTCGGATGGACGGAGATCACGGCCATGAGCCCACTCATGTCGGACCTATTGGTGACCATCGGGGGGATCGTTCCCCTCGTCGTGTTGGTGGTTTTGTCTTGGCGTCGCGAGCGTCAGCTGACCTCCACCCGGAAGGAAAATCCGGCGGAATAGGGTGGTCCGCTCTCAGGTTGTGTTCCTCTTGCCGACTGCTATCATGCGGGAAAGAGGAGCAGGCATGGCGGAAGACGATCCAACCCGAAGCATGTTTTTCTTCGGCACCCTGATGGATGCCGATGTCCTCGCCGTCGTGGTCGGGCGGCTTCCCGCCGCCAAGGATCGCGAGGCGGCGTTCCTGCGCGGCTGGCGGCGGGTGTTCGTGGCCGGACGGCCTTATCCCATGCTGATCCCGCTGGCGGCCGGGCGGGTCGAGGGGCTGCTGGTCAGCGGTCTCAGCGACCGCGAATACGAGCGCCTCGGTTTCTATGAAGGTTGGGAATATGTGACGGCGCCGGTCACGGTGCGGACCCTGGCGGGGCGCGTGGTGGCGACCGAGATGTTCACCTGCTCGGACGGCATCCTGTCGGACAACCGGGACTGGGGGCTCGACCTCTGGCAGCGCAAGCATAAAGCCGCCGCCCTGGCCGCCGCCGCCGAGACCATGGCGCGCTTCGCCCGCGTGTCGGGGATGTAACCCCCATCCATTTCATTTTCGCCGTGACGAAGATGTGCTAGATATCGAGTCCTCTATTAAAGGAGGATGAGACATGACTCGCATGCCGTATCGGGGGATTTGCGGTCTGGTCCTGCTGGTCATGGTCTCCGCCTGCGCGCCGATGCCCTATGACGAGGCGGTGCGGCGTTCGGCGGTGTTCGAGCCGGAACACGTTTACGACCTGGTGACCATCCCGCCGGCCGAAAGCGTGGTGCGGGTGGTGTCGTGGACCTCGCGCCAGACGGCGGATAAATATTATCCGCTGGGCCAAGGGCAGGTGGGAGTGGATGTGTGGGTCACCCATGCGCCGGAAGTGAAACAGCGCTGCGCCGCTTTCTCCGCCGACCCGGATGCGTTGCGCCTGCGCCTCCAGCAATTGCTGGGGCTTCCCGCCCAGGTCGAGGACCGGGTGTTCGTCGAGCTGGAGGTGGCGCGCGCCGATCTGTTCCGGCCCTGCCCCGATCCCGATCCGGCCAAGGCCCAGTGCGGCGCCGACTTTCCCGCCGATGCCGGCGAGGCCCATAAGAGTTGGATGGCCGAGCAGTTCCTGTCGCGCTATCGCCAGCCGGGCGGCTATCCGTGGACCCACCTGGGCTATACCTACGACTGGGCCGGCGGCTCCATCGCCGGGGCCAGCGAGTTCGTGCTGCGCAAGGGCGCGCGGATCACGGTGACGGGTAAGAGCGAGACCCCGGCCTATTGCCGGGGCTAAGACCAAATCCCGATGAGAGCAGCTCATCGGGATTTGGTTAGGAGCAACGCGACGCGCGCCTCATGGCGCGGAAGGCAAGGGCGCTCGCGCCCGCCAGCTTCGCTGGCAAACATATGATTGCACGCCTACGCGTGCCCGCCGATTGAGGGCGCCGCTGATCGGTTCCGATCAGCGGGATACGGTATAAGCTCGTCTCATCCCGGTTCAGGCGTCGGGATCGACCAGCTTGCAGGTCTTGCCGACGCGGGCCAGGCGCTTGCAGGCGGTGCGGGCCTGATTCTCGCTGAAGCCGGAAATGCGGGCGCGGTAGACCGGCTTGGTCTTGCCGCTGGACTTGTCGATGTCGATGGAGCCCTCGGAGGCCAACCCACCCAGCTTGCGGGCGGCCTCGGCGGCCGCCTTCTGGGCGGGGCGGTAGTCGCTGAAGGCGCCGACCTGGATCGCCCAGGCGGACGGGTCGGCGTCGCCGACCGCGTCATCGTCGTCATCCTTGCGGCTGGGGGCGCGCATGGCCAGCTGCTTCTTGGCGGGGGCCGCCTTGGCGGGCTTGGCCTTGGCGGCGTTTTTGGCGGCGGGCTTGGCGGATTGGGCGGCGGCGACCAGATCGTCGATACTGGGCTGGTCGTCACTGGCCTCGGCCTCGGCCTCGGCCACCTCCACGGTCTCGCCGCGCTTCAGCTGGGCGAAGCCCTTGTCCAGCAGCTTTCCCATGTGGGTGTCGCGGGACGCGCCGCTGGTGCCGCCGAACACCACGCCGATGATCCGGTTGTCGCCGCGCTTGGCCGAGGAAATCAGATTGAAGCCGGAGGCTTGGATATAGCCGGTCTTCATGCCGTCGGCGCCGGGATAGCGCAGCATCAGCCGGTTATGGGTGGGGATGGTCTGGCCCTCGTAGACGAACTGGCGGGTGGAGAAATACTTGTAGTAGCCGGCATGCTGGTTGATCAGGGCGCGGGCCAGGGTGGCCTGGTCGCGCACCGTCGACATCTGGCCGAGATCGGGCAGGCCCGAGGCGTTGCGATAGGTGGTGTTGCGCATGCCGAGCTGGCGGGCCTTGCGGGTCATCATCTGGGCGAAGTTGGATTCGCTGCCGCCGACCCCTTCCGAGATCACCACGGCGACGTCGTTGGCCGACTTGGTCACCAGCGCCAGGATGGCGTCCTGGACCGAGATGTGGTCGCCCGGCTCGAGGCCCAGCTTGGACGGCGCCTGAGCGGCGGCATGGGCCGAGACCGGCAGACTGGAACTCAGGTGCAGGCGGCCGGATTCCAACTCGTCGAACAGCAGGTAAAGGGTCATGACCTTGGTCAGCGACGCCGGATAGCTGCGGGTGTCGGGGTTGGCGGCATGCAGGATCGCGCCGCTGTCGGCGTCGATCACGATGGAGGCATAGCGTCCGGCCAGGGCCGGCTGGGCCGACACTGCCAAGCCAAGCAGGCCGAGAACCGCCCCGAAAAGGGCGAAACGAAGGGTAGGGAGGAATCCGGTGCGGCTCAGGTGCAACGTCTCGACCTTCCGTTCAGTATCACATGACATTAAGGTAACCTGACAACCTTAAAGATTTTACGAATCCCTGTCCAGCTTTCGTGTCACCCGAATTTAGCCATATTTGTCTGGGATTCAGGTTTCCATCAGGATGAGGGAGTATCGTCAAGGACTCGGCTTACGGACTCTCGCTGCGGACTCCAATGCTTCGCTCCAGTTGACAAGGACTCATGATGACGTGCCTTTCCCGTATGACCACCTTGTTCGTCGGTCTCACCCTGCTGGGCGGTTGCGCCTACAAGGGCGGCGACATCGGTGACCCGATTCATCGTAAGTTCCATTGGGCTTCGTTCGTCGCCGGTGACGACATCGCCGCCAATTGCAGCGCCGACCTGCCTGATCGCGTCCGATTAGTTTACAACGCCGTCTGGGGCGAGCAGGTTCGGATCTACGAGTGGGACTCGCTGCGGCGGAATTTGCGGGTGCGGGTGATCGGCGCCGGCGACCTGCGCGACATCCGCCCCATGGACGACCCGGTGGCGGCGTGGCGGGCCGCCGAGGCGTCGGTGCCGCTGGACGCCGCCGCCTATGACGGGTTGACCGCGGCCCTGGCCGACAGCGGCGGGTTCGGCCCGCCGGCGGTGGGGGTCGAGTTGCCGTCGCATTCGTTCTTCTGGGCGGCGGCGACCTGCCGTCAGGGTAAGTTCACCTTCACCGGCTGGGCCTATCCCTCCAAGGCCTTCGACGCGGCGCGCTTTCCGGCCGCCCTGTTCGCCCTCGACCCCGGGCGTGACGGCGTCCATCCGGTCGGGGTGGTGCCGCTGGACGTGATGCGGGAATACGACAAAAACCGAGGCGCCATCAACGATTTCACCTTCAAGGTCGGAGCGAACGGCATGGTGCGGTGACGGTTATGTTGCACTGCAAAAAGTCATATTGACTCGGGATGCGGGACTGTCACATACTGCGGATATGTTGCATTGCAGCATATCCGCATTGCGTGCGGCCGCTGCGCCACGCCAGCCTTCCGAGGAGCCACCTCCATGACCACCGTGAAGCCCAAGTCCGCTGCCCCCGTCAAGGCCGTCGCCGCCAAGGCCGCCGCCGCTCCCGCTCCGGTGGCCAAGGCCATTGCCGCTCCGGCCCCGGTAGCCAAGGCGGTCGTCGCCCCGGCCCCGGCGCCCAAGGCTGTCGCCGCCCCGGCTCCTGTGGCCAAGGCTGTCGCCGCTCCTGCTCCTGTGGCCAAGGCTGTCGCCGCTCCGGCTCCGGTGGCTAAGGTTGTTGCCGCTCCTGCTCCCGTCCCGGCGCCCAAGGTCGTCGCCGTTCAGGCCGAAGTCGTTAAGACCATCGAGCACGCGGTCGCCGCCGGCAAGGAGACCATCGAGGCCGTGGTGAAGGTGTCCGCCGAGGCCGCCGTCAAGGGCTATGACAAGGCCGTCGCCATCGGCAAGGAGACCATCGAGACCGTGGTGAAGGCGTCCACCGACGTCGCGTCCAAGGGCTACGACAAGGCCGTCGCGCTCGGCAAGGAGCATGTGGACGCCGCCGTCGCCGCCAGCAAGGAAACCCTCGACAGCGTGGTGAAGGTGTCCTCCGACGCGGCCGCCAAGGGCTACGACAAGGCCGTCGCCATCAGCAAGGATCAGGTCGAGGCCGCCGTGAAGGCCCAGACCGCCGCCTATAAGGGCTATGAGGACGTGGTCGCCTTCAGCAAGGAAAACGTAGAAGCCGTGGTCAAGGCCGGCAACATCTTCACCAAGGGCCTCCAGGACCTGAGCAAGGCGGTCGTCGCCGTGACCCAGTCGGCCATCGAGGAGCAGATCGCCGCCTCCAAGACCCTGTTCAGCGCCAAGAGCCTGCGCGAGTTCATCGATCTCCAGGCCGACGTGGCCAAGTCCAACGTGGACAAGGCCGTCCACGAAGCCACCCGCCTGTCCGAGCAGTCGGTCAAGCTGGTGGAGCAGTCGCTGGCTCCCATCGGCGAGCGGGTCAGCCACGCCGTGGACAAGCTGATCAAGCGCGTCGCCTAACAACCCGCACACCCCTTATTCCGACGGGCGAATTCATTCGCTCGGAGTTGCGGGCAAGGCCCGGCGCCGCTTATGCGGCGAAAGCCAAGCCGCCGAAGGCGGCGCCCGGCGATTGAGGGACATGAAAAAGACGGCCCGGTGGGGGAACCCGCCGGGCCGTTTTCGTTGTGCGGTGCGGAAATTTCATCAATCGGCTTCACCTTCGGGCAGGTGGGGCTTTTCCTCCGCTATCCGCACCCAATATGATAGAGGTGTAACGAGAGTGAATTTCCGAGCATCCGAGGCTATGAGCGACGACGGCAACGACAAGCGCAACGACGACGGCAACCAGACTGGGGTGGTCATCAAGACCCGTCCCAAGACGAAAAAGCCGTCCATGTACAAGGTGCTGATGCTGAATGACGACTACACTCCCATGGAGTTCGTCATCCACGTCCTGGAGCGGTTCTTCGCCAAGAACCGCGAGGACGCCACCCGCATCATGTTGCACGTTCACACCCGCGGCGTCGGCATTTGCGGCGTCTACACATACGAGGTGGCGGAAACCAAGGTGACTCAGGTCATGGATCTGGCGCGCCAGAACCAGCATCCGCTGCAGTGTACGATCGAGAAGGAATAGCCCCAGAAAGGATTGGCCCATGCTATCGCGGAATCTGGAGCAGAGCCTGCACCGCGCCCTGTCGCTGGCCACCGAGCGTCGCCACGAATACGCCACGCTGGAACATCTGCTGTTGTCGCTGACCGACGATCAGGACGCCACGGCGGTGCTTCGAGCCTGCAACGTGGATCTCGACAAACTCAAGCGCGACCTCACCGATTTCATCGACACCAGTCTGGTCGACTTGGTCAGTCCGCGCGCCACCGAGCCCAAGCCCACCGCCGGGTTCCAGCGGGTGGTGCAGCGGGCCGCCATTCATGTCCAGTCGTCGGGCCGCGAGGAAGTGACCGGCGCCAATGTGGTGGTCGCCCTGTTCTCCGAACGGGAAAGTCACGCCGTCTACTTCCTGCAGATGCAGGACATGACCCGGCTGGACGCGGTCAACTATATCAGCCATGGCGTCGCCAAGGCGCCCGGCCGCAGTCAGGCTCGCACCATCCACGGCGCCGATGACGAGGCCGGCGCGGAAAAGGTGGTGAAGAAGGGCCAGGAGGCGCTCAACGCCTATTGCGTCAATCTCAACAAGAAGGCCACCGCCGGCAAGATCGATCCGCTGATCGGCCGCGAGGAGGAGATCGACCGCACCATCCAGATCCTGTGCCGCCGCTCCAAGAACAACCCGCTTTACGTGGGCGATCCCGGGGTCGGCAAGACCGCCATCGCCGAGGGTCTGGCCCGGCGCATCGTCAAGGGCGAGGTCCCCGACGTGCTGAAGGACGCCACCATCTTCGCCCTGGACATGGGGGCGCTGCTCGCCGGCACCCGCTATCGCGGCGATTTTGAGGAACGCCTCAAGGCGGTGGTGACCGAGTTGGAGAATTACGACGGCGCCATCATGTTCATCGACGAGATCCACACCGTGATCGGTGCCGGCGCCACTTCGGGCGGGTCCATGGACGCCTCCAACCTGCTGAAGCCGGCCCTGGCCTCCGGGAGCCTGCGCTGCATCGGTTCGACCACCTACAAGGAATTCCGCAATCACTTCGAGAAGGACCGGGCGCTGGTCCGCCGGTTCCAGAAGATCGACGTCAACGAGCCCAGCATCGCCGACACCATCAAGATCCTGAACGGCATCAAGTCCTATTACGAAAGCCACCACAAGGTGCGCTACCTGCCCGACGCCATCAAGGCGGCGGTGGAGCTGTCGGCCAAGTACATCAACGACCGCAAGCTGCCCGACAAGGCCATCGACGTCATCGACGAGGTGGGGGCGTCGCGCATGCTGCTGCCCGAGTCCAAGCGCCGCAAGACGGTGACGGTCAAGGACGTGGAGGACATGGTGGCCAAGATCGCCCGCATTCCTCCCAAGAGCGTGTCCACCAACGACATGGAGGCGCTCAAGCATCTGGAACGCGACCTCAAGACCCTGGTGTTCGGTCAGGACAAGGCCATCGAGGCGCTGGCCTCGGCCATCAAGCTGGCCCGTGCCGGGTTGCGCGAGCCGGAAAAGCCCATCGGCTGCTACCTGTTCTCCGGCCCCACCGGTGTCGGCAAGACCGAAGTCGCCCGCCAGCTGGCCAAGATCATGGGTATCGAGCTGACCCGTTTCGACATGTCGGAATACATGGAGCGTCACTCGGTATCGCGGCTGATCGGCGCTCCGCCCGGCTATGTGGGCTTCGACCAGGGCGGCCTGCTCACCGACGCGGTGGACCAGCATCCCCATTCGGTGCTGCTGCTCGACGAGATCGAGAAGGCCCATCCCGATCTGTTCAACATCCTGCTTCAGGTCATGGATCACGGCCGCCTGACCGACCACAACGGCAAGGTGGTGGATTTCCGCAACGTCATCCTGATCATGACCACCAATGCCGGCGCCGCCGACCTGGCCAGGTCCACCATCGGCTTCGAGCGGGAATCGCGCGAAGGCGACGACACCGACGCCATCAACCGCATGTTCACCCCGGAATTCCGCAATCGTCTGGACGCCACCATCGGCTTCGCCAGCCTGACGCCGGAGATCGTGTCCCAGGTGGTGGACAAGTTCATCATGCAGCTGGAGACCCAGTTGGGCGACCGCGACGTGGTGATCGAGCTGACCGAGCAGGCGCGGGCCTGGCTGGCCAAGAAGGGCTACGACCGCGCCTTCGGCGCCCGTCCGCTGGCCCGGGTCATCCAGGAGCACATCAAGAAGGCGCTGGCCGAGGAGTTGCTGTTCGGCAAGCTGTCCAAGGGCGGCACCGTCCGCATCAAGGTCGGCGAGCACAACAAGCTGGACTTCGAGTTCGTCGCCGCCCACCACCACAAGCCGGGCAAGACGCACGAGCCCGAACCGGAACTGGTGGGATAGGACACAGCCTAATGACCCTCGCCCGCTTGTGGGCGAGGGTGACGGCTTTCATCCCAGGGCGTTGTTGATCAGATACTGGGCGACATCGGCCGGCTTGACCTTGATGGTCTTGGGTTCCTGGTTGGTCTCCAGGGCGATGCGGATGCGCATGGAGTTCTCCACCTTCATCAGGTCGACCTTGACCAGCCCGACGGTGCCCTTGACCTTGGGGTAATAGGTGGGATCGACCAGCTTTTCCTTGCGGCCGAGGCGAGCCAGGGCGTCGGCCTCACTGACGCCATCGACCTCCTGGGTCTTGACCAGTTCCCAGTCGGCCACCCCGGCCAATCCGCCGGCCAGCAGCTCGGCGGGAGCGCCGTCTTCCATCAGCCCGATCTTGTAGAGATTCTTGCCCAGGCCGACATCGCCGCCCCAGGCTTGCAGGGTCTTGCTCTTGGCGACGTAGATGGTGCCCATGATGTCTCCGCGGATGAAGGGTTCCCCGCCACAGGTAGCACGGCGGCGAGGGCGGAGGGAAGGGGAGGCTGCCCCTTTTGCATAGGTGAAACTCATTGGTATGACACGGCTCTGAAACCCGGAATTCGGGTGTTAGCCCTATTGTCGGTCGCCAAGCATTGCGTTAGATGGGGAGGATCAGGGAGAGGAAACCTAAAAATGCTCGCGACCAACGCGCTCACACAGGTCCAGAACGTCCAGCTTCGCTGCGGCGCTTGCCGCTACTTCACCCATGACCGCTGCTGCAACGCGACGGCACGGCTGCAAGGCGAGGAGTCCAAAAGCGACGACTGCCCGCATTTCCGTTTCGCCCACGGCCATGGGGTGAGTTACTGATTTCATTGCCCCTCAAGCGCCGGGCGCGCGCCTCCGCGCGCTTGGCTTCCGCGCCATAAGGCGCGCCGGGCACTCGCGCGCAGGCGCGAATTTTTGATACCATAAGCCGGCGAAGCCGGGGGCCCGCAACTCCTCGCCAAGGCTCGTCGGTCACGGTCATGAAAAAAGGCCCTGGGATCGCTCCCAGGGCCTTTTTCCGGTCCGGTTTCGAAAGCGGGTTAGCGCTTCGAGAACTGGGTGGAACGACGAGCCTTGTGCTTGCCGTACTTCTTACGCTCGACCACGCGCGAGTCGCGGGTGAGGAAGCCGCCGGCCTTCAGCGCCGGGCGATGCGCCGGGTCGAAGTAGGTCAGGGCACGGCTGATGCCGTGACGCAGAGCACCGGCCTGACCGGACAGGCCGCCACCGGTGACGGTGCAGTTCACGTCGAACTGACCCTCGACCCGAGCGGTCTCGAACGGCTGGTTGATGATCATGCGCAGCACCGGGCGAGCGAAGTACACCGGCAATTCGCGGCCGTTGACCAGGATCTTGCCGGAACCGGGCTTGATCCAGACGCGGGCGATGGCGTTCTTGCGTTTGCCGGTGGCATAGGCGCGGCCCTGGGCATCGACCTTGCGGACGTGCACGGGATGAACCTGGGCCGGAGACGCGGCCTGCAGGTCGGCCAAGCTGGAAAGATCGGCCATGGGACTACCTCTTGTTCTTCGGGTTCATGGCGCCGACATCCAAAGCGTCGGGAGCCTGACCCTCATGCGGGTGGGCGGGACCAGCATAGACCCGCAGGTTCTTCATCTGCTGACGGCCGAGCGGACCACGGGTGATCATGCGCTCGACGGCCTTCTCGATGACCCGCTCGGGGAAGCGGCCGGACAGCAGCTGACCGACGGTGCGGTCCTTGATGCCGCCGGGATGGCCGGTATGCCAGTAGAAGCGCTTGTCGGCGAGCTTGTTGCCGGTCAGCTTGACCTTCTCGGCATTGACGACGATGACGTTGTCGCCCATGTCCACATTCGGGGTGTAGGTGGGAAGATGCTTACCGCGCAGCCGCATCGAGACGATGCTGGCGAGGCGGCCGAGCACGACGCCGTCCGCGTCGATCACAACCCACTTCTTCTGAACTTCGGACGGTTTGGCGTTATAGGTCTTCATGGCACCCACGGCAAAACCAGTTGGCGTCGCAGGGAAAAGCCCCGGCGTCGAGGGCGCGGAGTATGCCACAGGACAGCATCATGTCAACATTAATAATAGTGTTTAAAATCAATGGATTGATGAGACGGTATCAGGATACCGTCGTCGACCCCCGCGGAAATGCTGGATTTGGGGCTGTCGTCAGATCTTGAAATAGCGTCCCAGCAGCTCTTCCGTCACCGCTTCGACCTCCGGGTCGCTGCGTCTGGCGACGTCGTCGTGGATCGCCGGCATGATGGCGCGGAAGGCGTCGAGGATCCGGCCGTCGAAATGGCGGTCGCGCCCGTCCTCCAGGATCGCCATGGTCTGGTCGAGGGGGAGCGGCTTCTTGTAGGGGCGCTCGCTGGTCAGGGCGTCGAAGACGTCGGCGACGGCGAAGATCCTGGCGGCCAGCGGCACGTCGTCGCGGGCGAGGCCGCGCGGATAGCCCGACCCGTCCACCTTCTCGTGGTGGCTGCCGACCACGTCGGCGGCATCGCGCAGCCAGCCGCTGGCGGCGATGATGTCGAGGCCATGCAGGACGTGGGTCTTCATCTCGGTGAACTCGGCCGCGTCCAGCTTGCCCGGCTTCAGCAAGATGGCGTCGGGGACGGCGATCTTGCCCACGTCGTGCAGGAACGATCCCTTGATCAGGCTGCGGATCGCCCCGTCGTCCAGCCCCAGGGCCTCGGCGATGCGGACGGCGTAGACCGTGACCCGGAAGTTATGGGCGTTGGTGTCGCTGTCCCGCTTGGCGATGGCGTTGCCCAACACTTTGAGGGTGTCGATGTTGGCCCGCAACAGATCGGTCGCCGCCGCCACGATGTGGCCTTGCAACGAGGACATCAGGGGATAAAGCACACCGGCGGTCAGCAGCACCGCGCCCGCCACCAGTCCGATGATCTGGATCATGTCCATCTGAATGGCGGCGATGGATTCCGGCGACAGCCGGTAGATCCCCTCGAACCAGCCGGCTGCCGCACCGTTTTCGCCGGCCAGCGGAACCATGACCATGAGGTAGAGGGAGCCGTCGATGAAGGCCTTGGTGTACCAGGAATCTCCCGCCGCCGGGAATCGGTGGCGGCTGCGGTCGAAATGGGATTGAACGAAGGCAAAGTCCGGCAGCGAGGCTTCGCCGATGGTCAGGCGGTCGGGTCCGTAGGCTTCGGCGAGAACGAAGAAATCCCGGATGGTGGTCGCGTGATCCTGGAGGAAGGCGCCCAATTTCGCGTCGTTGGCCGGACTGTCGCCGTCCTTGCTCAGGGAACCGGCCAGGAATCGCGCCTCCAGCGCGGCCTGGTCCACCAGCGTCTCGTCCAGCCGTTCGGTCTCGATGAAATAGGCCGCCACGCCGGCCAGCAGCGACGCCGCGACACCGGCCGCCAACAGGCGCAGGATCAACCTGCGCCGGAATCCCGACAAGACTTCGATGGTTCTCATGGCTTGGGGTTGTCTCTCATTTCCCATCGGATTTCCACCGCCGATATGGACAAACCGGCAAAAATCAGTCGTCGTCATACAACCCCTCGGCCATCCCTTGGGGGGGCGTGAAACCGTGTCGGGGAAACGGTGCTTGCGCAGGACGCCGAGGCGTTAAAACTCGACGCCCTGTCTCAGGATGGGGAGCGCCACCAGGAAGGTGCTGCCCACGCCAAGCTCGGACTCCACCCAGATGTGGCCACCGTGGTGCTCGGCGATCTTGCGGCAGACCGCCAATCCGATGCCGGTGCCCTCGTACTGCTCGCGGGTGACCAGACGCTGGAAGATGCCGAACACCCGTTGCAGGTCGTCCTTAGCGATGCCGATGCCGTTGTCCTGGATCGCCACCACCCAGTAGCCGCCCTGGTCCTGGCAGGAAATTCCGACCTTGGGCTTGCGGCCGGGGGCACAGTACTTGATGGCGTTGCCGATCAGATTCTGGAACAGCCGGACCAGCTCGGAACGGTCGCCGGTGATGGTGGGCATGCTCTCGGGCCGCGTCACCTCGGCGCCGACCTCGGCGACCGCGACTTCAAGATGGCGCAGGCTGTCGCCCATCGCCTCGTTCAGGTCGATTCGCTCCTGCGGGACGGCCTGCCGCCCGATCCGCGAATATTCCAGCAGGTCGATGATCATGCGGTCCAGCCGCTTGGCGCCGTCGATGGCGAAGCCGAAGAAGGTGCGGGCGTCGTCGTCGAGACTGTTGGCCAACATCTTTTGCAGCATGCCGAGATAGCCGCTGATCATGCGCAGCGGCTGGCGCAGATCGTGCGACGCCACATAGGCGAACTGTTCCAGCTCCTCGTTGGAGCGGCGCAGATCCTCGACCAGTTCGGCCAAGCGGACTTCGTTGCGTTTTTGCAGGGTGATGTCGCTTTTGATCGCCAGGTAATTGGTGACGGCGCCCTCGATGTTCTGAATCGGCTGGATGGAGGCCATCTCCCAATAGAGGTCGCCATTCTTGCGGCGATTGATCAGCTCGCCTTCCCACTTCTCGCCGTTGGCCAGGGCCGTCCACATGGCTTCGTAGATTTCGGGCGGGGTGCGGTCCGACTTCAGAATGCGGGGGTTGCGGCCCAACGCCTCCTCGGCGGTGTAGCCGGTGACCTCCAGGAACTTGCTGTTGACGTATTGGATGTCGGCCCGGAGGTCGGTGATGACGATGGAGACCGGGCTTTGCTCGACGGCGCGGTTGAGCATGTGCATGCGGTGGGCGGCTTCCACCGCGGCGGTGATGTCGGTGCCGGTGCCGCGATAGCCCGTGAACGAGCCCTCGGCGTCGAAACGCGGGATACCGTGAACCTTGATCCAGCGCGCCCGGCCGAGATCGTCCTCCAGCCAGTACTTGAAGTCGCGAAACGGCCGCTGCGCCGTCAGGTCGGCGATATGGGCCTGCCACTGCTCCGAATCGATCTCCATGCGTTCGCTGACCACGTCCCAGCTGCGCTTGCCCATCAGGCGATCCGGCGGGATCTCCAGCACCACGAGGAATTCGTCGGAGAACCAGCAGTAGCGGTGTTCGGAATCGGTTTCCCAGAACCAGTCGGCGGTGGCCTCGGAATAGCTGCGGTAGCGGGCCTCGCTCTCCTTCAGGGCGGCGCATTCCTCGCGCAGGCGGTCGGCTTCGTCGCGCAACGCATCGACGCGGCGGTCGCCGGACAGGGACGAGCGGACAACCAGGACCGCGACCACCACCGCCAGGGTGGCGATCACCGGGACGGTCCATGCCGGAACGGCCGCGACGCCGGACGCCGTCAGGGCGAGGGCAAGCGCCAATCCGACGAAGGCGACGGCCTGGACTCGCGCCGTCATCGATCCTTTGACCGGTGTGCTTGCCTCAAGGTTCCGCTCCGTCATTGCCTCTCCCGCGTCCATGCACGAAAAGCGCCCGCCCATGGATGGGGCGTGACGCATAGCCGCAGGATGACATATCCCCCAAAGGGAAGCCCGCCCCAAGGCCCCTTCCGGTCTTTGTTCGGCGACCGGGACCGCGCCGCCAGGCCGACCTAGCCATAAGCATTAGCGCCTTCGCCCACGAATTTACGCCTCATGATGGTGAGTGGGCCATACAAATTTTACAGGGGGCGCGCATGGCGGAAAGGGTCGTTCAGGGGGGGCATGGCGGCTGTGAAAACACGGATGTCGGCCGACGAGGATCACCATGAGAGTCATCACCGTGCTTGCCCTGCTCCCGAAGCATCGGCGGCTGCGGCATGGGGGGATGACGCGCCCTCATTCGTGGCGCGACCGTGTCATGGCCGCCAGCAGATCCTTGCCGTCCCAGATATGGCAGAAGTCCAGCGCCCGTCCCACCGGCACCAGCCGCTCGGCCCCCTTGCCGCTCAGCCACCCGGCCAGCGTGGCGCGGGCATCATCGGACAGGCCGAACTGGGTTAGGGTCTGAATCCGGGGATCGATCAACCGGGGCACCTCGTCCAGGCCGGCTAGGATGGTTTCCTGGAACAGGCCGCCGCCGCAGGTCTCGGGTCGCGGCGGCGCGACCCCTCCCCGTGCCACCAGGACCGCGGCGCCGTGGCGGGTGACGGTGGTGGCGACGCCGTCCAGGACGAGGCGGGCGGCTTCGGTGAGCTTGGCCATCTGGGTGGCGGGCGCCACCGCGTAGCCTTGCCGCTGGGCCCAGCCGGCGAGGCGCGGCCAGAAATCGGCGGCGGCTCGCTCGCAGGACGGGGCGTCTCCCACCCAGGCCAGCAACAGCGGCGACGAACAGGCCTTCTGATCGAACCAGAAGCAATCGCGGTAGAAGCGCTCGGCCAGATCGTCTCGGCCGGTTTCGTCGAGGGCCAGGGTGTCCGCCGCCATGATCACCGCCAGCGACCTGCGGTCGGGGAAGATCAGTTCGGTGGCTTCGGGCCGCAGCGGCAAGGCGCGGAAGGCGGCGACGGTGGCGTCCCCGCCCCAGATCACCCGCAGGTCGGCGGCCAGGGACAGGGCGCGGCTGGTGGCGTCGTCGCGGGGATAGCTCACCATGGCGGTGGCGGCGGCGAGGCGGGTGAAACTGGGTTCGGCCAGGGTTTCGGAGATCAGGCGCAGCAGCAGGGCGGTGCGGGCGCCGGCCCGCTCGGACAGCCGCACGATCGCCCGGTTGCCCACCACGGCCGACAGCCACCAGGAATAGACGAACAGGGTTTCCACATTGGCTGGCGCCACGTGGAGGACCAGGCCGCGCGGGGCCCGGTGTTCCCCCAATCCCGCCACATGGGCGCGCAGTGTGGCGGTGGCGGCGGGGCGCAGCCAGAACGCCAGGCTGGCCAGATCGGGAAAGGCGCGGGCGGCGGGGTCGGCGAACAGGCGGGCCGACAGCCGGGCGCCGAACGCCTCGATCTCGGGATCGAACGGCGGCAGGACCGGCCCCAGCCGCGCCAGCAGTTCCGCCGGTTCCAGTTCAGCCGGGATGGGGGCCAGCAGCCGCAGGGTCATGTCCCGCCTCCCGCCACGTCGCTGCATCCCCGCAGCTCGGCCTGCTTGACGCGGCCCAGCACGGTGAAGGATTTGCCCTTCCAGGCTCCCGCATCCATGGCGGTCACCACCCCCCAATCCTCGGTCAGGATGGAATGACCGGGATAAGAGAGGGGTAGCAGGCTCACCACCTGAATCAGGCCGGGGGTTCCGATGGGGCATTCCCGTAGGCTGTCCGGGTCGCGGATGATCACGTCGGCGGCGGCGGCGGGGTGGAGAAAGCCGTCCTCACCCTCCAGGAAGATCGAGCCGACCTGCTCTGCCATGCCGTAGAAGTTGACCACCCGCGTCAGGCCGGTTCGTCGCCGCAGTTCGGCCTTGAAGGACGCGTTATCGACTCCCTGTTCGGCCAGGGTCTTCCAGCCGCCGCCATGGATCAGGATGGCGTTGGACAGATCGGCCCCGGCGCTCCGCAGATGGGTCCAGACCATGGCGGTCATGCCGAAGATCAGGAAGGGCGCCCCGCCATGGCTGGCGAGGAAGGCGGCCAGCGCGTCGCGGCGCACCGCCATGGATTGGTCCAGCAGGAAGGTATGGTGACGGCCGAACGGCATCATTCCCAGGATGCCGGCGCCGCGCGCCGAAAGCGGGCCGCCGCCGGCGATGGCGCCGTCGTGATCGACGATCAGCATGGGCAGCCGCCGGGGTCCCAGCAGGGTCTGCATGATCGCCGACAGGGCGCGGCTTTGGCGGCTGGCGGTGGCGGCGTCCAGCGGGATGCGGCTGACCGCCTGACCGCTGGTGCCGCTGCTGGTGAGGGTGCGGACGATGGTGGAATCCGGCACGCTCATCAGCAGGTGGCTCTTGAACACCCCCACCGGCAACCATGGCAGCTCCGCCATGCGTTCGGTCCGTTCCGGCGGCGGAAACATCGCCCGCACCCAGGCGCCATAAGCGGGGCAGGCGGTGGCATGGTGGAGGGTGAGGCGCCGCAGCCCGTCGGCCAGCCAAGCCTCCTTGCGGGCCTGGTCATGGCCGTAAGGCGGCAGGGCCAGGATGGGGTCGTCGATCATGGCCCCTCCGCCAGGGCGGCATAATCGACCTTGCCGTGATCGGTCAGCGGCAGATGCCCGAGCAGCCGCCAGCGGAGCTGCGACGAATGCAGCCCCAGCCGCCGGGCGAAGTCCCGCCTTTGCTCCGGCTCGGGCAGGTCCGCCCCCACCAGGGCGACCTGCACGGTCTCGTCCCCGGCGGTGACGGCGACCGGGCCGAAGCCGGCGGCCAGAGTCTCGACCTCGTCCAGATTGATGCGCAGCCCGTTGATCTTGGCCATGCGCTTGTGGCGGCCGGTGATCCACAGCACGCCACCGGCATCCAAGGTGCCGAGATCGCCGGTGTCGAGGCTTCCACCCAGCAGATCGCCCAGGGCAACGTCGGCGCGGCTCTCGCCATAGCCCATCATCACATTGGGGCCGTGATAGCGGATGTGACCGATGGCGGTGGCGGGCAGGGGGGCGCCGTCGTCATCCACCACCTCGATTCTGCCATGGGGCAGAGCCCGTCCGGCCGCGCCCGGGCTGTGCGGCAGATCCTCGGGCGGCAGCACCGCCATGCGGGCGGTGGCCTCGGTCTGGCCGTACATGACGAAAAGCCGTCCGCCGCGCCGCCCGACGAAATCGCGCAGCCGGTTCAATAGCGCTGGCGCCAAGGCGCCGCCCGCCTGGGTCAGGGTGGTGAGCGAGGGCGGCGCCAGCGTCTCCAGATCGAGGCGGCACAGCAATTGGTAGGAGGCCGGTACCCCGGCGAAGGAGGTGGCGCCGTAATCCGTCAGCGACTGCCACAGTTGGCGCGAGGTCAGTCCCTCCTGGGTCAAGATCACCGCGGCGCCGGCCATGAGATGGCTGTTGAGGACCGACAATCCGTAGGAATAGGACAGCGGCAGGGTGGTGGGGGCTCGCTCGGCCGGTCCGATCTCCAGGGCCTGGATGATCTGGCGGGCATTGGCCTCCACCGCCGCCAGGGTCAGGCGGACGGTTTTGGGGCTGCCGGTGCTGCCCGAGGTGGAGAGCAGCAGGGCGAGGTCGGGATGGATGGAGGTATCCCTGCCTTGGCCTCGCCGCCGGAGCGCCGGGCCGGCCGACTCATAGTCCGCCTCGGGTGCGGGAAAGCCGGCGATGATCTCGGGGCGGTAGAGGGCGATCAGCTCCGCCAGCCGTTGGTGATCCAACTGGGGGGGCAGCGGCATCACCGCCAGACCGGCCTCCAGCGCCGCCAGATAGGTCACCACCGAATCCGTGTCGGAGGCGAAGGCCAGCATCACCAGACTCTTGCCCTTCGCCAGGTCGCGCAGGCGTCCGGCTTGCCCGGTCACCCGGCGATGGAGTTCGGCATGGCTGAGGCTGGTGCCGCTGGCCGGTTCCAGCAGGGCCGGGCCGGTTGCGGTCCCGCGCTCGGCCAGCCCGAACACCATTCAGGACACCTCGACGCCGTATTTGCGCAGGATCGTCACCGCCTTGGCGAAGCTGCCGAGGTCCAGCACGTCGTCGGTGTCCAGCATGATGTCGAACGTGGTCTCCAACGCCGCCACCAGACGCATATGGCCGACGGAATCCCAGGCGGGAATGCCGCGATAGGCGAGGTCGTCCACGGCGCTGGCCGAGTCCAGGTCGAAGCTCTCGCGGAACAGGTCTCGAATCTTATCCATGCCAGTTCCTGGATCCCATGAATTTATGACTTACACCGGTTGTGCGTTGCGCGCATCCAGCAAAGAGGAAATCATCTCATCCCCTGGGCAGCGGACGGGCGGGATTGCCCCACATGGTCACCCCGGCGGCCACGTCGGACTGGATCACCGATCCGGCGGAGATACAGGCGGCTTCGCCGATCACCCGCCGCGGCGTGATCACCGCCCCGGAGCCGAGCAGGACCCGCTCGGCCAGAATGGCGCCGCCATTGACCACCGCATGGGGCGATATCACCGAGCAGCTCCCCAGGCTGGCATCATGGCCGATTCCGGCATGGGTGTTGATCAGGCAATGAGAGCCGAGCCGGGCATTCATGCCGATGGTGGCGAAGGGGGCGACGATGCAGCCTTCCTCCAGCCAGGCCGGCTGGGCCACCCAGGCCAGGGGGTGGATGACCGAAATGAACCGGGCGCCGCGCTGTTCCAGCCGCCGGACGACGATCCCACGGTCATGGGGCGCTCCCACCGCCACCACCACCCGTTCGTCGGCCGCCGGACGGTAGGCGTCCATGGGGCCGAGCACCGGGAAGGGCAGGCCGAATGTGGCGGGATCGGCATCGGTATCGTCGAGGAAGCCCCTGATCTCGCCCCGCAGCCGTCCGGCGGCCAGGGCATCGAGGATGTAGCCCGCCACTTCGCGTCCCAAGCCGCCGGCACCGGCGATGATAAGGGCGGAAAGGGGTGGGGGGGTCATAGCACCATGCCTCCGTCCACGCCCAGCACTTGGCCGGTGATGTAGCGCGCCTTGGCGGAGGCCAGGAAGACGATGGCCTCGGCCACCTCCTCGGCGGTGCCGGCGCGGCCCAGCGGAATGGCGGCCACCCGTTCGGCGGCGATGGCGGCGGGCAGGTGGCGGATCATGTCGGTCTGGATGAAGCCGGGGGCGACGGCATTGACCCGGATGCCGTCCGCCGCCAGTTCCTTGGCCGCCGACAGGGTGGCGCCGACGATGCCGGCCTTGGCGGCGCCATAGACCACCTGACCGGCATTGCCCCGCAGCCCGATGATGGAGGCGACCGAGACGATGGCCCCGCCGCCGCCGCGCCGCATCAGCTTGGATGCCGCCTGGATATTGGTGATGACCGAGAACAGATTGGTGGCCATCACCCGCTGGATCATCTCGTCAGCGATCATGCCCAGGCGGGCGTCGCCCAGGATGCCGGCATTGTTGACCAGGATGTCCAGCCGTCCAAACCGCTGGTGGACGCTGCGGTAGAGGGCGGCGACCTGGGCGGAATCCGACACGTCGGCGGTGATGGCGGCGCAGCCCCGGCCCAATTCCTCGGCGATCGCCGCCAGCGGCGCTTCCCCATCGGCCTCGTCGGGGCGGTTGACCAGCACCACCTTGGCGCCGGCTTCGGCCAGCAGGCGGGCGGTTGCCAGGCCGATGCCGCGCCGGGCGCCAGTGATCAGGGCGACTTTGTCTGCGAACACGGGCGATACCTCCTCGTCGGAACCATACGATGTGCATGGGGAGGCGGCAACCTTGTGGTAACTGTTTTCCGTCATCCTGACGGAAGAGTCGGTGAAGCCAGAAAGGGCTACCATCCATGCCGAATCCGCGACCGGTTGCGCCCATCCCTGTCTTGCGTCCCCGCCTGCCGGGGGCCGAGGCGCTGTTGCCATGGTTGCGGCTGATCGACCAGAGTCGGATCTACAGTAATTTCGGTCCCCTGTCGGAGGCCTTCGCCCATGGCGTCGCCGACCATCTCGGCATCGCCCCGGGGGGAGTTCTGCCGCTGGCCAACGCCACCCTCGGCCTTACCGCCGGTGTGATGGCGGTGGGGGCCGAGCGGGGCAGCCTGTGTGCCATTCCCGCATTCACCTTCGCCGCCACCGCTCATGCCGTCCTGGCCGCCGGCCTGGAGCCGTGGCTGCTGGACGTGGAGGAGGGCAGCTGGCAGTTGACTCCCCGAGAGGTGGAGCAAGCCCTGGCCGCCGCCCCCGGCCCGGTCGGGGCGGTGATGCCGGTCTGCCCGTTCGGCCAGCCGGTGGATTGGCAGGCCTGGACCGCCTTCCGCCATCGCTCCGGGATTCCGGTGGTGATCGATGCCGCCGCTGGCTTCGACGGCTTGCGGGCCTCGCCGCTGCCGACGGTGGTCAGCCTGCATGCCACCAAGGCGTTGGGGATCGGCGAGGGGGCGGTGATGGTCTGCACCGACCATGACCTGCTGGACGAGGTGAAGCGGCGGATCAATTTCGGCTTTCAGGGCAGTCGGGTGGCCGGGGTCATCGCCACCAACGCCAAGATGAGCGAGGTCCACGCCGCGATCGGTCTGGCGGCGCTGGCGGCCTGGCCTGTCACCCGCGCCGATTTCGTCCGGGTGCAGACCGGCTTGCGCCATCGGCTGGAGGCGGGGGGACTCGTCTGTCCGGCGGGGATCGGCGAGGACTGGGTCTCCAGCACCTTCTGCCTGCGCCTGCCGGCGGACGCGGCCGCCACGGGCGGGGCGCTGGCTTGCCTGGGCATCGAGACCCGGCGGTGGTGGGGCGATGGCCTGCACCGCCATCCCGCCTTCGGCCATTGCCCCCGGACGCAACTGCCGGCGACCGAGGCGCTGGGAACCGCTGTCCTCGGCTTGCCATGCTTCGTGGATCTTGATGAGGCCGCCCTGGACGCCATCGCCTCGCGGACCCTGGCGGCTCTCCGGGGATAAATGTTCCGGCCTCCGCTCCGAGTAGAACCACGCCATCAAGCCACGCACGAGCCCATGACGCAGTTATTTACGGCAGATGCCCACACCTCCATACTCTGCTCACGGAGCACCACCATGAGGAGGAAATGATGAGCAGTCAGGCCAAGGCAGCCCCCATTCCCCCGGCCGTCACCGATCTCCTGGCGCAGGTTCCCGCCGAGCCGCCCCGCGAAAGCGAGTCCACCTGGGTCGAGATCCGCGACTGGCGCTGCGACCTCAAGAGCCTGTACGGCCGCCGATGAACGTCCTCGGCTTTTCCTGTCATTACCACGACGCCGCCGCCTGTCTGGTGCGCGACGGCCGGATCGTCGTCGCCGCCGAGGAAGAGCGCTTCACCCGGCGCAAGCATGACAACGGCTTCCCGGAACAAGCCATTGCCTATTGCCTGGCCGAGGGCGGTATCAAAGGCCGCGACCTCGACGCGGTCGCCTTCTACGAAAAGCCGCTCTCCAAGCTCGAACGGTCCCTGGTCACCGCCCGCCAAGCCCTGCCGGCCACCCCCGACCTGGTCGCCGCCGATATGGACCACGCCATCCGTGCGTCGCTGCGCCTCGACCAGACCGTGGCCGAGACCATCGGCTTCAACGGCGACATCCTCTATCTCGAACACCACCTGTCGCACGCCGCTGCCGCTTTCCTGCCGTCGCCTTTCGCGGAGGCGGCGATCCTCACGGTGGACGGTGTCGGCGAATGGGCCACCACCACCATCTTTCACGGCCGGGACGCCGACATCGCCAAGCTGCGCGAGATCCGCTATCCCGACTCGCTGGGCCTGTTCTACTCGGCGATGACCGCTTTCCTCGGCTTCGAGGTCAACGAGGGCGAGTACAAGCTGATGGGCTTGGCTTCCTACGGCAAGCCTCGCCATGTGGAGCTGTTCGAGCGGGTGATCCGCCTCCATCCCGACGGCAGCTTCCGCCTGTCGCCGGAATTCTTCAGCTACACGCAAAGCCGCGACGGCATGTTCACCCCCGCCTTGGCCGAGTTGTTGGGCATGGCGCCGCGCCGGCCCGACGAGGACGCCACCCAGCGCCACATGGACATGGCCGCCTCCATGCAGAAGGTGGTCGAGGACGCCCTGGTCGGCCTGGCCCGCGCCGCCCGCGACGCCACCGGCGCCCGTGCGCTCTGCATGGCCGGCGGTGTCGCCCACAACGTGGTCGCCAACACCGCCATCCGCCGTGCCGGGCTGTTCGAGGAGATGTTCATCCAGCCGGCATCGGGCGATTCCGGCGGCGCCATCGGCGCCGCCCTCTATGCCGATCACCAGCTCTCCGGCGTTCCGCGCCGGTGCCAGCCCTACGACACCTGCCTGGGACCGGCCTATTCCGACGACGATATCCGCGCCGTGCTCGACGCCGAGGGCGTGTCCTACCGCGCCGTGGCACCGGACGAGCTGTGCCGGACGGTGGCGCGTCTGGTGGCGGAGGATTTCGTGGTCGGCTGGTTCCAGGGGCGGATGGAGTTCGGTCCCCGCGCCCTGGGCAGCCGCTCGATCCTGGCCAATCCCTGCAACGCGGCGATGAAGGACATCGTCAACGCCCGCATCAAGTTCCGCGAGCCGTTCCGCCCCTTCGCCCCGGCGGTTCTGGCGGAACGGGCCGGCGACTATTTCGACCTGCCGCACGACAGCCCCTTCATGCTGTACGCCGCCGACGTCCATCCGTCCCAGCGCGACGCGATCCCGGCGGTGACCCATGTGGACGGCACCGCCCGGGTCCAGACGGTCTCGCCCGAACGCTCGCCGCTGTTCCACCGCCTGCTGACCGAATTGGGAACCCAGACCGGGGTGCCGGTGGTCCTCAACACCTCGTTCAACGTCAAGGGCGAGCCCATCGTCCGCACACCCGCCGACGCCCTGCGCTGCTTCCGGCATACCGACATGGATTTCCTCGCCATCGGCAACTTCCTGGTGATCAAATGAGTCACGACGACACTTGGGCCGCCGCCGCCCACCGCCTGACCGAGCTTGCCGAACGCGAGAGCGACGCCCCCGACTGGTTGCGCGCGGTCCTACGGCGGATGGCCGCCGATCCCGCCAGCTATTGCCAGGCCAAGGCCGAGCCACAGCGCGAGATCAGCAACTTCATCTACTTCCACTGATCCGCCCATGATTCGTTTCCTCCGCAACCAGCTGACTTCACTCCTGCCCGCCACCCCGGTCCTGCGGGTGGAATGCCTGGGCGATTCCATGATGCTGGGCGCCGGCGTACTCAGCGACCAGGCATTTCCCTGCCGGCTGGAACACCATCTCAACGCCATGTTTCCCGCCAGCTATTTCGAGGCGGTGAATCGCGGCATCAATGGCGCCAATCTGTGGAACGCCTGGGCGGGCTTCGCGGCGACCTACCAGCCGGGGGCCTGTGACCTGGTGGTGATCTCGGTCTGTAACAACGACCATCGCATGCTGAGCTGGTGGGGGGTGCCCTATGACGGCGCGCGCGACGACGAGACCTGGGACGAAACCGGACCGTGGCGCGATCTCATGGTGGAACTGCTCGATACCATCGACGCCTTCGTCGAGAGCCATGCCGTTCCGGTCGTGCTCTACCATGTCGACGTGCGGGACGATTGCGTTCCGGCCGAGGTGCTGGCCCGGCTGTTCGCCGGCCGGCGCTTCCTCTTCGTCGATGCCGCCGCCGACCTCCGGGAACTGCTGGCCGCCACCCCCTCGGTGGAGCGTGCGGCCACCCCGTTCGACGGCCACCCCTCATCCCTGATCCAGGACATGCTGGCCCGCCACGTCGCCCAACAGGTCCGCAAGCACACCCTGCTGGGCCAGAAAACGGCACAGCCTCCCTTCTCGCCGGCCGAGGTCGCCCGCTTGGCCGCCATCCAGGGGGCCATGGTGGAATACGGCAGCACGGTCGGCAACGCCCTGGCCTGGGGCGAGAGGACCTTCGCCGCCAAGGAACCAACCTGGCGGCGGCTCCTGGCCCTTGACGGCGACACCGCCGCCAGCTCGGCGGCCATCGCCGAGCTTCGCCGCACGCTCGACGCCCAGGGAACCGCCTGGGCCGAATATCTGCATCTGACCCGCTGGTCCGACCTGCTGCACGAGATGCTGAAACCCTGTTCGGTCGTTGTCACCGACATCGAATGGTGCCTGTACCTGACCGAGGAACTGAGCCTGATCCTAACGCTCATGGACCGGAGCATCGGGGCAGCCGGCGCCGTCGAACGGCTGTTGGGCCGCGCGACCCAGCTGGGCGCGGCAAACGCCGCCTCCCCCGCTGAAACGGCGGGCTGGCCCGACCGGCTCGCCCGGACCGAGGCGGTGCTGGCCGGGATCCGCGCCATCGCCGCGCCCCAATCCGCCGCGTTCGCCAAGGTCAAGCCGGTGTTGGACGCCGCGGAAACCTTGGCGGCGCGCCTGCACGGCCTGAGCAAGACCCTTGGCGGGCGGCAAACCGGCATCGACGCGGCTGCCGACCGGATCGTCGCCATCGGTCTCAACAAGATGGCCGAGGGCATGCGTCCACTGGACGACCTTGTCGGCATACTGGGACGGCTGGCGCCGGCCGAACCCTTCCGCTTCGCCCGCCACACCAGCCGGATCGCCGTCACCATCGGCGTGGCCCGGCCCCAGGAGCGCTACGAGGAAGGGCTGCAATTGCACACCGGGCTGCATTACCGCCTGCCGTCCTGTGTTTCGCTGACGGCGTCCCACTGCATCGGCTTGTCGGTGGCCCGCCAAACCTACGTGTTCGACTTTCCCCTCCTCGTCCACGGCGAGGTCTTCCTCGAACTGAGGGGCAAGCCGGAGCTGATGGCCCGCGCCAAGGCCGCCGGCCTGTCCATTGAGCGGATATGTGTCACCAATGCCTGCGTCAAGGGTGGCCGGACCGTCGAGGTCGAGGTCGAGCCGGGCTGCTGTCCCATCGCCGATTTCACCCAGGCCAGCGCCATGGTGGCGATGCTCTGATCCCGTCCTCGATCAAACGTCGATCGTGGCGATCAGCGCACCCGGCGGGCGATGAGGGAAAAGAAGCCGGTATAGTACTTTCCGTCGGCGAGAGCCTGACGCCCCACCTCCTCCAGCGCAGTCTCGGCCTCGAACAGTTCGTCGAGCCGCTGGAAAGGCTTGAAGCCATTGACCGAGCAGCTCTCCAGTTCCATACCGTTGGCGGCGAGCACGTCGCACATCTCGGCCATGCTGTGCTGCGTTTCGTGCGGATGCAGGACCTGGTCGCGGAACCACGACCGCAGATGGGTGGGATCGCTGAAGCGGCGGTCCAGCCGGGCATATTCGGCGAGGAGCGCCTCCTCGTCGTTCCCCGCCTCGCGCAGACGGCGGAAATGATCGAGAAACGGCTTGCGCCCGTAGGCGTGGTAGAGGCCGATGAAGATCTTGCCGCCGACGCCGATGTAATGGCGGCAGAGCACCCCGATGGCGGCGGCGCAATTGTCGGTGTGGTGCAACACGCCCATGGAGACTGCGAGATCGGCAGGGGAGGCGGGACGCCAGGTGAACAGATCGGCGACCTCGAAGGTGCAGGGAAGGTCGAGCGCGGCGGCGACCTCGCGGGCACGCGCCACCGCCACCGGGTTGAAGTCGATGCCGGTGACATCGCAGCCGAATTGCCGCGCGATGGACTGGCCCAGCCACCCGACGCCGCAGCCGACGTCGATGACTCGCCCCACCCCGCGGAGTGCCCCGGCCAGCGCCGGGAAGGTTTGGCGAAGGTCGTGGCCGCGCACGCTTTTCACTTGGCCGTCGATCGTGTCGCCGAAATTGAACGGCAGGGTCCGGTAGAACTCCAGCACGGCGGGATTGGCGAAGCTTTGGGGCATGGCATCCTCGTCTGAATCGTGTTTCCCGCGCAAAGCCGTCAAGGCCCCCGGAAGTTGAGCGAAACCACCAGCGGATGACCGTTCCAGATGGCCTGGTGGCCGCCGGAACGCAGGCGCGCGGAATTCTGCAGCACATAGCGGTTGGACAGCACCACCGGGGTATCGGCCGGCCAGCGGGCGGTGAAATCCTCGGGCGAGAGCACCGGCCGGCCTTGGAAGTCGGCGACCCGTTCGATGTCGATGAAACCGGCCAGCTCCGGCCCGCCTCGGCGCCGCAGCCGCTCCACCAGCAGCTCGGCGCCCCGCGCGGTACCGAAGATGAAGAACGCCCGGTCGGGCAGATCGGCGAGACCGGCCAAGGCCGGCGGCGGTTTCCATTGGGTTGGCGCCAGGACGGCGAGTCCAGCCGGGCCGGCGGCGGCCGGCGACATCAGCAGGAATTCCGTGTTCCATTCGCCAAAGGCGATCCCGACCGGACCGAGCCCCAGGCCCTCGGCTCGCGCCATCACCTCGGCCACCGAGGAGAATTCCATCGGCCAACCGCCCAGCCAGTCGCGGGCGTCGGCCCACAGCGCCATGCCGCGCGATTGGCGGTAGGCGCGGGCGATGGCCGGCAGCCGGAACAGATTGGCGATTGAACGGCGGCATTCCGTCGCCCAGACGTGGCGGCACTCCATGGCGAAGCGCACCAGCGGGCCGGCGGCGTTGTAGCGCCGCTTGACCGCCAGCCATTCCTCCGGCGAGGGGTCGATGTGGACGTCGCTTGAGTAGAGGGCGAGGTAGCAGCGGCCGCCGGCCGCCAGGCGGCCGGCGGCATTGGCGAAGGCCCGCCACTGGTCGCCGGTATGGTGCAGCACGCCCCAGGAATAGACGACGTCGAAGACGCCCAGCCCGGCCATGAAGGTCTCGTCCAGGACCGAGCCCCGGCGGATTTCCCAATTGGCCGGCGCCCCGGCCAGGGCATGGAGCGAACGGGTGGCCGCCACGGATTGTGGATCGTAGTCGAAGCTGAGCACCCGCTTCGCTCCGGAACGCCACGCCGCCAGGGAATGGATGCCGCTGCCGCTGCCGATGTCGAGGAAGGTCAGGCCGTCGAGCCGGTCGAGCTTGAGAAAGCCGAGCAGGTGGCGCCGCGCGATCTCCAGCCGTTCCTCGGAGAAACTGGATTTGAGGTAGCGCTGCCAGTTGGCGCCGAAGGCGTAACGTTCAGTCGGATCGGACATGGATACACCGGTTTTGACCTCAAGACTCCGTTATGGGCCGGCAGCGATTAACAGTTCCATAAAGTTTGCGGCCTACCGTAACGCAAAGCCTCTCCTCACCGGTCGGCTCGCATTGTTTCATCAAGGAAAGGCCGTCCGTGTCCAAGGCATGCAATGCCACCACCCGATGCGCCTCGCCATCCCGGCCGGCCTGGCGGGCGCTGGCCCAGGCGGCCGAGGACGCCGGCAACGACGGGCGGTTCGCCCAGGCCATCCGGCTGGCGCGGCGTGCCGTCGCCGCCGCGCCGGACCAGCCGGCGGCGTCCATCGTGCTGGCCGAGCTGTTGCGCAAGCGTGGCTGCGGCGGCGCGGCGGCCAAGGTGCTGCGCCGGGCCTTGAAGCACGCGGGCGAGCGGGCGGAGCTGTGGAACCATCTCGGGCTGGCGCTGCGTGACGATTGCCGCGAGGACGAGTCGCTGGCGGCGTTCCGTCGGGGAGCGCGGCTGGAGCCCGAGGGACGCTGGTCGCGCACCAACATGGCGTTCGGCCTGATGCGCCAGCCCGGCGACCGGGCGACGGCGACCTTCGCGGCGCTGGGACAAGCGGGCGAGGCCGCCGAGGTGGGGCTGGGCCTGTTCTGCGACCGCTTCCCCCACACCTACGGCTTCCTGATCCAGCAGTTCGCCACCTATCTGCGCCACTTTCCCGACGCCGTGGCCTACAGCTTCGGCCGCCGGGTGCTGGAGCCCTACGGTCCGGAGCAGTTCGACGCGGCGATGGCCGGCTTCGGGACCAGCCATCCCGACCTCGCCGGGCGGGTGACCCAACTGGTGCCGGTGCTGGAAGCCCCCCCCGGCGACGCCCCCCATGTGCGGATCGAGACGCGGGGCGGACGGTTCCGCCGCCCCCGCCTGGCCCACAACATCTTCGCCATGAACGCCGACCTGTTCCGGCCGCTCTACGAGACCCTGGGAATTCCCTTCACCTTCACCCTCAATCCCGGCGGCGCCTTCCGGCTCGACCACCCCCATTCCGACGACCGCCTGCGCCGGGTGTTCGATTCGGCCCTGTTCCGCAAGGTGATCGTCACCTATCCGCTGACCCACGACTACATCATCGACCGCTTCCAGGTGCCGGACGAGCGTATCGCCCTCATTCCCGGCACCATCGTGGTGGAACGGCTGCTCGACGCCCATCGTGCCCCCAAGCGCCGCTTCGGCGTCCACAAGGACACCCTGGACGTCTGCTTCGTCGGCATGCGCTATTCCCCCACCGGCGCCGACAAGGGCTATGACCGCTTCATCGCCGCCATGACCCTGCTGGCGCCGAGGGTTCCCGCCTTGCGTGTCCATGTGGTGGGCAATTTCGACGTCGACACCGTCGCCTGCGACGCTCTGGCCGGCCGCATCGCCTTTCACGGTTCGCGTGACCAGCGCTGGCTGGCGGCGTTCCATGCCGGGATGGACGCCATCGTCTCGCCCAACGTGGCCGACCAGTTGGCCAAGGGCGCCTTCGACGGCTTCCCGGTCACCAGCTGCATCGAGGCCGGCATGTGCGGCGTCGCCCTGTTCGCCACCGACCCCATGGGACTGAATATGTGGCTGCGCGACGGCGTCGATTACGTCGCCATCGACCGCGATCCCCGCCGCATCGCCGACTGCCTGGAGGCCTGGCTGGCCACGCCGGAGCGGCTCTATGCCCTGGCCGAAAGCGGCGCGCGGCGCTTCCACGCCCATTGGGGCGAGGCGGCCCAGATGGGGCCACGGGTGGCGCTGATGACCGAGATGCTGAACCGCGAGGGGTAGGGGATCAGTCCGGCCGGCCGGGGTGGCGGCGCAGCCAGCTTTCCAGCACCACCACCGCCCAGATGCGATAGGTCATGGGGGCGCGGTCCTGGTCGGCCAGGAAAGCGTCGATATTGGCCTGCCCGACCCAGGCCGCCAGCCGGTTCTCGCCCGGCCGCAGCAGGGCGCGGGCCCGCTCCAGCAGATGGCGGTCGCCCCAGCCGCGCATGGGAATGCCGAAGCCCTTCTTGGGCCGGGCCAGCCAGTCTTCCGGCAGGTAGCGCCGGGCCACCTCCTTGAGGACCAGCTTGCCTTGGCCGATCCCGAAGCAGGCGTCGGCGGGCAGGCGGGCGGCGAACTCCGCCACCCGCAGGCCCAGCAGCGGCGCGCGGACCTCCAGGGACTGGCGCATGCTCATGCGGTCGACCTTGGCCAGCACCGCGCCGGGCAGGTAGTCGCGGGCATCGACCTCGCGCAGGCGGTTGCCCAGCGGCCGGGTGTCGCCTAGCAGCTCTTGCCGCAGACCGCCCACCAGTGTGTCCAAACCGGGCGGCATGCCGCCGAACAGGATGGCGATGTCGCGCTCGGTGAAGGTGAAGATCCGGCTGGAGTAATAGGCGAGGTCCGGCCGCCATTGAGGATAGGGCAACTCGCCGGCCTGGAAACGGGCCTCGTCGCGCAATGTGGCGAAGTAGCGGCCGTAACCGCCGAACATCTCGTCACCGCCATCGCCCGACAACGCCACCTTGACCGTCCGGCGGGTCAGCCGGCTGAGCATCAGGGTCGGCATGCACGACGAGTCGCCGTTGGGCTCGTCGAGCAGAGTGCCGATCTCCACCGCTGCGTCGGCGATGTCGGGATCGCAGATCTCGTCGGCGTGGCGGGTCCCCAGCAGCCGGGACACGGCGCGGGCCTCTTCGTGCTCGCTATCGGCGGCACCGGCAAAGCCGATGGAGAAGGTGTCCAGCGAGCGGTTCAGCCGCTTGGCGGCGATGGCCACCACGGTGGAGGAATCGACCCCGCCCGACAGGAACGCCCCCAGCGGCACGTCGCTGATCAGGCGGGTGCGGATGGTCTCGACCAGAATCTCGTCCAGTTCGTCGGCCCATTGGCCCAGCGGCCGCGACGACGAGGCCTCCGCCGAGGTGCGGAAGGCGAAGCGATGGACCTCGCTCGCCGCCCCGGCGGCATCGATCCGGATTGCCGCGCCGGGCGGCAGTTTGGAGGTGGCGCGGTAGATGGCCCGCGGCGCCGGCACGTATTGCAGGCAGCAATAGGCCGCCAAGGTCTCGCACTCGATGACGTCGTCGAAGTCAGGCAAGGTCTCGAACGCCGACAGCTCCGAGGCGAAGGCCACCAGATCCGGGGTGCGGTAGAGGTAGAGCGGCTTTTCGCCGAAGGGATCGCGGGCCAGCAACAGGCTGCGCCGTGCACTGTCCCAGTAGGCGAAGGCGTACATGCCGTCGAGGCGGTCGATGAAGGCCTCGCCATGGCGGCGCAGCCCGGCCAGCAGCACTTCGGTGTCGCTGTGGGAGACGAAGCGTTCGCCCGCCGCTTCCAGCTCTCGTTTCAGATCCTGGAAGTTGTAGATCTCGCCGTTGAAGACCAGGGCACCGCCGGCGGCGGCCATAGGCTGGTGCCCGGCGGCGGAGGTATCGATGATGCTGAGGCGGCGATGGCCGAGGGCGCAGCCCCCCGCCGGGTCGGTCCAGACCCCGGCGTCGTCGGGGCCGCGATGGACCATGGTGTCGCGCATGCGAACGCACAACCGCCCCAACGCCTCGGGCGACCGACGCCCGTGGAGATCAAGCAGGCCGGCGATGCCGCACATGACTAGGCTCCCCTCATGGTGATGGAAATGCCCAGCTTTTGGGCGTTCCACAATGGGGTGAAGCCCCTGGCCCCGAGGCGGGCGCAGTTTTCGAGGAGATAGCGGTTGGCGCCGAAGGCGTAACGTTCAGTCGGATCGGACATGGATACACCGGTTTTGACCTCAAGACTCCGTTATGGGCCGGCGGCGATTAACAGTTCCATAAAGTTTGCAGCCTACCGTGACGCAATGCCCCTCCTCACGGAATCCGACCTGCCAGACCTCGTCGCACCGGCCCTCGCCGGCAGCCTGCATGTGGTGATGTGGGGGGTCTACGAGGCCGCCGCCCTGGCCGAATGGCAGGCCATGTTGCCCATCGCCGCCTATGTGGACACCGAAAGGGCAGGCCAGGTCTATCGCGGCAAGGTCATCCAGTCGCCGGCCGTCCTGGAGCGGATGGACCCCGCCGCCACGGTGGTGATGTTCAACTACGCCTATACCCGGCGCTTTCCCGAATACGCGGCCGTCATGGACCGGCTGGGGTTGCGCTATTTCGCGCCCACGCCCATGGCGCTGGCCTGCGGCATTGGCGGCGCGGCGGCCGACGACATCGCTCTCGGCCGCACAGCGTCTCCGCTTGTCCGCACCGGTCCACCGGCCTCTCGCTGGGAGCGTCTGGCCGCGCGGCTGCCGGCATGGCGGGAACGCCGCCCGGACGAATCCGGCCAGCGCCGAGGCATCGCCCTCGCCCTGGTGCGGCTGGAGGTGGGCGGAGCGGAACGGCAGATGGGGGCATTGGCCGCCGGGCTGGCGCGGCATGGACTCCACTCGACCCTGGCGACCCTGTATCCGGCTCCCCCCGAGGCGCGAGCCTATGCCGAGGGCCTGGCTGCGGCCGGCATCGCCCTCGCTCTGCCCGAAGGCACGGAGTCCCCCGAACATCGCCACGCCGCGGTGATCGCCGCCGGCGCCGATGTCGCCATTCCCCTCTGGCACCTGCCGCCGCACATGGCCTGGCAGACCTTCCAGTTCTACCGCCTGTTCCAGGCCCTGCGGCCCGAGGCCGTGGTGTGCTATCTCGACCAGCCCAATGTACTGGCTGGGCTGGGCGCGGTCCTGGCGGACGTGCCACGGGTGCTGTTGTCGGGACGCAACCTCAATCCCACCCATTTCCCCCACTTCTTCGGTGGCCAGTGCCCCGACCTGCGTCGGGCCTATCAGCTGCTGCTGGCCTGCCGGGGCGTCCGGATGTCGGCCAATTCGCAGGTGGGCGCCCGCTCCTATGCCGAGTGGCTGGACCTTCCGCCCGAGGCGGTGACGGTCATTCCAAATGCGGTCGCGACCTGGGCCACCGATGGACCGCCCCGACCACGGCCCGCCGGGCTGCCCCGATTGCTCGGCCTGTTCCGGTTGTCCCCGGAAAAGCGCCCGCTCGATTTCGTGGAAACGGTGGCACGGGTCCTGACGACGGTGCCCGATCTCCACGCCACCCTTTGCGGCGACGGCTCCATGCGCGAGGCGATGGCGGCGCGGATCTCCGAACTCGGCCTATCGGAGCGGATCGACCTAACCGGCGTGGTGGACGACGTGGGGGCACGGCTGGCCGGGGCGCACCTGCTGCTCCACACCGCCGAGGCCGAAGGCACTCCCAACGTTATTCTGGAGGCTCAGGCCCTGGGAGTACCGGTGGTCGCCAGCCGCAGCGCCGGAGCTCTCGACACCCTGGCGCCGGGATTGCGGCCGTTCACCGCAGAGGTGGGGGATTGCGACGGTCTTGCCGCCGCCGTGCGGAGTCTGCTGGGCGATCCCGCGAAAGCGGACGCCCTCGGCCTTGCCGCGGCCGCCCATGTGCGGCGGACCTATTCCACCGAACGGCTGGTGGAAGAGACGCTTGACGCGTTGTCGGTTCCGGCTGCGGCAGGCCCGATCGATGTGGGCGTAAACAGCGAGTGCACCGGCTCATTCAAAAGAGACAAGATGCCCTTCTGATTCGTCATGCCCGCGCTTGTCGCGGGTATCCACGCGGCAGCCGTATAGAGCATTGTTTCAAAAGACTTTTCCGCCGATCCGCGTGGATGGGCGGGAACACGTCCGGCCTTGACGATTGAGAAAGAAGGCTGAATTATCTGTCTGCATCACTGCACGAGGGCCTAAACTCATCAATGGTGCGAGACGCGCTGCTGGAGAAAAAAGGTGGAATGGCAGGAGATGCGCGATGAGCGTGGTGGGGCTATGGGCGAGCGTTTCGACGCACCAGTCCGCCTTTTTCGCCGCAGCCGGCCACGGGATGACGCATGACGCTTGCCTTGATTGATCAGCTATTGACGGAGAACCGCCTCGACGAGGCGGAGAACCTCCTGCGTACCGTACTCCAAACCTCCCCCGAAAGCGTCTGGGCGTTGAGAACGCTGGGCCGTATATCCCTGCACCGCAACCGCGCCGACGAAGCATGCCGCCTGTTTTTCCGAGCGGCTGAACTGTCGCCCGACGCTGCCGAGGTCCAATTCGAGCTGGGAGTGGCGTGCCTGGTGGCCGAACGTTGGGCCGAGGCTGCCCAGGCGTTCGAACGGCATCTTTTGCGGGAGCCGGGCCATGCCGACACCCTGTTCAACCTTGGCTGGGCCATGCGCCGCCTCAACGATGACCGTGCCGCCGCCACCCGCTTCGCCGAGGCCGCCGCCGCCGCCCCGGGCAACGCTGCGGCATGGTTCAATCTAGGCAATACCAGACTCGACCTGGGTGAGACGGAGGAGGCCGTTACCGCCTTCGAAGCTGCCCCCCGGCTGACGCCATCCAACGTCGATGCCTGGAACAATCTGGGCATTGCGCTCCGCCGGTTGGGTCGGACGGCCGAGGCGGCGGACATGTTCCGCCGCGCCTTCGCCCTGGCGCCGACCTTTGCCAAGGCCGCCAGCAATCTCGGCAACGCGCTGACCGCGCTGGGCCGCCACCGGGAGGCGATCGACGCCTACCGCGCCGCATTGCAGCAAGCGCCGGACGACCGTGAAATCGTGGGCAATCTGGCACTCTGCCTGGGCGAACAGTGCCGCGAGGCCGAGGCCATGGCCCTATTGCGGCCCGCCCTGGCGATGGTGCCGGACGACGCCAATCTGTGGCGGGTGCTGGGGATCCAGCAACTGGCGCTCAACCGCACGGACGAGGCGGCGGCCAGCTTCCGCCGGGCCATCGCCTGCGACCCCAAGGATGTGGAGGCGTGGAACAACCTGGCCAAGGCGCTGAGCATGGCCGGGCACGGCACCGAAGCGACCGAGGCCTTCCGTCATGCTCTCGACCTCGCCCCTGACAACGCCAGCCTGCACAGCAACCTGATCTTCCATCTGGTCCACCTGCCCAACACCCCGCCGGAAGACGTCGCCCGCGAGGCTCGCCGCTACGGCGAGCGGCAGGAGCGGGTGCCCGCGCTGCCAGCCCGGCCCCGTCCGGCCCCGGGCGAGGCTGGCCGCCGGTTGCGCATCGGCTACGTCTCGCCCGATTTCCGCGAGCACGCGGTCGCCATGTTCTTCGAGCCCTATCTCGAACATCGCGCCCCCGAGGACTGCGAGACATTCTGCTATAGCCTTCACGCTCGACCGGATGCCGTGACCGAGCGGCTGCGCCGCTTGGCGGACCATTGGCGCGACATCGCCGATCTGCCGGCCGATTCGGCGGCCCGTCTGATCCGCGAGGACGGCATCGATATTCTGATCGACCTGGCCGGCCACACCGCCGGCAACCGCCTGGCGATCTTCGCCCTGAAGCCGGCGCCGATCCAGGCGACGTGGTTCGGCTATCCGGGAACGACCGGCCTGACCCGCATCGATTATCGGATCACGGATCCGATCACCCACCCCGCCGGCACGGAGAAACTGTTCTCCGAGACGCTGTTCCGCAGCCGGGTGGGCGTCTGCTTCCGCCCGCCATCCGACCGCCCGGTCGTCCCGCCGCCGCCCAGTCTGGCCAATGGCCGGATACGGTTCGGCTCGTTCAATAAGTTCCAGAAGGTCAATGGCGAGACCCTGCGGGCCTGGGCCCGCATCCTCGCCGCCATCCCCGATTCGCGGCTGGTGATCATCGTGCCCGGCGCCAGCGCGCCCGGAATCGCCGAGGCGACCCGCGCCCGCGTCGCCGCCGAGGGCATCGCCCCCGAGCGGCTGGAAATCCACGGGATGCTGGCGATCCGCGATTTCCTGGCCCTGGTGGCGTCGGTCGATGTCGCCCTCGACCCCTGGCCCTATTCCGGCGGCACCACCTCGGAGCTCACCCTGCTGATGGGGGTGCCGCTGGTCGCCATGGAGGTCCCCGGCCTGTCCAACTGCACCCCCGCTCTGCTGCACTCCCAGGGGCTGGCACGCTATCCCCGGACCCGGCGCAGCGCAGCGGCCATCCGCCTGCCGGTCGCGACACGGCGGATCTTCCCCTACCCGGAGCCCCGAGCGCGCGGCCACGAATACCCATGGCGGCGCGGCCTCAATCCGGTCCTGCGCCTGGGCGGCCTTGCCGCCAGAGACGTGGACGATTACGTCCGCATCGCCACCACGGCCGCCGCCGACCTGGAGTGGCGCGCCGCGTTCCGTCGCCGCATGCCCGCCAAGATCGAACGGATGCGCCGGGAGACCGAGATCAGGACGGTACGCCGGCAGGAGGCGATCTATCGGCTGTGGTGGCAAAGCCATGTGGCCGGCATCGAACTCGACTGCTCGGAGCGATACGACGTCCTGGGGGGGCCGCTGTCGCCCGACGAGGAACGGATGCTGGCCGAGCGGGGGCGTCCGATCCCGGCCGAAGCCTTGGAAAAACCCCGGCTTTTCCCCGCTTCGGCGTTCAACACCAACGGTTGGGGAGGCCTCAAGCCATGACCCCCGCCTGCATGATGTTGTCCAATCAGCGCATGGGGAGCTCCATGCTCCTGAAATTGATGGCGTCCAGCCCCGAGATCGGCTGCGAGGCCGAGATCTTCGCGACCGAGGGCTACGATTATGACGGCAATTTCTGGCGCTACTATCGCGACCGGCTGGCCGCCGATCCCGATCTGGTCGTCCCCACGTTCGAACGGCGCGAGGCGCTGTTTGGCGACTATCTCAAGCACTTGGCCGCCCGGCATGCCAAACCGGTCATCATGTTCGACATAAAGTACGACCAGGCCCACCTGCTCGACGGCAGTCGTTCGCCCTTTTCCCGGCCGGCGACACTGGGGATGGCACGGCGCAACGGCTGGAAGGTGGTCCACCTGTTCAGGCGCAACACCCTGGCGGTCTGGGTGTCGCATTGCCTCGCCGAGATCAACCCCTGCCCGGCGGAGCAGACCTATGCCCGCCCCCATCGCAACACCCGGGTGCGGCTGGACACCTCCATGACCATCGACTTCATTGCCGAGGCAGAGCGGCGCCGCGACTGGTTTGCGGCCTATTTGACGTGCTTTGCCATTCCCACCCTCGACGTCTTCTACGAAGACTTGTTTGCCGACGGACACCTTTCGTCGCGTCCCGTCGGCGAGATAGCGGCGTTCCTCGGCGTGTCACCCGACTTCCCGGCGCGGACCGACACCGTCAAGGCCTCACCCCCGCCTGCCGAAGCCATCATCAACATCGACGAGATCCGCGCCGCTCTGGCCGGCACCCCCCACGCCTGGATGACCGAGGCGGATTAACCGGAACTGAAGCGGCGTTGGCTCCATTGCCGCAGGCGTTCCATCGCGCAATCGCCGGCTTGGTCCTCCGCCTCCTGTATGGCCAGCAGACCGTCTCCCGTCACCACCAGCGGCGCGTCGAAGCCCGGTACCCGGGCAATCTGTCCGCAGGCCCCCCAGACCGATGCCGCCTCGCCGGCCAGCCTCGCCCGCCAAATTCGAACGACAGCGCCCTCGACCACCCCGAACGCCCCGGGATAGGGACGGCTGACCGCCCGGATCAGACGGAGAATGCTCGCGGCCGGACGACTCCAGTCGATGCGGCCATCGTCGGGATGGCGCTGCAGGCCATAGCTGGGAGAGCCCACCTGGGGCACGGGTACGATGTCGCCGGCGACGATGCGGGGCAGGCATTCCCGCAGCAGATCGACGGCGGCGGCTTGCGCGCGGCCGAGGACGTCGGCGATGTAATCGTCGTCATGCAGCGGAAAACGGCGCTGGCCGTAGAGTGGTCCGTCATCGACCCCGTCACCAAGGCCATACAGCGAAACGCCGGTCTCGGCCTCGGCGTTGAGCATGGCCCAGTTGAGCGGAGCCCCGCCCCGGTAGGCCGGCAGCAGGGAGGGGTGAAGGCCGAAGCAACCCATCGGGAACAGAGTCCTGACCCGCGCCGGGAGCATATGGTACCATCCGGCGGCGATGCTGCATTCGGCCCCGGTGGCGGTGGCCCCGACAGCCAGGCTATCGGGGCCGTCGTAGCCGAAATGGGCAATGCCCCGGGCCGCGCACCAAGTCGCCATGTCGGCGAAGCGGACATTGCGGACGGCATCCGCTTGATAGGAGATCTGGAAGCTCCGCCCGACCGAGACGACCCCCACGGGTGGCAGCCCCATGGCCAGCAGGGCCTCGGCGACGGCCAGGGTCAGATCCGTCGATCCCAAAAGCAGTATCTTCATCTTGGGCGCCACCGTCGTCATCGCCTTGCCAAGACCTCGTAGACTCCCAGATCGCCCAGGTATTCGCCCTGAAAGAACGGTGACACCGCGATGGAGGGCTCGCCCAGGCTTGCCTCGGGACCAAGAGCAATGTCCGAAAAGCCGAGCCCTTCGAGTGCAGCCCGCAAGTCCTCCGGCTCGATCAGGACATCGCCGCCCTGCGGCCAGATGCCCCGGCGGTAGTTCCAGGTATTGGTCAGTACCTCAGCATCCATCAGTTTGCGAGCGCAATCCATAGGGGTGGTAGCGGCAGGGTCGCGAGCAGCAGTTTCATGATGCGGCGGATGCCTCTGGTGAACCAGGAGAGCTTTCTTCGGGCGAGCTTTTTGGGCTGACGGTCGGG
>NZ_CAINTR010000212.1 GCF_903853455.1 uncultured Magnetospirillum sp.
CCATCAAATGGTGATGGTGACGGTCCGCACCGGCGGACGCGCGCTTCCGCTGGCTTGGCGGGTCAAGGAGACCCAGGGTGCGATCGGTTTCACCGAGCAGCGCGACGCCCTGGAAGCGGTATTGCCCCTGCTGCCCGAGGGTCAAAACAATCCCCATTACGAGGTTTCACTCCGCTTTTTATCGACGGCAAGCGCAGGAATTGAGAGGGAGCGGCCTTTTGGGGGATGCCTCTGGCATTGGATATTGGCGTGATGCCGCTGCTGGTAGAGCGGAGCTCAAGCCATTGCGGGACTTCCTTTTGGGCCTCGGCTTAACCAAGGAGTTGGCCCAATTTGTTGGTGAAGCCAGCGACGAGGCTCTTCGATCCAAGTTGATCCAGAGAATCGATTGGGACCTCGGCGCGGCCCCCACCGACGCACTTCGGGCGGCCATTGAAGATAAGCTTAAGTTCCACGGCAGCAAGCAGCGCATAAACACCCATCACTCGCGCGGCGTTTTGCCTCATCTGCTGAAGCATGTCGCAGACCTGCTTTCGACAAAGGGGGCTAAGCAGCTGACCTACGACATCACGTCGAAGCCGCCGGGCACGATTGAATGGGAGTGATTTCGGGTGGGGTCGTCCGCACGGCCCCAACATGACTCCTCGCTTTCGCGGGGGTGACGAGATAGGAGACGTTTCGGGTCAGTCTCCCTCGGCGATCAGCGCGTTCCACACCAACGCCATGGTTCCGGCGGTCAGGGCGACGCCGAGATAGCGGGTGACCACGGCGGCCGTCTGACGCAGGTCGAGCCCCTCCAGGAGGTCCCACTCCGGCAGGGCCTTGACGCCCTCCAGCAGCAGATTGGTGGGCAGCCAGGCCAGGAACACCGCCAGACCGGCGGCGACGCCGCCCTTGATGACCATTTCCGGCAATCGCCAAGTGGCCGAGGTGCCGACCTCCAGCGCCGCCTCGGTGGGCAGCAGATAGGCGGCTCCCAGCAGGGCGTGGGCGACGGCCAGCATGGGCATCATCAGGTCGGGGAAGGATAGTCCGGTGGCCACGGCCAGCGAGGCGGCGATGGCCTGGGCGGGAAAGACCACGAAGACCTCCGCCGTCATCCAGCCCAGCGCCGTGAGGATTTCGCGGCGGCCCAGGTGGAAATAGGCCGAGCGGCGCGGCAATTCGCCCAGGCCGACCAGACGCAGCCACGCCACCGCGAAGACGCCGCGGGCCAGCAGGTCGGTGACGCTGCCCAGCCAGACATAGCGTTCGGACACCGCACCTCCCACCAGGCTGGCGGCCATGCAGATCCAGGACAGGCGCAGGAAAGCGGGAAACTGTTCGATCAGAATGACGAAGCCGCGCAACGGCTGGCGGCAGAAGCGGAAGAGTCTCATGACGCGACTCCTCCTTTTGTTGCCGGGATCAGCGGGCGGTTTCGAAGTGGCCGCGCACCAGGTTGATCTGCTTGATCAGGTCGTCGGCGGAGATCGGCTTGGTCAGGACCTTGGAGGCGCCCACCTGACGGGTGATCTCGTGGGCCTGGTCGGATTTGTCGCTGGTGAGGATCAGCACTGGCTTGCGGCTGTTGACGTTGCCCTTCTCGGCCCGCAGGGTGCGCAGGAACTCGATGCCGTCCATGTTGTCCATGTGCAGGTCGCAGATGATGACGTCGGGATCGACCTCGCCCGAGCGCAGCATCTCCAGCGCCTTGACGCCGTCGCTGGCCTCGGAGATCTGCGAGGGGTTGGCCTTGGTCAGCAGCCTCTTGATGATGGTGCGCATGACCTCCTGATCGTCGACGATCAGGACGTGGAGACCGCCGCCGCCGATCTGCATGGTCAGCGCCGCGCCGTCCTTGAACTTCTCGATCTGCTTGGTGGCGTCCTTGGGCAGCGGCACCCGGTGTTCGCGGCAATAGATGGTCAGGGCCTGGCCCACGTCGTCGCGGCTGAAGACGAAATCCTTGGGCGAGCCGCCGACGAAGACGGCGGGAAAACGGATGGTCAGCGCGATGTCCTGGGCAGGGTCGAAGCCGAGCATGTCCGGCGCGGTGTCGGGCAGATGCTTGCCGATCCGTTCGCCATAGCGCCGCATGGCGTCAAGGAAGTCCGCTCGTGGGAAAACGATGACGCGGCGTTCAAGGATCATTCGCTCTCGACACTCCTGCTGACGGCAGCCGATCAATACCCGGAGGACCGGTTAAGGCAAGGCTATTTTGGTCAGTGCTTCTTTTCCGGCTCGGGGGCGCTCTCCTTGATGTCGTTCTTGTCGCCCAGCGGCAGGGTCGACTTGATCTGCATTCCCAGCGAGCAGGCCTCCGGGTCCTGATCCGGCTTGGCGCATTTCACCGGCGGCCAACTGAACTCGGGCAGGGGGGTCAGGATCAGCTTGGCGGCCCCCAGACCGCAGGAGAACAGGCGGGCGGTCTGGCCGTTGGGGGGCAGCGAGCCGATGGAGAGCGCCCAATTGTCGGTCACCTCGCCCTTGGCGTTGATGGCAGTGGCCACCGCCCCCATGGCGATGGCGGCGGTGGTGGGGTTGCTCATCACGAAATTCATCCGGCATTTCCCCGCCCCGGCGCCGGCCATCATGGTGGCCACGACGACGAGGTTGCCCAGGCTGGGGCTGGCCTGCTCGGTGGGGACCAGCATCTCGCGCGGGCCGGACAACTCGCCGGCGATGGGGGCGACGACGCTGCCGCCGCTTTCGCCGGCGCCTTCCTTCTTGCCGCCGGCTCCTGCGGGGGCGGCAGCCAGGAGGGCCGCGCCGACCATGATCGCCACCAGATTTCGACCCATCATGACCTTGTCCTCTGTTCCGTTCTCCGCCACATCCCAGGCTAGCAGGGTGTGGCGGAACGTGCACGCCTACAAAATAGGCATGACACATGCTTGAATAGCTCGACTATACTGGCCCTTCGCGCGGCACGCGCCGTGCGAGTCTGGATGTCGGGTCTCTTTCGAAAGGCGGGGCATGGGGCTGCGGGTGATCGTGGTCGACGACGAACGCGACCGGGCGGCCTTGGTCAAGGCCGCGCTGGAGGCCGACGGCTTCACCGTGGTGGCGGTCCTGGGCAGCGGTGCCGGCCTGCATGCCAAGGTGTCCGAGCTGGCGGCCGACGTGATCATCGTCGACATCGACTCTCCCGACCGCGACATCCTGGAAGACATGCGCCGGGTGGGGCTGGAGCAGAATCGCCCGGTGGTGATGTTCGCCCAGGACGGCAAGCCCGAGACCATCCGGGCGGCGGTGGAGGCCGGCGTCTCGGCCTATGTGGTCGACGGGTTGAAGCCCGACCGGGTACGGCCGGTGATCGACGTCGCCATCGCCCGCTTCGCCCAGTTCCAGGATCTGCGCAGCCAGCTCGACAAGGCCAAGTCCACCCTGGCCGAGCGCAAGCAGATCGAAAAGGCCAAGGGCATCCTGATGAAGCGCCGCAAGCTGGGCGAGGACGAGGGCTACCACCTGCTTCGCCGCATGGCCATGGACCAGAAGCTGCGGCTGATCGACGTGGCCAACAAGGTCATCGAGGCGGCCGAGTTGCTCGGCTAGCTGCCTAATTATTAAGCACAGCGGCATCTGAGTCTAACAATTAAGCAGGCACTGCCGTTCCTCTCCCCGAAAACCCTGAAATCGCGGGACTTCGCCGCTGGCACACCGCTTGCGTGGTGTTGCAGTGCGAAGGCGGCCCGATCTCAATGGCGAGGGGCGGCTTTCACTCAAGACAACGCGGCCCGCGGGCAATGACGCCCGCACCGGCCAAGGAACAACGGCGTTCCACGGATTGCGCTCTTCCCTCGCGGGAAGCGGCAGCGACTCCGCGGAACGCCGTTTTTGTTTTTGGTTCTGACCTGGCGAGGGAACGATGATGACGAAGAACAAGAGTGCGAGCGCGACCGGCACCTGGTCCGGCCTCTGCCGCCGTGGCCTGCTGGGCTTGGCCGTCGCGGCTTGCGTCGCCTCCCTGGCGCCGGGCTGGGCCGAGGCCAAGGCCAAGCTGGAAAAGGACGAACTGAAGCTGGGCTTCATCAAGCTCACCGACATGGCGCCGCTGGCCATCGCCAAGGAAAAGGGCTTCTTCGAGGACGAGGGCCTGTTCGTCACCCTGGAGCCCCAGGCCAATTGGAAGGTGCTGCTGGACCGCGTCATCTCCGGCGAGCTGGACGGCGCCCACATGCTGGCCGGCCAACCGCTCGGCGCCACCATCGGCTATGGCACCAAGGCCCATGTCGTCACCGCCTTTTCCATGGACCTCAACGGCAACGGCATCACCGTTTCCAACGAGGTGTGGGCGCTGATGAAGCCGCATCTGCCCAAGGGACCGGACGGCAGGGTCCTGCATCCCATCAAGGCCGAATACCTGAAGTCGGTGATCGAGGCGTTCAAGGCCCAGGGCAAGAGCTTCAACATGGGCATGGTGTTCCCGGTCTCGACCCATAATTACGAGCTGCGCTACTGGCTGGCGGCGGGCGGCGTCAATCCCGGCTTCTATTCCCCGGACAACGTGTCCGGCCAGATCGGCGCCGACGCCCTGTTGTCGGTGACGCCGCCGCCCCAGATGCCCAGCACCCTGGAGGCCGGCACCATTTCCGGCTACGCGGTCGGCGAGCCGTGGAACCAGCAGGCGGTGGTCAAGGGCATCGGCGTGCCGGTGATCACCGACTACGAGATCTGGAAGAACAACCCGGAGAAGGTGCTGGGCGTCACCGCTGCCTGGGCCGAGAAGAACCCCAACACCCATATCGCCCTGGTCAAGGCGCTGATCCGCGCCGGCAAGTGGCTGGACGAGAACAACAACGCCAATCGCGACGAGGCGGTGCGGATCCTGGCCAAGCCGGAATATGTGGGCGCCGACGCCAAGGTGATCGCCAATTCCATGACCGGAACCTTCGAATACGAGAAGGGCGACAAGCGGTCGGTGCCCGACTTCAACGTGTTCTACCGCTACTTCGCCACCTATCCCTACTACTCGGACGCCATCTGGTACCTGACCCAGATGCGCCGCTGGGGCCAGATCGCCGAGGCCAAGCCCGACTCGTGGTACCTGGAAACCGCCAAGAGCGTCTACCGCCCCGACATCTACCTGAAGGCGGCCCAGGCGCTGCTGGACGAAGGCAAGGTCGCCAAGGCCGACTTCCCCTGGGACAGCGACGGCTTCCACGCCCCCACCGCCGATTTCATCGACGGCGTCAGCTATGACGGCAAGAAGCCCAACGACTACCTGAACAAGCTCTCCATCGGCCTCAAGGGCGGCCAGAAGGTCGAGGCCAACAAGATCGTCGGGAACTGACGCCCCGACGAGCGCCAGCTCGGAGTTGCGGCCAAGGGCCGGCGCCGCTCGTGCGGCGAAAGCCAAGGGATGCGGGACGCATCCCGCCCGGCGACTGAGGGACAAATTAAGTGAACGAGGATTCCACCATGAGCAGCATCACCCAGGCCGTCGGCACTCCGGCCACCGCTCCCAAGACCCCCGGCGTTTCCCTCGGCTACGCGCTGAACCGGGCCGGCGCCATCCTGACCGTGGCCGGTTTCGGCTGGGTGGTGCCGCTGGGCAAGCTGGCGGTGGGCAACCATCCCCGCCAGCAACTGGGCGAGTTGTGGCGTCAGCTGGGAGTGCCGGTGGCGGCCATCGGCCTGTTCCTGCTGGCCTGGGGGGTGCTGGCGCCCAAGGTTCACACCTCGCTGGGGGCGGTTCCGGGTCCGGTGGAGGTGTGGGCCCAGGTGGACAACCTGATCGCCGACCACCGCGCCGAACGGGCCAAGGAGGTGGCGTTCTACGAGCGTCAGGCCAAGCGCAACGCCGAGGCGGTGGCCGAGGGCGGCGAGGCCAAGTTCCGCAAGTTCACCGGCAAGCCCACCTATTTCGACCAGATCGCCACCAGCCTGGAGACGGTGTTCATGGGCTTCCTGCTGGCCACCGTGATCGCGGTGCCGCTGGGTGTCATGTGCGGCCTGTCCAAGGTGGTGAACTCGGCGCTGAACCCCTTGATCCAGATCTTCAAACCGGTGTCGCCGCTGGCCTGGCTGCCCATCGTCACCATGGTGGTGTCGGCCACCTATACCTCGGCCGATCCCATGTTCGAGAAGGCCTTCCTCAACTCGGCCATCACCGTGACCCTGTGCTCGCTGTGGACGACCTTGATCAACACCGCCATCGGCGTCGCCTCCATCGACAAGGACCTGATGAATGTGGGCCGGGTGCTGAACCTGCCCTTGACCACCACCATCCGCAAATTGGTGCTGCCGTCGGCGCTGCCCTACATCTTCACCGGTCTGCGGCTGTCGCTGGGGGTGGGCTGGATGGTGCTGATCGCCGCCGAGATGCTGGCCCAGAATCCCGGCCTCGGCAAGTTCGTGTGGGACGAGTTCCAGAACGGCTCGTCGCAGTCGCTGGCCAAGATCATGGTCGCCGTCCTCACCATCGGCCTGATCGGCTTCCTGCTCGACCGGGTGATGATGGCGCTGCAAGCCATGTTCTCCCATTCCGCTCCCCGCTGAGGAAGGACCGATCATGACGATCCTCGAACTCAAGGGCGTCGCCAAGGGCTTTGGTGCCAATCCGGTGCTGCGCGACATCGACCTGGCCATCGCGGAGGGCGAGTTCATCGCCATCCTCGGCTTCTCCGGCTCGGGGAAGACCACCCTGGTGTCGCTGATGGCCGGGCTGACCCAGCCGGATAGCGGCCAGATCCTGTTGCGTGGCAAGCCGGTGACGGGTCCCGGCGCCGATCGCGGCGTGGTGTTCCAGAGCTACTCGCTGATGCCGTGGCTGACGGTGGCGGGCAATGTCGCCCTGGCGGTGGACGCCACCATGGCCGGCCGTCCCAAGGCCGAGCGTGCCGCCAAGGTCGCCAAGTATATCGCCATGGTCGGCCTCGCCCATGCGGCGGACCGCCGCCCGGCCGAACTGTCGGGCGGCATGCGCCAGCGGGTGGCGGTGGCCCGCGCCCTGGCCATGAGCCCCGACATCCTGCTGCTGGACGAGCCGCTGTCGGCGCTGGACGCGCTGACCCGCGCCAAGCTGCAGGACGAGATCGAGGCCATCTGGGAGCAGGAGAAGAAGACCGTCGTCCTCGTCACCAACGACGTGGACGAGGCGCTGCTGCTGGCCGACCGCATCATTCCGCTGAACCCCGGCCCCGGGGCGACGCTGGGCCCCGCCTTCAAGGTCGACCTGCCCCGGCCGCGCGACCGCTCCGCCGTCAACCACGACCCCGATTTCAAGCGCCTGCGCGCCGAGATCACCGAATATCTGATGGCGGTGGGCGTCGAGCGCAACGCCGAGGCCGGCCATGCCCGCCTGCTGCCCGACGTGGCCCCCGTCAGCCTGGGCGGTTCGCCCAAGGCCTATCGCGACGCCGGCCGGGTCAACAACCCCGAACGCTATGTGGAGTTCTCCCGGGTCAAGAAGATCTTCCCCACCCCCAAGGGGCCGCTGACGGTGGTGGACGGCTTCGACCTCAAGATGCACAAGGGCGAGTTCATCTCGCTGATCGGCCATTCCGGCTGCGGCAAGTCCACCGTGCTGACCATGACGGCGGGCCTGACCGAGGTGTCGGAGGGCGGCGTCATCCTTGACGGCCGCGAAGTCACCGACGCCGGTCCCGACCGCGCCGTGGTGTTCCAGGCGCCGTCGCTGTTTCCCTGGCTGACCGCGTTGGAGAACGTGGCGCTGGGGGTGGACCGGGTCTATCCCCGCGCGTCGCCCGCCGAGCGTCTGGACATCGTCTCCTACTACCTGGAGCGGGTGGGGCTGGCCGACAGCATGGACAAGAAGGCGGCCGACCTGTCCAACGGCATGAAGCAGCGGGTCGGCATCGCCCGGGCCTTCGCCCTGTCGCCCAAGCTGCTGCTGCTGGACGAGCCGTTCGGCATGCTGGACTCCCTGACCCGCTGGGAGTTGCAGGAGGTGCTGATGGAGGTGTGGGCCCGCACCCGGGTCACCGCCATCTGCGTCACCCACGACGTGGACGAAGCCATCCTGATGGCCGACCGGGTGGTGATGATGACCAACGGCCCCAACGCCCGCATCGGCAAGGTGCTGCAGGTGGACATCCCGCGTCCGCGTTCGCGGCGCGCCCTGCTGGACCACCCCCGCTATTACCAATACCGCGCCGAAGTGCTCGACTTCCTCGACGAGTACGAGACCGGTGCCCCTGCCAAGAAGGCGTCCTGATCATGGCTCTGGAAAAGAACCGTCTCAAGCTGGGCCTGGTGCCGCTGGTGGACGCGGCCCCCCTGGTGGTGGCCAAGGAGCGCGGCTTCTTCGCCGAGGTCGGCCTGGAGGTCGAGCTCAGCCGCGAGGCCTCGTGGGCTTCCATCCGCGACAAGGTGGCGGTCGGCGCCCTGGACGGCGCCCAGATGCTGGCGCCGCTGCCGCTGGCCATGACGCTTGGCTTGTCGGCCATCCGGGTGCCCATGGTGGCCGGCATGGCGCTCAATCTCGGCGGCAACACCATCACCCTGGCCAACGCCCTGTGGGAGCGCATGGACCCGGAAATCGCGCCGGCTCTCGCTCTCAAGGCGGTGATCGAGGCCGACAAGGCGGCCGGCCGCGAGCCCATGACCTTCGCCACCGTCTATCCCTTCTCGCCCCACTCCGCCGAGCTGCGGCTGTGGCTGGCCTCCGCCGGCATCGACACCGAGCGCGACATCCGGCTGGTGGTGGTGCCGCCGCCGCAGATGATCGCCTATCTCTCGGCCGGCAACATCAGCGGCTATTGCGTCGGCGAGCCTTGGGGCAGCCTGGCGGTGCGGCTGGGATTGGGTCGGGTCGCCGCCACCAGCCGCGACATCTTCGCCGGCCGGCTGGAGAAGGTGTTCGCCGTCACCCGCGACTGGGCCGACCATCATCCCGAGACCCATGTCGCCGTGCTGGAGGCCCTGATCGGCGCGGCGCGCTGGTGCGACGAGAACCGCTGCGAGCTGGCCGAGCTGCTGGCCCAGCCCCACTACGTCAACGCTCCCGTCGACGCGCTGATGGCGCCGCTGCTGGGCGAATGCGGCCTGCCCAAGGATCTGGTGGTATTCCACCGCCATGCCGCCAACTTCCCCTGGCGCTCCCAGGCCATGTGGTACCTGGAGGAGATGAAGCGCCACGGCCTGCTGCCGGCCGAGACCGACTCGCGCGCCGCCGCCGACGCGGTCTTCCGTCCCGACCTCTACCGCATGGCGGCGGGAACCCTGGGGCTGCCGGTGCCGTTGGTGGACTACAAGACCGAGGGCACCCACGCCGAGCCCTGGACCCTGTTGCGCGCCAGCCGTCCCATCGCCATGGGTCCCGACCTGCTGCTGGGCGGCGCCGTGTTCGACCCCTTCCACCCGCCCGTCGTCGCCGACCCGTCATCCGACGCCGCCGACACAGGAGACCTGTCATGAACGCTGTTCCCCGCCAGAAGCTGGTCGTCGTCGGCAACGGCATGGCCGGCATGCGCACTGTCGAGGAGCTGCTGGCCCTGGCGCCGGCGCGCTTCGAGATCACCGTGTTCGGCGCCGAGCCCCACCCCAACTACAACCGCATCATGCTGTCCTCGGTGCTGGCGGGCGAGAAGGCGGTGGACGACATCGTCATCAACCCGCGCGCCTGGTACGCCGACAACGGCGTCACCCTGCATACCGGCGACCCGGTACTGGCCATCGATCCGGCGGCCAAGACGGTGACCGCCGCCTCCGGTCTGGTGGTGCCCTACGACCGGTTGCTGCTGTCCACCGGCTCCAAGCTGCTGATGCCGCCGCTGCCGGGCCTCGATCTGCCGGGGGTGGTGGCGTTCCGCGACATCGCCGACGTGGAGAAGATGCTGGCGGCGGCCGAGGCCGGTCAGCGCGCCGTGGTGATCGGCGGCGGCCTGCTGGGGCTGGAGGCGGCCTGGGGCCTGCGCCGGCGCGGCATGCCGGTGGCGGTGGTCCATCTGATGCCGACCCTGATGGAGCGGCAGTTGGACGTGGAAGCCGGTCATCTGCTGCAAAAAGACCTGACCGAGCGCGGCCTGCACTTCTTCACCGGCGCCCAGTCCGAGGAGATCATGGGCAGCGACCGGGCCGAGGGGCTGAAACTGGCCGACGGCCGCGAGGTGCCGGCCGATCTGGTGGTGGTGGCCATCGGCATCCGCCCCAATGTGGATCTGGCCAAGGCCGCCGGCCTGGAGGTCAACCGCGGCATCGTGGTCGGCGACGACATGCGCAGTTCCGACCCGTCCATCTACGGCGTCGGCGAATGCGTCGAGCATCGCGGCCAGGTGTTCGGGCTGGTGGCGCCGTTGTGGGAACAGGCCAAGGTCTGCGCGTCCCGCCTCGCCGGCCGCGACGAGGCCCATTACGAAACCCCGCCGCTGTCCACCCGGCTCAAGATCACCGGCATCGACGTGTTCTCCGCCGGCCAGTTGACGGCGGTGGACGAGGGCGACGAGGAGTTGGTCTACCGCGACTCCGCCCGGGGCATCTACAAGAAGCTGGTGCTGCGCGAGGACAAGGTGGTCGGCGCGGTCATGTACGGCGACGTCGCCGACGGCGCCTGGTACTTCCAGCTGATGCGCGAGAAGGCCGACATCGCCGCCCTGCGCGACCGCATGATCTTCGGCCAGGCCTATGCCGACACCACCTGCAAGGGCAAGGGGACGGATGTCGCCGCCATGGCCGACTCCACCCAGGTCTGCGGCTGCAACGGCGTTTCCAAGGGCGCCATCGTCGCCGCCATCAAGGCCAAGGGGTTGACCTCGCTGGAGGAGGTCAAGGCCCATACCAAGGCCGGTTCGTCCTGCGGCCAGTGCTCCTCGGTGGTCCTGGCCATCCTGTCCCATACCACCGGCGAGGTGGTGGAGGCCAAGGCCGCCGGTCTGTGCGGCTGCACCGATCTCGGCCATGACGAGGTCCGCCGCGTCATCCTCACCCAGCAGCTCAAGACCATGGACGCGGTGCGCACGGCGCTGGGCTGGCGCACCGCCGACGGCTGCGTCAAGTGCCGCCCGGCGCTGAACTACTACCTGCTCTGCGCCTGGCCGGGCGAATATGTGGATGATGGACAGAGCCGCTTCATCAACGAGCGGGCCCACGCCAATATCCAGAAGGACGGCACCTATTCGGTGGTGCCGCGCATGTGGGGCGGCGTCACCACCGCGGCCGAGCTGCGCGCCATCGCCGACGTGGCCGACAAGTTCCAGATCCCCACCGTCAAGGTTACCGGCGGCCAGCGCATCGACCTGCTGGGGGTGCGCAAGGACCAGCTTCCCGCCGTCTGGGCCGATCTCAACAAGGCCGGCATGGTGTCGGGGCACGCCTATGCCAAGGGGCTGCGCACGGTCAAGACCTGCGTCGGCACCGAATGGTGCCGCTTCGGCACCCAGGATTCCACCGGGCTCGGCATCAAGCTGGAAAGGCTGATGTGGGGCACCTGGACGCCGCACAAATTCAAGCTGGCGGTGTCGGGCTGTCCGCGCAACTGCGCCGAGGCCACCATCAAGGATCTGGGCGTGATCTGCGTCGAGGCCGGCTACGACATCGTGGTCGGCGGCAATGGCGGGATCGAGCTGCGCGGCACCGATCATCTGGTCCGGGTGGCCCGCGAGGAGGAGGTGCTGGAATATGCCGGCGCCTTCCTCCAGATCTACCGCGAGGAGGCCCGCTATCTCGAGCGCACCGCGCCGTGGGTCGAGCGGGTGGGCATGGATCATGTCAAACAGCGGGTGGTCGAGGACGCCGCCGGCCGTCGCGCCGCCTTCGCCCGCTTCATCCATTCCCAGACATACGTGCAGACCGATCCCTGGGCCGAACGGGTCCGGGGCATGGAAGCGCACGAGTTCAAATCCCTGGCCGAGGTGGAGTAGCGTCATGCCGGAGTGGATCAAGGTCGGCACCCTGTCCGATATTCCCCGTCTCGGGGCTCGCACCGTGGACACCCATCAGGGTCAGGTGGCGGTGTTCCGCACCAACGAGGACGAGGTCTTCGCCCTGTTCAACAAATGCCCCCACAAAGGCGGGCCACTGTCGGAGGGCATCGTGTCGGGCAAGGTGGTGGTGTGCCCGCTGCACAACTGGACCATCGACCTGGTGAGCGGCGAGGCCACCGCCCCCGACGAGGGCTGCACCCGGCCGGTGGCGGCCAGGCTGGTGGAGGGCGAGATCTATCTGAGCCTTCCCCCTCTCCCTGAGGGAGAGGGTCGGGGTGAGGGGGAATTGTCGGGTCATCGGAACCACCTCCCCCTCACCCGGCCTTCGGCCACCCTCTCCCTCAAGGGAGAGGGGATCTAGCCATGCCTGACATCATCCGCACCACCTGCCCCTATTGTGGCGTCGGCTGCGGCGTCGTCGCCCAACCGGGCGAGGATGGCTGGGTGGTGAAGGGTGATCCCGAGCATCCCGCCAATTTCGGCCGGCTGTGCGTCAAGGGTGCCGCCCTGGCCGAGACCATCGGCCTCGACGGCCGCCTGCTCCATCCCGAGATCGAGGGACGGCGGATCGGCTGGGATGCGGCGCTGGACACCGTGGCGGAGCGATTTCGCGCGACCATCGCCGAGCATGGCCCCGATGCGGTGGCGTTCTACGTTTCCGGCCAGTTGCTGACCGAGGATTATTACGTCGCCAACAAGCTGATGAAGGGCTTCATCGGCTCGGCCAACATCGACACCAATTCGCGGCTGTGCATGTCGTCCACCGTGGCCGGCCAGGTGCGCGCCTTCGGCTCCGACACCGTGCCCGGCTGCTATGAGGACATCGAACTGGCCGATCTGGTGGTGCTGGTCGGCTCCAACGCCGCGTGGTGTCATCCGGTGGTGTTCCAGCGGCTACTGGCGGAAAAGACGCGTCGCCCTGAATTGCGCATCGTGGTGATCGATCCCCGCCGCACCGCCACCGCCGAATGCGCCGACCTGCATCTGGCCATCCGTCCCGGCGCCGACGCGGTGCTGTTCAACGGCCTGCTCACATACCTGACCGGTCAGTCAGGATTGGATATGGAGTGCGGCGTGCCGTCCTCCCAGGTGGAAACCTTCTTCTCCTGGTTCGCCGCCACCGAGAAGGTGGTCACCCTGTGGTCGCAGGGAATCAACCAGTCCTCGTCGGGCACCGACAAGGTCGATGCCATCATCAACTGCCATCTGGCCATCGGGCGCATCGGGCGGCCGGGCATGGGGCCGTTCTCCTTGACCGGTCAGCCTAACGCCATGGGCGGGCGCGAGGTGGGGGGGCTGGCCAATATGCTGGCCGCCCATATGGGCTTCGACGAAGCCGCCATCGACCGGGTCGGCCGGTTCTGGGCCGCGCCGCGCATGGCGACCAAGCCGGGCCTGAAGGCGGTGGACCTGTTCAACGCCGTCGCCGACGGCCGCATCAAGGCGCTGTGGGTGATGGCGACCAATCCGGCGGTCAGCCTGCCCGAGGCCGATCTGGTGAGAACCGCCATGGCGGCCTGCCCCTTCGTGGTGGTGTCCGATTGCGAGGCCGACACCGACACCACAAGGCTGGCGCATGTGCGGCTGCCGGCCCTGGCCTGGGGCGAGAAGGACGGTACCGTCACCAATTCCGAACGCCGCATCTCGCGCCAGCGGGCGTTCCTGCCGCCCCCCGGCGAGGCCAAGCCCGATTGGTGGATCGTCGCCCAGGTGGCGGCGCGACTGGGCTTCGCCGAGGCTTTCGCCTATGGCGGGCCGGGGGAGATCTTCGCCGAGCATTGCCGCCTGACCGCCTTCGAGAACTTTGGATCCCGCGACCTGGACCTGGGCGGGCTGGCCGGGATCGATTACGACCACCTGGAGCCGGTGCAGTGGCCGGTGGGACCGGACGGAACCGGCACGGCGCGGCTGTTCGGCGACGGCCGTTTCTTCCATCCCGACGGCAAGGCCCGGATGATCCCGGTCACGCCACGCCCGCCCGCGTCGCTGGCCGACGAGGCGTTCCCGCTGATCCTCAACACCGGCCGCATGCGCGACCAGTGGCACACCATGACCCGCACCGGCCGTTCGCCCGTGCTGGCGGCCCATGCCCCCGAGCCGGCCCTGTCGATCCATCCCGACGACGCCGCCCGCTTCGGCCTGAGCGAGAACGGTCTGGCGCGGATCACGGCCAAGCGCGCCTCGGTGGTGCTGCGGGTGGCGGTCAGCACCGGCCAGCGTCCCGGCGAGGTGTTCGCACCCATCCACTGGACTGACCGGGCCGCCTCGGCGGCGGTGGTCGGCAGCCTGATCGACGCCGCCGTCGATCCGTTTTCCGGCCAGCCCGAACTCAAACACGCGCCAGTGCGGGTGGAGCCCTTCGTCGCCGGCTGGCACGGCGTCCTGCTCAGCCGCGCCCCGGTGGATCTGCCGCGCGATATCTACTGGTCGCGGGCGGCCGGCACGTCCCATTCGGTGTGGCGGCTGGCCGGCGAGAGCGGCCAGGATTGGCCGGTGACGGCGCGGGATTGGTTGGGGCGGTCGGGCGAATGGATCGAGTTCCTCGACCCCAGCCGGGGCCACTACCGCGCCGCCCGGCTGGTGGAGGGACGGCTGGAGGGGGTGCTGTTCATCTTCCGCTGGGCCACCGATTTCTCGCCCGACTGGGTGGCGGCCGCCTTCGGCCGCGCCGCCATCACCGGCGAGGAGCGCGGAACCCTGCTGGCGGGAGCGCCGCCCGGCGGCGACCGTGGCGGCGACAAGACGGTTTGCGCTTGTTTCGGGGTCGGTCTGGCCACCATCCGCGCCGCCATCCGCGACCACCGGCTGGCCAGTGTCGGCGAAATCGGCGCCCTGCTGAAAGCCGGCACCAATTGCGGGTCCTGCGTGCCGGAGCTCCGCGTCATCCTGGCCGAGACGGCGGACCGGGTGGCGTAGTAGGCCTTGCCTACTTCTCCATCACCGTCCAGCCGGCGTCGCCCTTGACGAAGCGGCCGGAGCCCTTCTGGGTGCTGGCGCCCAGGGGGCCGTCCACCGTCATCTCGAAGTCGCAGGCATAGCCCGGCTTGCCCTCGACCTTGGCGCAGGCCAGCTTCTTGAACGCCGTGACCTTGGTGCTGAGGTCCTTGCCGATCGTTTTGCCGACGCCGGCCAGCTCCTTGTTGACGGTGCCGTAGGTCTGCTCGACCGCCGCCTTCAGGTCGGTCTCGGACGGTTCGCCGCCGCAGGCGGTCAGCAGGGCGCAGGCGGCAAAGGCGACGGACAGCGTGGCGAAGCGGCGAAACCCGGTCATGATGCACTCTCTCCAAATTTATATCGGCGAGCCACTGACGTGGCGCGCCTTTGCCCTCAAGCGCCGGGCGCCGCCCTCCGGCGGCTTGGCTTTCGCGCCACGCGGCGCGGCGGCCTTTGGCCTTGCCTCCGAGCGCATCCGCTCGTCGGAATTCAGTCTCGAGGTATAGCGGGATGGCGGATCATCGACAACCGAGTCGTCTTCATGCTAAAGGCGGCGGCGCCCGCTCGTCGCGTATCCCCGGAGGCATGTATTGGCTCTCGCGTCCAACCCGGCGCCCAGGTCCCGGTTCAAGACCCCCGATCCCATCGTCGCCCTGGCGGCGGTGATCGTGGGTTTCGCCGTGCTGCGCGCCGTGGTCGCCGGCCATAGCCTGTTGTCGGGGGACGAGGCCTATTACTGGCTGTGGTCGCGTCGGCTGCAATTGTCCTATTTCGACCATCCCGGCATGCTGGCCTGGGGGATCGCCGCCGCGACGCGGCTGTTCGGAGCCTCCGAGTTGGCCATCCGCCTGCCGTCGATCCTGGCGGCGGCGGTGGTTACCGGGCTGGTCTACGACACCGTCCGGTTGGCCTTCGAGGATGCCTGGGCCGGGCTGTGGGCCGCGCTGTGGCTCAACGTCACCATCCTGTTCGGCGCCTCGGCGGTGACGGCGACCCCGGACGCCCCCCTGCTGGTGTTCTGGTCCGCCGCCCTGTGGGCCCTGACCCGCCTGATCAAGGACGGGCGGCCGATCTGGGTCTACGCCCTCGGCGCCGCCCTGGGGCTGGGCTTCGACAGCAAATACACCATGGTCCTGGTGGCGCCCGGCGTGCTGGCGGTGTTCCTGCTGTTCCCTCAGGGGCGGGTTTGGTTGGGCCGCCGGCATTTCTACCTCGCCATCGGGCTGGCGGTGGTGTGTACCGCTCCGGTGCTGGCGTGGAATCTTCTCAACGACTGGATGTCGTTCCGCAAGCAGATGGCCCACTCCTTCGACACCCCGGTGACCGATCCGATCCGCAGCATGGTCACCTTCCTCACCACCCAGCTGGGGGTGGTGACGCCGCTGATCCTGGGCTTTTCCCTGTGGGGCATGGGCTGGTCGCTGTGGGCCGGCTGGCGCCGCCAGCGGCCGGAATGGTTCCTGCTGGGAGCCGCCTCGGCGCCGGTGCTGGTCTTCTTCGTCCATCACAGCCTGGGCGGGCTGGTGCAGCCCCACTGGGCCGGACCGGCCTATCTCGGCGGCGTCATGGCGGCGGTGGGCGGCTGGCGGATGATCCCGCGCCGGCCCTGGCTTGATGTGCTGTTCCGGGTCGCGCCGGCCCTGGCGGGGGGAATGCTGGCGCTGGCCTATCTCCAGATGACCACCGCCCTGCTGCCGCTGCCGGTGCGGGTCGACACCTTCAGCCGCCTGGGCGGCTGGGACGGCCTGGCGGCGGCGGTGGAGGACGAGCTGCGGTCGCGTCCCGGCGCCTTCGTCTTCGTCCAGAAGCACGAGGTCAGCGGGCTGATGACCTATTACCTTCCGGGCCATCCCAAGGCCTTCCTTGCCGGATCGGCTGGCGTTCCGCGAATTCCCTCGTATGATGCCGCTGACGTCGCCGGGCTGGTCGGCCGGGACGGCCTGTTCGTGACCCGCGCCAACCCCCACGCCGTCGAGGACGAGGCGCGCTATTTCGACAAGATGACGCTGGTGCGGCGGGTTGACCGGTCGTGGGGCGGACGGGTGATCGACCACTACGAGATCTGGTTGGGCGAGGTCTATCGGCCAGGGGGCTTCGAGGACCAGGACAACCGCAAGGAACGGGGGCCGAATTGAACGTCGACAGGATGCGGCAGATCGATTTCTGGGCGGGGGTTCCGCTCTGTGCCCTGATGAGCGGGCTTCACCGCCTGTGGCGGCTGTTCCGGCCCCAGCCGGTCAAGACCGGCCGCGACATCCTCTTCATCGAGCTGTCGGAAATGGGCAGCGCCGTCATCGCCGATTCGGCGTTCAAGCGGGCGCAGCGCCTGTTCCCCGACGCCCGGCTGCACTTCCTGATCTTCGCCAAGAACCGTCCCAGCCTGGACATCACCGGCACCATCCGGCCGGAGAACACCCTGACCATCCGGGCCGACAACATGGTCAGCCTGACCATCGACACGCTGCGGGTGATCATCGCCATGCGCCGGCTGGACCTGTTCGCCGCCATCGACATGGAGATGTTCTCGCGCTTCGCCGCCCTGCTGACCTTTTTCAGCGGTGCGCCCAACCGGGTGGGCTTTCATAATTTCCACGGCGAGGGGCTGTATCGCGGCGAACTGCTGACCCACCGGGTGGTGTTCAATCCCCACCGCCACGTGGCCAAGTGCTTCCTGTCGCTGGTGCATGCCCTGGCCGAGCCGCCCGGCACCGTGCCGCACACCAAGGTCGCCTTCTCCGACGCGGAGATCCAACTCGACCCGGTGGTGCCGAAGCCGGAGCAGTTGGAGGCGTTCCGCGCCCGTCTGGTGACGGCGTTCCCAGTGCTGGAACGGGCCAAGCGCTGGGTGTTGCTCAATCCCAACAGCAGCGAGCTGATGCCGCTGCGGCGATGGGCCAAGGAGAGCTACACCGAACTGGCGCGGCGCCTGCTGGCCGACCCGGATGTGGCGGTGGTGATCACCGGGGTGGCGTCGGAGAAGGGCGAGGCTCAGCGCTTGTGCGACGCCTGCGGCGGTGACCGCATCGTCAATCTGGCCGGCTTCACCCGCATGTCCGATCTGGTGCCGTTGTACACCCTGGCGGAACTGATGGTGACCAATGACAGCGGCCCCGCCCATTTCGCCGCTCCCACCGGCCTCAAGACCATCGTGCTGTTCGGCCCCGAGACGCCGTCGCTTTACGGCGCGCTTAATCCCAATGCAGAGTTCATTTATGCCGCCCTGGGCTGTTCGCCCTGCGTGTCGGCCCTCAACCACCGCAAGTCGTCCTGCGACGACGCGCTGTGCATGAAGGCCATCACCGTCGATCAGGTGCTGGAGCGGGTGAAGGCCAAGCTGAGTCCGTCGTGATCATTCTGCCGCCGCTCATCGGGCATCGCGGCGTCGCCGGTCTGGCGCCGGAGAACACCCTGGCCTCGTTCCGCCGCGCCGCCGCCCTGGGGGTGACCATGGTGGAGTTCGACGTCCGGCTGACCGCCGACGGCCTGCCGGTGGTGTTTCACGACGACACGCTGGAGCGCACCACCGACGGCGCCGGCGCGGTGGCGGCCCACAGTCTGGCCGAGTTGAAGCGGCTCGACGCCGGATCGTGGTTCGCGGCGGAATTTGGTGGCGAGCGGATTGCCACCCTGGACGAGGTGCTGGTACTGTGCCGCGAGTTGGGATTGGGCTTTAACCTGGAGATCAAGCCGGACGCCGGGCGCCCGGCCGAGACGGCACGGGTGGCTTTGGAGCGCGCCGCCATTCTGTGGCCGGCCGCGGCACCGGTGCCGTTAGTGTCGAGCTTCGTCGGCGCATGTCTGGCAGTGGCCCGTGACCGGGCGCCGGCCTGGCCGCGCGGACTGCTGGTGGAAAGCGTGCCGGAGGATTGGCGGGTCCAGGCCGAGGTGTATGACTGTGGGACGGTTCATGCCGATCACCGTCATCTCGACCGGGAGATCGTCGCCGCGATCACCGGCTCCGGGCGGTCGGTATTGGCCTACACGGTCAACGACGCCATCCGGGCGCGGGAGTTGCGAGGCATGGGAATCCGCTCTGTTTTCAGCGATTATCCTCAATCGTCATGATTTCGTAATGTCACTGGTGACGACTTCATCGTGGCACTATATATGTCCCCTCTCGGACAGTCGCGGGCGCGGCTGTCGTCTGCCTAAGGAGTGATCGTCGCCTTGAAACCGCTCGATCCCATTCTCATTTCCGGCCGTGAAGTCCTTCCCATCGTGGAGGGCGGCAAGGGGATCAACGTCTCCAACGGTGAAAGCTCCGGCGCTTGGGCCGCGGCGGGTGGCGTCGCGACCTTCTCCGGGGTCAATGCCGATCTCTATGACGCGGACGGCAACCGGATCGACATGGTCTATTACGGCAAGACCCGGACCGAGAAGCATCACGAGCTGATCGCCTACGGCATCAAGGGCGGCATCGCCCAGGCCCGCATCGCCCACGAGATCTCCGGCGGCAATGGCCGGATCCACATGAACGTGCTGTGGGAGATGGGCGGCGCCGAGGCCATCCTGGAAGGCGTGCTGGACGGCGCCAAGGGGCTGATCCACGGCGTCACCTGCGGCGCCGGCATGCCCTACAAGGTGGCCGAGATCGCCGCCAGTTACGGCGTCTACTATTATCCGATCGTGTCGTCGGCGCGGGCCTTCCGCGCCTTGTGGAAACGCGCCTACCACAAATACGGTTCGCTGCTGGGCGGCGTGGTCTACGAGGATCCCTGGCTGGCCGGCGGCCATAACGGCCTGTCCAACAGCGAAGATCCCCGCAAGCCGGAGCCGCCCTATGAGCGGGTGCGCGAACTGCGCGCCCTCATGAACGAATGCGGCCTGCACCAGACCCCCATCTTCATGGCCGGCGGCGTCTGGTGGCTGAAGGAGTGGGAGGACTGGATCGGCAATCCCGAGCTGGGCCCCATCGCCTTCCAGTACGGCACCCGTCCGTTGCTGACCAAGGAAAGCCCCATTTCCGACGCCTGGAAGCATCGGTTGCTGACCCTGAAGTCGGGCGACGTGCTGTTGCACCATTTCAGCCCCACCGGCTTCTACTCGTCGGCGGTGAAGAACGGCTTCATCGACGAACTGTGCCAGCGTCTGGACCACCAGATTCCCTATTCCAGCGAATGCGTCGGCGACCACGAGGCCGAGCTGCCCATCGGGGCCCGCAAGCGCATCGTCTGGGTGACCCCCCATGACCGCGACCGGGCGCTGGGCTGGATGGCCGAGGGCTTTACCGAGGCGCTGCGCACCCCCGATTCGACCCTGATCTTCGTCACCCCCGACCGGGCCGAGGACATCCGCATCGACCAGGTGGCCTGCATGGGCTGCCTGTCCCAGTGCATGTTCTCCAACTGGGCCCAGAACGATGCCGGCACCACCGGCAAGAAGGCCGATCCGCGCAGCTTCTGTATCCAGAAGACCCTGCAGAACATCGGCCATGGCGGCGACGTGGAGCACGAACTGATGTTCGCCGGCCACAACGCCTATCGTTTCGGCCAGGACCCCTACTACGCCAACGGCTTCATTCCCACCGTCAAGCAACTGGTCGAGCGCATCGCCACGGGGGACTAGCCCTATTTCCGCCACAAAGCGGGACCACAAACGAAGACGCCGCCCCGGTCCCGGGGCGGCGTCGGTCGTTGTAGAGGCGGGAAGATGCTATTCGTTGACGGCGGCCTTGAGCACGGCGCGGGCCTCGTGCTCGTCGATCTGGTGGACGTCGGAGAGGTGGGTTTCCCAGTTCTCGACATATTCCTGGACCGCCACCAGCAGGCATTCCCCCAGGGTTTGCCCGGTCTCGGCGGCCAGCGCTTCCAGGCGCAGCTTCAGCTCGGGGGGAATCGTCACCGCAAGGGTTTCCATCGTCATGTCCTCGTAAATCATCCTGGCCGCAGTTTACAACCATTGTTGCGCCGTTGCCAGTTCCGACACATGCCGTTCTCATGGTAGAACCGCGCATGGCAGCGACACCCTCTCGCCCCAAGCGCGGCGGCAATCCCTTCACCCTCTCCGTCGACCCGTCTGATCGGCTGATTCCCAGCGGCGCGCGCGGTGCCGACGACGGCGCTCCGCCGCCGCCGCCGCCACCGTCGAAGCGCGGCCGCACGCCACCCAAGCCGCCGAAGGGGCCACGCAAGGCCAAGGCCGGCGGAGGCGGCGGTTCGGGTCGCCGCTGGCTCAAGCGGGTGCTGATGTGGGGGCTGACCCTGGCCATCTGGGTCGGCATCGGCGTGGGGGGCGTGGTGGCCTATTACGCCATCGACTTGCCCGACATCGACCGCATGACCGCCACCACGCGGCGGCCCAGCGTGGTGTTCCACTCGGTGGAGGGCGACGTCTTCGCCGCCTATGGCGACCTCTACGGCGAGCCGCTCGACCTTCCCGACATCTCGCCCTTCATCGTCCAGGCGGTGCTGGCCACCGAGGATCGCCGCTTCTACAGCCATTGGGGCTTCGACCCCATCGGCCTGGCGCGCGCTTTCTATACCAATCTGCGGGCTGGCCACATGGTCCAGGGCGGCTCCACCATCACCCAGCAGTTGGCCAAGAACCTGTTCCTGACGCCGGAGCGCAACCTCAAGCGCAAGGTGCAGGAACTGCTGATGGCGCTGTGGTTGGAAAAGCGCTTCACCAAGGACCAGATCCTGTCCTTGTATCTTAACCGGGTCTATCTCGGCTCCGGCACCTTCGGGGTGGACGCGGCGGCCAAGCGCTATTTCGACGTCTCGGCCCGCAAGCTCGAACTCTACCCCTCCGCCGTCCTCGCCGGCCTGCTGAAGGCGCCCAGCCGCTACAGCCCGCTCAACGACCCCGACGCGTCGCGCAAGCGCACTGCCGACGTGCTCCAGAACATGGTCAACGCCGGCTATATCGACCAGAAGACCGCCGACGAGACCCAGGTCATCGGCGGGTCGCAGTTCATCCGCCGCCAGCTTCCGGCCGGGCGCTATTTCGCCGACTGGGTGATGAGCCATCTCGACCAGTTCGGCGAGGTCTCCGGCAAGGACATCGTGGTCCAGACCACCTTGGACATCGGCCTGCAGCGTAAGGTCGAGGCCAGCCTCGCCGCCATGATGGCGGGAGCCGGCGCCAAAGCCAACGCGTCCCAGGGCGCGGTGGTGGTGATGAGCCCCGACGGCGCGGTGCGCGCCATGGCCGGCGGCAAGGATTACGACGACAGCCAGTTCAACCGCGCCACCCAGGGGCTGCGCCAGCCCGGCTCGTCGTTCAAGCCGTTCGTCTACCTGACCGCCATGGAAAAGGGCTTCACCCCCGACGACACCTTCGAGGACGCCCCCATCAAGCTGGGGAATTGGGGCCCCGGCAACTACACCGGCAAGTATCTCGGCCGCATCACCCTGCGCCAGGCCCTGGCCGAATCCATCAACACGGTGGCGGTGCGTCTGGTCGAGGAGGTGGGGCCCAATCAGGTGATCGCCACCGCCCGGCGGCTGGGCATCACCTCCGACCTGCGCAATGACGCCACCCTGGCGCTGGGCACCAGCGAGGTGTCGCTGGTGGAACTGACCACCGCCTACGCCTCCTTCGCCAATGGCGGCAACGGCGTCACCGCCTATGCGGTGGCCCAGATCACCGATCCGGCCGGCCATGTGCTGTATCAGCGCTCCGGCGGCGGCTTCGGACAGGTGATCACCCCCACCGCCCTGGCGCGCATGCACGACATGATGACCGCCGTGATCCAGCAGGGTTCGGGCAAGGCGGCCCGACTCGACCGTCCCGCCGCCGGCAAGACCGGCACCACCCAGGATTACCGCGACGCCTGGTTCATGGGTTTCACCGCCGACTACGTGGCCGGGGTGTGGATGGGCAACGACGATTACCGCGTCGAGATGAAGAAGGTCACCGGCGGCGGTCTGCCCGCCCAGTTGTGGAAGCAGGTGATGGTGGCCGCCCATAAGGGACTGCCGGTCCATCCGCTGCCGACGCCGGAGGTTCCGTCGGCCGAGGCGCCGAACGCCGCCGAGGAGTTCGTCACCGGCGCCGCCGAGGCGGGAGCCGAGGCGGTACGCGGCATTGGCAGCGCGATCGATGGTCTGCTGAAGGGGATCTTCGGGCGGTAGATTATCCCATGTCTCGCTGATCGTAACCGATCAGCGACGCCCTCAAGCGGCGGGCGGGCGCGAGCGCCCTTGCCTTCCGCGGCATGGGCCGCGCGGCGCGTTGCGCCTAACCAGATCTCGATGAGTTAGGATCATCGAGATCTGGTGTTACGCCCGCAGCGCCTTGCGGGTGACCTGCGCCCGGATCTCGGTGGGAAGTTGTTCCAGAAGCTTCAACAGCGCGCCGATGCCGATCGGCACGCGCGAACGCCCATCGGCCCACCGCCAGACCGTGGTCGGCGCCGGCTGCTGTTCGCCGAGATCGTCGAGCAGGCGCCCCAGTGCCGCCTGCGACAGTCCGAGCCTTTGCAAGGCCTCGGTGAATTCGTCCTCAGTCATCTATAGCTGCCCCACCGGAAATCCCCCAACCCAGGCGCGATTTATCACGACGGAAAAGTGACGTGCGCGCGGGGGTCTGTCAATATCAGCCCGATGGCATAAGTAATAAATCGTATCAAAAGATCAGTTACCTAGCCGCATTCGGAGATTTTATAACACAATTTGTCTGGTAATAGCTGCTTTACTCGTCCGGCTTGCGCAGGCCGGCGAGGGGATGATGCTGACGCACCAGGCGGACCCGCTGCTCGTCGAGGATATGGGTGTAGATCTCGGTGGTGGCGATGTCGGCATGGCCCAGCATCTGCTGAACGCTTCTGAGATCGGCGCCGCCGGCCAGGAGATGGCTGGCGAAGGAGTGGCGCAGCACATGCGGCGACACCCGCGCCAGGTCGATTCCGGCGGTCTGGGCGATGCGGGCCAGCATCTTGGCGAAGCCGGAGCGGCTGAGATGGCCGCTGGCGCCATGGGAGGGGAACAGCCAGCGCGAGGCCTTGCCCTTGGGTTGGGCCGCGTCGCGGACCGAGCACCACGCCGACAGGGCGGCGCGGGCGGGGTCGGACAACGGCACCATGCGCTCCTTGCCGCCCTTGCCGCGCACGATCAGGACCGACGGGTCGCGCGCCACGGCGGCGGCCGGGAGCGACACCAGTTCCGAGACGCGCAGGCCGGTGGCGTAGAGGGTCTCCATCAGGGCGGTCATCAGGACGCCGTCCTCAGCCTCCAGGGCGCGGGCGGCGGTCAGAAGCTTCTCGACCTCCTCCTTGCTCAGATATTTGGGCAGGGGCCGCCCCAGCCGGGGCGAGTCCACGTTGGTGGTGGGATCGTCGGGGCGCAGCCCCTCGGCGAATAGGAACAGGTAGAACTGGCGGATGCAGGACAGCCGGCGGGCCTGGGTGCGGGGCGCCATGCCCAAGGCGGCCTGATGGGCCAGCCAGTCCCGGATCGCCTCGGTGTCGGCGGTAACCACGTCCACGCTGGCCCGGGCCAGGAACTCCCCCAGATCGTCCAGGTCGCGACCATAGGCGTCCAAGGTGTTGGCCGCCGCGCCGCGTTCGGCGGCCAGCATCTCCAGGAACGATTCCACATGGCGGGACATGGCGGGTTCCGGACTTACTTGTCCCGGCCGGCGGCGCCGCATTCGGCGATGGCCTTGCCCAACTCCTGGCAGATGCGCTTGCCGTCGGCGGCGTCCTTGGCAGGGGCGAACAGGCGGACGAAGGTGCCTTTGCCCTTGATCTCGACGTTGCGGGTGACCGGCTCCACCGCTTTCAGGCTGGCCGATTGGGCCGTCAGGATGCCCCAGCCCTTCCTGGCCCAGGCCTCGGTCTTGTAGGAGGCGAGATAGACCAGCAGGACCGGCGCGGCGGCGTGCGGCGGCGTTTCCGCCATGGGGGGCGGCGGCATGGGCTCGGCGGCGGGCGGCGTCAGCATCATCGGCACGTCGGAAACCATGGGGGCGGGGTTGGCCGCCAGCTTCTCGCCCGGCTCCAGCCGCAGCAGCCACGGGCCATGCCGGCCGAGCAGGCTGCCGTCCGGCATCACCGCGTAGGTGGCGAAGGGCTGGCCGGCGCAGGCGACCTCCAGCACGCCGACGGTGGCGGCCAGGGTCGCGTTGCTGCCGGCGGCGCCCAGCACCGTTCCCAGCGGCATGGCCGTGTCGTGATAGCTCGGCCAGGGGCAGGCCCGCCCGGCGGCGTCGCCGGCCATGCCGGCGTCGAGCCGCACCATCTGCCCGCGCGGGGCCGAGCCGGGATCGGTGACCGGGCCGGCGGGGAAGACGTCGGTGACGACCCAGGTTCCGCCGCGCGGGCTGGTGGCGCTCGGCGTGGCCGGGTCCGAGGCGCAGGCCCCCAGCGCCAGCACGCCCGCCGCGGCCGTCAGCCATCGCATCAAAGGATGCATGAGCATGGAGCCCTCCCTTATCCTTGTTGTCCCTCAAGCGCCGGGCGGGCCACCTCCGTGGCCCTTGGCTTACACGCCATGAGGCGTGGCGGCCTTCGGCCTTGCCTCCGAGCGGATGCTCGTCGGTGTCTCACATGACGTCGAGCAGCAGCTTGCGGCGATTGAGCGGCATGACCGGCCGGGCGTTGTTGGCGAACAGCGCCCCGAAGCGGGCAAGCTGCTCGGCCGAGGCGGTGATGGCTTGGCGATAGACCACCCACTGCACCACTTCGCTGCACGGCGGCGTGGTCAGCGATCCGGCGTAGCGGAAGGTGACGACGTCCTTGGGCAGCAGCATGGTGGGGTCGAGCATGCCGCCGGCGGTGACGGCCTCGCCGCCCTTGGCGGGCATGACCTGCCAGATGGCTTCCAGCGCCGGATTGGCGGCGCCCTTGGCGATCATCACCCCCAGCACCGCCAACCCGCCATCGGCTGCCTTGTGGACGAAGTGGCACTCCATGTCGAAGGCGGCGCCATCGACGGTGTGTTCGCTGGGGTGATGGAAGTGGAATTGCAGCAGGTCATAGGACTTGCCGTCCAGCGCCAGGGTGCCGCCGCCGGCACCATCCACCTGGATGGTGTGGCCGTTGTTCAGCACCTTGAGCGGCAGCGGCCGCCAGGCCGGCACCGGGTCGCCCATGATGGCGGCGATGGGCTTGGTCAGGTCGATGGGGGATTGTTCCCGGCCCATGGAGCAGGCGGCGTATTCCGGCGACAGGGTGCCCCAGTCGGCAGGGCCGCCATGGCCCTCATAGGCCCAATGGGCGCCCTCGGAGGCCAAGGCTTGGGAGATGCTGGACCCGCAGGTGCCGCACAGACAGGCGGCGCCGGTGGCATGACGGAGAAACGAGCGACGATCCATGGGCACCCTTCCCGAAATTTGGCTGATGTCGCAGCCAGCCTATCGCGGAAGTGGGGAAGCGTCCATTGGGTTACTCTTCGTTCTCCAGCGACGCCACGTAGCGCAGGCCGTCCAGGGCGGTGGCGAACCACTCCTCGCGGCTTTCGTCCTCGGCGTGGACCAGATAGGCCGGGCGGCGGAATTCCGGGGCGCCGGTCACCTCGAACAGCCGTCCCGACGCCAGATAGTTGCGCGCCACCCGCATGGGGAAATAACCGGTGCCGCCATAGGCCAGGATATGCTGCAATCCCAGAGCCCCCAATCCCACCGACACCGCCGGCGTCTTGAGGTCGGGGAAGGCCTGGCTGTGGGCGGCGCGGAATTCCGGTCCCCAATCCACCAGGACATAGTCGTCGTCCCATTCGTTGACCGAGCGCCGCCGGGTCGAGACCAGCACCAGATGCTCCTCCAGCAGCTTTTCGATATGCAGGCCGGGGCGCGAGGTGGGGGAATACATCACGCCGACGTCCAGCAATCCCTCGATCAACTGGCGCATGATGCCGTCGGACAGGCCCACTTCGGCGCGCAACGCCACGTCGGGCATGGCGGTGCGCATCCACGGAATCCACTGCACCAGCAGGCGATCCCACAGCGAGAACTGGCCGCCGATGTTCAGCACGGTGCGAAACCCCGGCGGCAGGGCCAGTTCCTGGCGCGCCTGTTCCCATACCCGCACCATGGTGGTGGCGTAGCGGCGGAACTGCATGCCGGCGGCGGTCAGTTTGGTGCCGGATTTGGAGCGCACGAACAAAGGCCGTCCCAATTCGTCCTCAAGCGCCTTGATGCGCATGCTGACGGTGGACTGGGTCACGGAAAGCCGTTCGGCGGCCTTGTTGAAATTGCCGGTGTCGACAATTTCGAGAAAGGTTCTGGCGAGATCGATGTTCATGGCGCGTCCGGGTAGCGCAGCCTGGATGCTGCACTGCAATATGAAGTTGCGTTGTAACGCAACCGCACCCGAACTTCAACCGTGTGCCGGGGTCAGATCAATAATATTGATGCATGGGTGGGTTTTACCCCACCCATGCGGGCAATATACAGTGGCAGGCGCCGGGCGGGTTAGGCGCGGACGCGGGCCTTCACGTCGCCGCGCTGGCGCTCGACGTATTCCTTCAACTGACGCTCCATGCTGACGAAGGTTTCGCGCAAGGCCACGTAGATGTCTTCGTTCACGTGGCTATCCTTGGGGTCGCGCTTGACCACCAATTCGGTGCCGGGCACCGTGATGTCCAGACGGATATGAAAAGGTTCACCCTTGTGGTGGAGGTTGGACGTGTTGCGGTGGTGCGCTTCGATCACCACGCGACAGCTGGTGATTCGATCGAAGAGTAACTCCAGTTTCGCCACCTTCTCGCGGATGCGGGTTTCGACGGCGTCGGAATGATCGATACCGTGAAAGGTGATCTGGAGGGGAATCTGCATCAACGTCTCCATCATATCGGTCGCCGGAACGCCCTGATTTCCTCGGGCGTCGTGCAACTCGGTTCTTTGTCGCGCCTGCGAACGGTCACTAGGGCGAATTCCGGGGCGCCATACATACCCATTCGCGGACGCTAAGGCAACGCCCGGAACGAACATCCATTGTTTCGGAGAATCGCGACACTTGCAACCTTCCCCAGCTCGCCTCATATCAGGTCGCGCCCAAACACATACCATTTGTCGGAGATTAACTGGTCATGGCCGAAGAGAAGCGTCAATTCCAGGCGGAAGTCGGCAAGCTGCTCGACATCGTCGTCCACTCGCTCTACTCCAACAAGGAGATCTTCCTGCGCGAGCTGATCTCGAACGCCTCGGATTCCTGCGACCGGCTGCGTTACGCCGCCATTACCGAGCCCGAGCTGCTGGCCGGCGAGGGTGATTTCCAGATCCGCCTGATTCCCGACGCGGAAGCCGGCACCCTGACCATCGCCGACAACGGCCTCGGCATGACCCATGACGAGCTGATCGCCAATCTGGGCACCATCGCCAAGTCGGGCACCGCCGAGTTCCTGTCGCGCCTGACCGGCGATTCCAAGAAGGACGTCAGCCTGATCGGCCAGTTCGGCGTCGGCTTCTATTCCGCCTTCATGGTGGCCGAGGAGGTCACGGTGGTGACCCGCAAGGCCGGCGAGGCCAAGGGCTGGCGCTGGACCTCGGACGGCAAGGGCGAGTTCACCGTCGCCGAGGCCCCCGAGGCGGCGCGCGGCGCGTCGATCACCCTGAAACTGCGCGACGGCGAGAAGGAATTCACCGAGGCCTACCGCCTGAAGTCCATCGTCAAGCGCTACTCCGACCACATCGCCATTCCGGTCACCCTGACGGAGGGCGACAAGGAGGCCGAGACCATCAACGCGGCCAGCGCCCTATGGACCCGGCCCAAGTCCGAGATCACCCCGGAGCAGTACACGGAATTCTACCACCACGTCGCCCATGCCTTCGACGAGCCCTGGTCCACCCTGCACTTCAAGGCCGAGGGCGCCATCGAGTATAGCGGCCTGCTCTACGTGCCGTCGTCCAAGCCCATGGACATCTTCCATCCCGACCGCAAGCAGCATGTGAAGCTGTATGTGCGCCGGGTGTTCATCACCGACGATTGCGAGGAGTTGCTGCCGCCTTACCTGCGCTTCGTGCGCGGCGTGGTCGACAGCCAGGACCTGCCGCTGAACGTCAGCCGCGAGATGCTCCAGCACAATCCGGTGCTGGCCAAGATCCGCAGCGGTCTGGTGAAGCGGGTGCTGGGTGAGCTGAAGAAGAAGGCCGAGGATGCCGAGGGCAATTACGCCGCCTTCTGGGAGGCCTTCGGCGCCGTCCTCAAGGAGGGCATCTACGAGGATTTCGAGCGCCGTGACGAGATCCTGGAACTGTGCCGCTTCCGCTCCACCCACGGCGACGGCCTGGTGACCCTGGCCGAGTATGTGGGCCGCATGAAGGAGGGGCAGGAGGCCATCTACACCATCACCGGCGACGACCTCGCCCAGCTCAAGAAGAGCCCGCAGTTGGAAGGCTTCGTGGCCAAGGGCGTCGAGGTGCTGCTGCTGACCGATCCCATCGACGAGTTCTGGGTGTCGGCCATCCCCAAATACCAGGACAAGGAACTGCGCTCGGTGGCCGCCGCCGGTGCCGACCTCGGCAAGGTCAAGGCCCCCGAGGGCGCCGACGACAAGAAGGAAGCCGAGGCTCCCGCCGACGAGCTCACCACCCTGATCGAGGCGCTCAAGCTGGCCTTGGGCGACAAGGTCAAGGATGTGCGCGGCTCCGAACGCCTGACCGAATCCGCCGTCTGCCTGGTGGCCGATTCCGGCGATATGAGCATGCATCTGGAAAAGCTGCTGCGCGCCCACGGCCAGGCCGCCGGCGAGCGGGTCCGCATCCTGGAGATCAACCCTCGCCATGCCCTGATCAAGGGGCTCGCCGCCAAGGTCAAGGCGACCGGCACCGATGCCCGGATCGAGGACATGGCCGCCCTGCTGCTGGATCAGGCCCGCATCGTCGAGGGCGAGCCCCCCGCCGACCCGGTCGCCTTCGCCCGGCGCATGGTCTCGGTGATGGAACTGGGACTGGTGTAGGGTTCACGCCAGAACGTCGTCATGGCCGGGATTAAGTCCCGGCCATCCTCCACGCCGTGCCGCAACTCCAAGCCTCGAGGGGCGGAACGGCGTGGATGCCCGGAACACGTCCGGGCATGACGATGTTAGGTAATCCGAGAGACGGGATGGATGCCTTCCGGATCCCTCAGGGCACGAGCGCCGGAATCGGCAGCGGCGGCACCCGCATGATGCGGATCTGACCGGCGGTCAGGATGCCGTCTTGCAGGGTCAGCGGCAACGACAGGGTCGGTCGGCCTTGCAGGTCGGGGCGGGCCATGATGGCCAGCATGACTTGGGCGGTGGAGGCCATCTTCGGTTCCACCAGACCGGCCTGGACCAGCCGGACCATGACTTCTCCGGCGCCGCGGACGCGGGCGCTGAGGGCGACCTGCGGCTGCAAATGGGCGTCCAGCGCCAGGGTGCCGTCGGCGTCCAGGGACAGCGGCAGCCAGTCCAGGGCGATGCGGTCCAACTCGACGGTGCCGCCGTCGTTGCTCCAGACCGTCACCGCCGCCAGCGGTGGCGAGCCGGTGATGGTGCCCATCACCCTTGCCTCCACCTGGAAGCTGTCGATGCGGCGGGCCAGCGGCTGCCCGGCGATGTCGGGCAGGTCGAGGCCGCGCAGCCCCAGGGTCAGCCCGGCCGACGGAGTCTCGTGACCGGTGTCGGGGGGATCGAGCCGGTCGAAGGTGACGGTGGCCTCGGCCAGGGCCAGGGGCTCGATTCCGGGCTGTTCCAGCACCAGGGTGGAGGCGGCGAAGGTGAAGCCGGCCAGGGTGCCGTCGGTGTGCAGATGCAGCCGGGTCTGGGCGGTTCCCGCCGTCACGATGCCCGACCAGCCGAGGCCGGCCAGGATGTGCTGTCCCGCCATGTCGATGGTGACGTTCAGCGGCGTCGGCAGCGGAATGGTGATGGCGATGCCGTCGCCGTGCCAGGACAGCCCCGCCGGGCTGCGGAGATCGACGCCACTCAGCCGGGCGGTGACGGCGTAGGGAAAGCCGCTCATCTGGACGGAATCCATCTCCACCGTCCAGCCGGCGGCCCGGCGCTGTTCCGCGAAGGCGTCGATTCCCTTGCGCAACTCCCCCGCCACGTGGAACCAATAGGCGCTGACGCCGGCCACGATCAGGCCGGCCAGGATCAGGACGATGAGACGGAGTCGAAGGGACATGGAGTCCACCACAGGGAATGCAGCCCCATCCTGTACCTTGCCTGGAGGTATCGGACAAGCGCCACCCGATTTCTGGGTGTTCGCCTACGGCTCGCTGATGTGGCGCCCCGACTTCGAGCATGAGGAGGCGCGGCCGGCCCGCCTCGCCGGCTATCACCGTGCCATGTGCATTCTGTCCAACATCTATCGCGGCACCGACGAGCGGCCGGGTCTGGTGCTGGGGCTCGACCGGGGCGGCTCCTGCTTGGGCCGCGCCTTCCGGGTGGCGGCGGGGCAGGCCGAGGCGGTGCGGGCCAAGCTTTACGAGCGCGAACTGGTCACCGGCGTTTATTTCCCGCGCATGCTGCCGGTGCGGCTGGACGATGGCCGCCGGGTCGCCGCCCTGGCCTTCGTCGCCGACCGCCGCCATGTCCAGTATTTTCCCGCCGGCGATCCGGCGCGGGCCGCCGCCCTGATCCGCCAGGGCATCGGCAAAGCCGGCACCGCCCGCGACTACCTCGCCTGCACGGTGGAACACCTGACGGCGCTGGGCATCGCCGACGGCGCCCTGCACCGGCTGCTGGCGTTGGTGGAGGGGTAGCGGGGAAGGTTGGATAGGGGACGTGCCGACGAGCCCGTGAAACTTTCACGGGCTCGGACTTGCGGGCAAGGCCCGGCGCGCCTCGTGGCGCGAGAGCCAAGGGATTCGGAGAATCCCGCCCGGCGATTGAGGGACCTTAAATCCCTAAGCCGCCTGGGCCTTGCCGTCCAGCAGGTCGACGATGTCGCCCATGATGGCGGTGATGTCGTAGTCCTTGGGGGTGTAGATGCGGGCGCAGCCGGCCGCCAGCAGGGTCTTCTCGTCCTCGGGCGGGATGATGCCGCCGGCCACCACCGGGATGTCGCCCAGACCGGCGGCGCGCATGCGCTCCAGCACCTCGGTCACCAGCGGGATGTGGCTGCCCGACAGGATGGAAAGGCCGACCACGTGGACGCCTTCCTCCAGCGCCGCGTTGACGATCTGGGCCGGGGTGAGGCGGATGCCCTCGTAGACCACTTCCATACCGGCGTCACGGGCGCGGACCGCGATCTGTTCGGCGCCGTTGGAATGGCCGTCGAGGCCGGGCTTGCCCACCAGCATCTTGATGCGGCGGCCCAGCTTGGCCGACACCTGCTCGACGCGGGTGCGCACCGCGGCCATCTTCTCGCTCTTGACCCCGGCGGCGGCGCGCGCCACCCCGGTGGGGGCGCGGTATTCGCCGAACACCTCGCGCAGGGCGCCGGCCCATTCGCCGCCGGTGACGCCGGCATGGGCGGCGGTGATGGAGGGCTCCATGATGTTGCGGCCTTCCTGGGCGGCGGCCTTGAGCTCGGCCAGGGCCTTGTCCGCCGCCTTGGCGTCGCGGCTGGCGCGGAAGGCCTTGAGGCGCTCGATCTGCTCGGCCTCGGCCTTGGGATCGACGGTCATGATGGAGCCGTCACCGGTGGTCAGCGGGCTGGGCTCGGTCTCGGTCCACTTGTTGACGCCGACCACGATCTGCTCGCCGCTTTCGATGGCGCCGATGCGCCGCGCGTTGGATTCCACCAGCTTCTGCTTCATGTAGCTGGATTCCACGGCGGCGACGGCGCCGCCCATGGCGTCGATGCGCTGCAACTCCTCCTGGGCGCCGGCCATTAGCTCGGCGACCTTGCCGGCGATCTCGGTGGAGCCGTCGAAGATATCGCCGAATTCCAGCAGGTCGGTCTCGTAGGCGACGATCTGCTGCAGGCGCAGCGACCATTGCTGATCCCACGGACGCGGCAGGCCCAGCGCCTCGTTCCATGCCGGCAGTTGTACCGCGCGGGCGCGGGCGTTCTTGGACAGCACCACCGCCAGCATCTCCAGGATGATGCGGTAGACGTTGTTTTCCGGCTGCTGCTCGGTGAGGCCCAGGCTGTTGACCTGGACGCCGTAGCGGAAGCGCCGGGCCTTTTCATCCTGGATGCCGTAGCGATTGCGGCAGATGTCGTCCCACAGCTCGGTGAAGGCGCGCATCTTGCACAATTCGGTGACGAAGCGGATGCCGGCGTTGACGAAGAAGCTGATGCGGCTGACCACCTGCTCGAAATCGGCGGCGGGCACGGTGGGGCGCACTGTGTCGAGGACGGCGATGGCGGTGGCCAGGGCGAAGGACAGCTCCTGCTCCGGCGTCGCCCCGGCTTCCTGGAGATGGTAGGAGCAGACATTCATGGGGTTCCACTTGGGAACCTCGCGATAGGTGAAGGCGATGACGTCGCTGGTCAGCTTCAGCGAGGGCTGCGGCGCGAAGATATAGGTACCGCGCGACAGGTATTCCTTGATGACGTCGTTCTGGGTGGTGCCGTTGAGGTTGGCGCGCGCGGCGCCCTGCTTTTCGGCGGCGGCGATGTACAGCGACAGCAGCCAGGCAGCCGGGGCGTTGATGGTCATCGACGTGTTCATCTTTTCCAGCGGGATGCCCTCGAACAGGGTCATCATGTCGCCGAGATGGCAGACCGGCACGCCCACCTTGCCCACTTCGCCCTTGGCCAGGATGTGGTCGCTGTCGTAGCCGGTCTGGGTCGGCAGGTCGAAGGCGACGGACAGGCCGGTCTGGCCTTTGGTCAGATTGGTGCGGTAGAGCTTGTTGGATTCGGCCGCCGAGCTGTGTCCCGAATAGGTCCGGATCAGCCAGGGCTTCTCACGGCCGGCGCTCTTGCCGGGGGCGGTCTTGTCGGTCATGGCGTGCTCCACACTCGCTCGCGGTCAAAAAAATGTCTCTTTGCCGAGGGTTAGGACGCACAAACGACCTAAAATTTCTCAATGCCCCGACTTCGCGAAACAAACTATCATTTTGTGCATTGCGAAGAAAGCGACAAAACGCTAAAAGGCGGGGATGTCGCGTGCCTCCCCGTCCCCCTGGGCGGCGCCGAAGGTGAAATGTCGTCTTGCGGGTCTAAGGAGTTCTCAGATGAGCGAACAGGTGGTCAAGGATCTCTACGAGCTGGGTGAGATCCCGCCGCTCGGGCATGTGCCGCGGCAGATGTATGCCTGGGCCATCCGTCGCGAGCGTCACGGCAATCCCGATACCGCCATGCAGGTCGAGGTGGTGGACACCCCCGAGATCGATCCCCATGAAGTCCTGATCATGGTGATGGCGGCCGGCGTCAACTACAACGGCGTCTGGGCCTGTCTCGGCAAGCCGATCTCGCCGTTCGACTACCACAAGGCCGAGTACCACATCGCCGGCTCCGACGCCTCGGGCGTCGTCTATAAGGTCGGCTCCAAGGTGAAGCGTTGGAAGGTCGGCGACGAGGTGGTGGTCCACTGCAACCAGACCGACGGCGACGACGAGGAGTGCAACGGCGGCGATCCCATGAACTCGCCCAGCCAGCGCATCTGGGGCTACGAGACCGCCGACGGGTCCTTCGCCCAGTTCGCCCGGGTCCAGGCGCAGCAGGTGATGCAGCGCCCCAAGCACCTGACCTGGGAAGAAAGCGCCTGCTACACCCTGACGCTGGCCACCGCCTATCGCATGCTGTTCGGCCATCGTCCGCATGTGCTGCGTCCCGGCCATAACGTGCTGGTGTGGGGCGCCGCCGGCGGCCTCGGCTCCATGGCCATCCAGCTGATCGCCGTGTCGGGCGGCAACGCCATCGGCGTGGTGTCGGAAGAGGACAAGCGCGACTTCGTGCTGGGACTCGGCGCCAAGGGCGTCATCAACCGCAAGGACTTCGACTGTTGGGGCCAGTTGCCCGACGTGGACGGCGATCCCAAGGTGTTCTCCGACTACATGAAGAAGACCCGCGAGTTCGGCAAGGCCATCTGGGACATCACCGGCAAGGGCAACGACGTCGATTTCGTGTTCGAGCATCCCGGCGAGGCCACCTTCCCGGTGTCGTGCAACGTGGTCAAGCGCGGCGGCATGGTGGTGTTCTGCGCCGGCACCTCCGGCTTCAACCTGACCTTCGACGCCCGCTTCGTGTGGATGCGTCAGAAGCGCATCCAGGGCAGCCACTTCGCCAACCTGCTCCAGGCCTCCCAGGCCAACCAGCTGGTGATCGAACGCCGCATCGACCCCTGCATGTCCGAGGTCTATTCCTGGGACGACATCCCGCTGGCCCATATGCAGATGCTGAAGAACCTGCACAAGCCCGGCAACATGGCGGTGCTGGTCCAGGCCCTGAAGCCCGGCCGCACCACCATCGAGGACTGCATCGAGGGCTGAGGCTATCGTTGCACTATGTTTGACCCGCCGGTGAGGGATGCCTTGCCGGCGGGTTTTCGATAACGTAAAAGTTTTTACGTTATTTTATCTTCGGGCCTAACCATGCAGAAAACCTGGGGATTTTACGGCCGCGCCCGTGAGATCGCCACGATCGAGAAGATCCTCGACCGTGGGCGCTGGTTCTTCTGCGCCATTTCCGGTCGCCGCCGGATCGGCAAGACATCGCTGATCCGGGAGGCATTGCAGGCGGTTGGGCGAGGCCACAAATGCCTCTACGTCCAGATTCCAGATAGCGATGAACGGGGTGTGGTTCAGGCGTTTCAAGATGCCGTGGAAGGAGTCGGAGCAACTCCAGACGAGGCTCGGAGATATCGTACATTCGCTGACATGGCTCACATCATAAGGATATGTTGCGAGTCTGGCTGGGTGGTCATCCTCGACGAATTCCAATATTTTCATCGCAAAGGACTTGCCCCATTTCAGTCGCTGCTTCAGGCGGAGGTGGATCGGCTGCGCGATACGACCGAGGGCGGTCTGGTCGTCCTCGGTTCGATCCATACCGAGATGTCGGCCATTCTGGAAGACCGCAACGCGCCGCTGTTCAGCCGCATCACCGACCGGATCGAAGTGGAGCATTGGGATTTCGAGACGCTGTTCGAGATGTTTGGCGCTCACGGTATCGTCGATCCGGCCCAGCAGTTGTTCCTGTGGTCGCTGTTCGAGGGCGTGCCGAAGTTCTACCGCGACGCCTTCGATCAGGGCGTTCTGACGCCAGCTCCCGATTATCGCCAGCGGACGCTCCGCCAGTTGTTCTTCGAGGGCAGTAGCCCGCTACGCGACGAGGCCGACACCTGGTTCCTGCGCGAATTCCGCGGTCGCTACGACACCGTGCTGCGACTGCTGGCCCGGCTGGGACCTTGCTCCCATGGCGCCTTGACCGAGGAGTTCGGCCGGGCCGGCACGGAATCGGAAAAGCAATTAGGCGGCTATCTCAAGATCCTGGTCGAGAACTACCGCATGGTCGAGCGGCAAATGCCCATCTTCGCCGGGAAGAAGGACCGCAAGGGCCGCTACGCCATCACCGACAATTTCCTGATGTCCTGGCTGGGCGGGTTGGCCAAGAATGTCGTGGCGTCTCGCATGATGCCTTTGGGCCGTCCGCTCGCCGCCGCCGACGAAGCCCTGGCCACGGTGGAGGGCTTTACCTTCGAGCGGATGATCCGTCAGCTGACCGTGGAATGCTCGCGCAAGGACTGCGGCGACTTCACCCTAAGTGAGATGGTGCAGGGCTACTGGAACAGCGCCGATACCGAAATTGATCTAGTAGCGCTTGATGATGTATCCGAGACCATCCGCTTCGGTTCCTGCAAACGCTCGGAGACCAAGCACGACGTGGACTCCCTGGCCGGCTTCGACGGGCATATCCAGCGTTTCCTCGAGACTAAGGACGGCCGCCGCTTTAACGGATGGGTTGTGGAAAAGGCGCTGTATTCCACCACATTCTCCAGCGACAATCGCAGTCACCTCGAAGCCCTCGGCTATGTCTGCCGCGATATCCCCGATTTCCGCAACCTTCTCTTCCCCAAGAGGATAAGCCCATGACCGCCATCCTGCTTCCCGATCTGATCCCCACCTGTGAGAAGGCGCTGGTCGCCGTCGACAAGCTTCGGCTTGCCGCCAAGGCCTCCGTCGTCGCCATGGTCAGCAAGGACGGCAAGATCGACGGCGCCCTGTTCGAGGCCAACCAGACCGCCGCCCACGGCTATGCCTGGCTGGCGACCTATGTGTCGGCGCTGGAGCAGATGCTGGGCTGGGCCAAGCGGATCGACGCGGTCGGTAAGCTGGGCGAGTTGGAGACCCTGATGCTTCAGGCCGCCTTCGGCGAGTATCTGGCCCAGATCCATGGCGGCATCCCCATGAGCCAGGGCGAGATCATTCGCCCCGCCGATCTCGGCCTCGACGCCAAGACGGTGCGCGGCTTCACCTCGGAGGCGACCGCGCTGCTGCGCCGCCAGGGCTGCACCGCCGCTCTGCGCACCCGCATCGCCGAGCTGATCCGCGACGGCCAGCATTTCGGCGAGGCCGGTCTCGAGGACGAGACCCTGACCATGATCCGCGACCAGTTCCGCCGCTTCGCCGACGAGGAGGTGATCCCCCACGCCCACGAATGGCACCTCAAGGACCAGTTGATCCCCATCGAGGTGGTGGACCACGTGGCCGAGATGGGGGTGTTCGGCCTGACCCTGCCGGAGGAATACGGCGGGCTGGGCCTGGGCAAGACCGCCATGTGCGTGGTGACGGAAGAGCTGTCGCGCGGCTATATCGGCGTCGGGTCCTTGGGTACCCGCTCGGAGATCGCCGGCGAGTTGATCCGTCTGGGCGGCACCGAGGAGCAGAAGCACGAATGGCTGCCCAAGATCGCCTCGGGCGAGATTCTGCCCACCGCCGTGTTCACCGAGCCCAATACCGGCTCCGACCTGGGGTCTTTGCGCACCCGCGCGGTCAAGGACGGCGACGACTACGTGGTGACCGGCAACAAGACCTGGATCACCCATGCCAGCCGCACCGACGTCATGACCCTGCTGGTGCGCACCGATCCCGCCACCAAGGATTACCGGGGCCTGTCCATGATGCTGGCGCCCAAGCCGCGCGGCACCGAGGCCGATCCGTTCCCGGCCGAGGGCATGACCGGCGGCGAGATCAAGGTGCTGGGCTATCGCGGCATGAAGGAATACGAGCTGGGCTTCGACGGCTTCAAGGTGCCGGCCGCCAACCTGCTGGGCGGCGTCGAGGGCCAGGGCTTCAAGCAGCTGATGGAGACCTTCGAGTCGGCCCGCATCCAGACCGCCGCCCGCGCCGTCGGCGTTGCCCAGTGCGCCATGGAATCCGGCCTGAAATACGCCAACGACCGGGTGCAGTTCGGCAAGTCCATCTACGAGTTCCCCCGCGTCGGCGGCAAGATCGCCTGGATGGCGGTCGAAACCATGATCGCCCGCCAGCTCACCTATTTCTCGGCGCGCGAGAAGGACGAGGGCCACCGCTGCGACATCGAGGCCGGCATGGCCAAGCTGCTGGCGGCGCGCGTCGCCTGGGCCAACGCCGACAACGCGCTTCAGGTCCATGGCGGCAACGGCTATGCCGAGGAATACCCCATCTCGCGCATCCTGTGCGACGCCCGCATCCTCAACATCTTCGAGGGCGCCGCCGAGATCCAGGCCCAGGTCATCGCCCGTGGCCTGCTGAGCGGGGCGCGGAACTGATTTGGACCTCTTCCCCCTCTCCCTTGAGGGAGAGGGTCGGGGTGAGGGGGAATTGGGGCTGGCGGGAGGAAAGCGCCGGGCGTATCGTGCCGGCGTTTTTCCTGCTAGGCCGTACCATGTCTTTAGCTGATCTCCCGAGGAAGGCGCCACGCCGGTGATGCACTTCCGCCACCGTCTGCTGACCTTGCGCGACGCCGAGCTGGCGCTGCGGGCCGAGCTGGCCCAGTCGGGCGAGCCGGCGGGCGAGTACCATCCCCGCCTGCGCCAGTTACACGAGACCCATGCCCGCGAGCTGGAGCTGATCATCGACGACGAGGGCTGGCCCACCGCCGACGTCGCCGACGCCGACGGCTCCGAGGCCGCCTGGCTGGTGGCCATGCACGCGGTGTCGCGGCCCAGCTTCATGCGCCGCTGCCTCGGCCTGCTGAAAGGCGCCGCCAACCGGGGCGAGGCCCCGGCCCGCCACGCCGCCCTGCTGGAGGACCGCATCCGGGCGCTGGAAGGCCGCAAGCAGGTCTACGGCACCCAGTTGGACTGGCACGACGGCATCCTGTCGCCGCTGCCCATCGACAACCCGGACGGCGTCGATGCCCGCCGCGCCGCCGCCGGCCTGGAACCCCTGGCCGACGCCATCGCCAACGCCCGCAGCGCCGCCCAACACGACGGCGCCCCACCGCCGGAGGAATGGGAAGCCTCGTCGGCCGTGCTCGAAGCATTGGCCAAAGAGGTGGGGTGGCGGGAGTAGAGGGGAGGGCGCCCTTCATGAATGGGCCCCTTCCTGAATCTCCCCGTACAGCTTTTTGGAGATCGAAAGCTGCCAAAAATGATGCGCAATTCATCTTGTATTGCATATTTCTAACAATATGCTAGTTAACTCCTGTGCGTTGAGACATTTTGGTGCGGCAGAATGAACAATTCGGCGATGGGGTTCGACCTCACGGATGCGGTTCAATACCACTACGACCAATTCCCGCCCGCGAACTTGGATACAACCAAGCTAATTAAGCCACTTGCCGCCGCCGCATCATCCCTTGCCCGCTATGACCAGATGCTGAAGGGGATGCACAATAGCGAGATCCCTCTTGCCCCACTGCGTGGCCAAGAAGCCGTTATTTCATCCCGGATGGAAGGAACCGTCAGTACCCTTGATGAGGTCTTGCGGTATGAAGCAGATAACGAAGGTGACGGAGAACATACGGCTCCTCGCTATTCGGAGTGGGTGGCTGCGTGACCATTGGTTGATCACCCCTGCGTCCATCCCTATGTTCGATCTGAAGGCCATCCCTCCGTCCCGACCTGCGAATCTGGCATGCGGCTGAGCGGAGCGGCGGTCAAG
>NZ_CAINTR010000213.1 GCF_903853455.1 uncultured Magnetospirillum sp.
CATGGCACCCTCCCTCAAGGTGCCCTCCATAGATTCACATCTCCTCGTCCAAAGGTAGACTCGTTTTCACGCCGAACTCGGCCTCATAGACTCGCATTCCGTGCGCGTTATGACCACACCAGGAGAACTGAACAGCCCTGATCTGCTGACCCTGTTCAAGGGGATGCTGCTCGACGCGGTGGCATCGGTATAAGTCAGACTGGCGAGCTTATACTTTAGAATAAAATATCAATACCTAAGCATGAGTATGAAGTAAGGTCCTCTGTCATCATTACGCCTTTTGTTACACAAGCTCACAAATCCTTTCCGTTTGCGGCTGGTTCATTGGGATCGCGACCGTGATGATGGTGTCAGGGATTATAGAGTAACCGCTGGAAAACTGGGTCACCCCATGGACAGTTCACTCATCGAGATGATCAGCAGGGCCATCGCCGCCGCGCGGCTGGCGGGGCTTGATCACGACGAGCAGCGCGCCACCGCCCAGGCGGTGCTTCTGGCGTGCGACCCATCCCTGACCCCCGGCATCGCCCGCGTCCTGGTCGAGCAACTCTACACGGTCGGGGCCGCCGACGCGGACGCACGGCTGGCGGCCTGACGCCATGGTCGGCTCCTCGTACCGTTGCATCGAACAGATGTCGGAGGCCCGCCGCCTCTACGACCAGGGTCTGTATCCCGAATGCTTGGCCATAATCGACAGCGTCCGCCGCTGCTCGCTGCAATGCGGCGAGGGTGGAGCCTGCGCCGCCGCGCTCAGGATCGTTTCCCGGGGCATGGTCCTGGCCGACCAGGGGGCCGCCGCCCCGGTTTGCTAATCCACTAACGAGAACGGGTCGTCGGGTGGTGCCACCAGGGAATAGGCCATCTGACCGCAGACCGCCAGGACGATCAGGGCCAGCAGCATGCGCAGCCGCTCGCCGGGCAGGTTGCGGCCCAGGCGGGTTCCGAACTGCGCGCCCACCGCGCCGCCGGCCAGCAGGATCAGGGCCAGGGGCACGTCGACGGTATGGGTGGTGATCGCTTGCAGCAGCGTCACATTGGCGGTGACGAAGATCATCTGGAACAGCGAGGTTCCCACCACCACCGCCGTTGGCATGCCCAGCACGTAGATCATCAGCGGCACCAGGATGAAGCCGCCGCCCACTCCCATGATGGCGGCCAGTACGCCGCCGAACGCCCCTACCGCCAGCGGCAGCAGGGCGCTGATGTAAAGCCCCGATCGCGGAAACCGCATCCGAAACGGCAGGGCGTGCCAGGAGTGGTGCTGGTGGCGCTTGGCCGCGGCCGCGTTCTTCCGGCCATAGCTGGTGACCAGGGTCTCGATCAGCATCAGCAGGCCGACCGAGCCGAGGAAACCCACATAGCTGAGGCTGATCACCAGATCGATCTGGCCGAGGCGTTTGAGCACGGCGAACAGCCAGACGCCGACGGATGAACCGACGAAGCCGCCGGCCAGCAGGAACAGCGACATCTTGACGTCGACGGTGCGGCGCCGCCAGTGGGCGAACACCCCCGACACCGACGAGCCCAGCACCTGATTGGCGCCCGAGGCCACCGCCACCGCCGGCGGGATGCCCATCATGATCAGGATCGGGGTCAGCAGGAAGCCGCCGCCGACGCCGAACACCCCCGACAGCACGCCGATGCCGCCGCCGACCGCCAACAGGCCCCAGACATCCACGGATTGTTCGGCGATGGGCAGGTAGATGCTCATGGTGAAGACTTTCGGATCGGTCGCTCAGTCCCCCGAGGCGCTGAAGAACGGCATCGGCCGGTGCTGGGGGTGGATGTGGGCATCGGCGCGGGACGAGCCGAAAGCGGCGATCACGGAGATCAACCGCAGGATCAGCGCCCCCAACCCCGACAGTCTAACGGAATCCGCGGTCACGGCCATCCTCCATTCAAAATGCGTCGAAAATATCGCACCTGAGCCAGGCCCGGCGCGGCGCCTGGACAAGGGCGGGCGACTTTCATATGATATATTATTAATATTAAGGCCCGTAAGTCCGGTCGCCTCCCCACTGCCGGGGGGTGTTGCCCGGCCTTCCTCAGGATGGTTACGGAGCGAACAGCGGAAATGTACCTAAGCTGGTCCCGCCTGCTGCCGTTCGGCTATGTCGTCCTGCATCTGGCCTTGGCATCGACCGACCTGCTCGATCCGGTGGTTTATCCCTTCGGCCCGCCGTGGAATCCGGTGGCCGGTCTGGTGCTGGCCCTGCTGCTGGCGGGCGGTGGCCTCTATGTCCCGCTGGTGGCGGTGGTGGCCGCCCTGGCCCAGGTGCTGGTTCACGGCAGCGGGTTGGGAACCGCCCTGGCGGAGGGAGGAGCGCTGGCGCTCATCTACGGCGCGGCGGCGCATGGCCTGCGGCATCGTCTGGCGCTGGACATCAGGCTGCGCGGCCGGCGGCATCTGATCCGCCTGCTGGCGGTCGGCGTCGCGGCGGCGGCGGTGCACGCCGCCTGTCTGGTGCTGTCGCGCCATGGTGGCGAGGCCGATCTGGTCGGGCCGTTCCTGCGGCTGGCGGCCAGCGACACTTTGGGGGTGGTGGTGCTGACCCCCTTCCTGCTGATTTTCCTCATGGACGGAAGGCTGCCCCGGCCGCGCCTCCAGACCCTGCTGGAAGGCGCCGCCATCGCCCTGGTGCTGTGGATCGATTTCGGCCTGCACGCCGCCCAGAAGTTCCGCTTCTTCTATCTGCTGATCATGCCGCTGGTGTGGATCGCCACCCGCCACGGCCTCAAGGGGGCCACCGCCGGCATCGCCGGGGCGCAGTTGGGGGTGCTGGTCGCCATCGAGATGGTGCCGTTCCGCGACGAATCGCTGACCCTGTTCCAACTGATCATGCTGACTCTGTCGGTGACCACCCTGCTGCTGGGATCGCTGGTCAGCGAGCAGCGTCAGGCCCGTGCCGCCTTGAAGGACAGCCAGGCCCGCCTCAACGCCATCGTCGAGATGGCGCCGGACGGGGTGATGACCATCGACGAGGCGGGGCGGATCGAATCGGCCAATCCCGCCTGCGCCCAGCTGTTTGGCGCCGTCGCCGAGGATCTGGTGGGGCAAAGCTTCGGCGATCTGCTGCCCCAGGTGGATTTCGCCGCCCATCCGCTGCGCACCGAGACCCAGGCCAAGCGGCGTGACGGCGGCCTGCTGCCGGTGGAGGTGGCGGTCAGCGCCACCGACTTGTCCGACCGGCGGCTGGCGGTGGCGGTGATCCGCGACATCGGCCGGCGCAAGGCCGACGAGGCCAAGCAGTGGGAGCACCACGCCCATCTCGCCCGCGCCACCCATCTCAGCGTGTCGGAACGGCTGGCGACGGCGCTGGCCCATCAGCTCAACCAGCCGCTGGCCTCGGTGATCGGCTATGCCAAGGCGTCGCAGCGGCTGCTGCAATCGGGCACCGAGCCCGTCGCCACCGTCGTCGACGCCATGGGCAAGGCCGCCGCCCAGGCCGAGCGGGCCGGCGAGATCATCCGGCGCACCCGCGAATTCCTGTCCCAGGGCGAGATGCGGATCGGGGTGGTCGAGGTCGCCGATCTGGTGGAGCAGGCCCTGTCCTCGTCGCCATATGCCGGCCACGACCTGACCCTGCGGCGGAACCTTCCCGCCAACCTGCCCGCGGTGACCGCCGATCCGTTGCAGGTGGAGCAGGTGCTGGTCAACCTGTTGCAAAACGCGCGGGACGCCATCGGCGAAAGCGGCGGTCGCGGTGGCGGCCGGGGCGAGGTCGAGATCGCCGCCAGCCTCGCCGCTCCCGGCTGGATCGACGTCTCGGTCGCGGACAGCGGCCCCGGCATCGCCCCGGAGATCGTCGACAAGCTGTTCACCCCGTTCAGCACCACCAAATCCACCGGCATGGGCATGGGATTGTTCATCGCCAACTCCATCGTCGAGGCCCATGGCGGCGGCATGCGCGCCGCCAACCGTCCCCAGGGCGGCGCGGTCTTTTCCTTCACCCTGCCCATGGCGACCCGACAATGACAGCAAGCCCCGACGCTGATCTTCCCGCTCCCCTGGTCCATATCGTCGACGACGACGAGGCCGTCCGCGATTCGCTGCGGCTGGTGTTCTACTCGGTGGGGCTGGCCACCGAGACCTATGTCTCCGCCCTCGACTTCCTCAAGCGCGCCGATCTCGGCCGCCTCGGCTGTCTGGTGGTGGACGTGCGCATGCCGGGCATGAGCGGGCTGGAGCTGCAAAAGGAACTGGCGGCCCGCGACGTCAGCCTGCCGGTGATCATCCTGACCGGCCACGGCGACATTCCCATGGCGGTGGGCGCCCTGAAGGCCGGGGCCAGCGACTTCATCGAGAAGCCCTACAACGAGCAGCAGTTGATCGACAGCGTCCACCACGCCATCCGCCACGGCGATTCGGAATGGCGCGACCGCGAGCGCCAGGCCTTCGCCCGGTCGTGCCACCAGCAACTGTCGCCGCGCGAGCGTCAGGTCCTGGCCCAGCTGGTGGCGGGCGATTCCAACAAGATCATCGCCGCCCGCTTAGGCATCAGCCCCCGCACCGTCGAAGTCCACCGCGCCGGCGTCATGGCCAAGTTCCAGGCCCGCAGCCTGTCGGAACTGGTGCTGCTGTCGCAATTGTTGCGGGGCGTGGGGGAGGGCGGGGAGGGGTGAACGGGCGGGACAAACCCACGGCTGTCGATTTAATTTTCTGAACTGGGCTCAATCCATTGGACAGTGCAGCTTCCCGGCCACATCACCCCGGATGGACAAGGAATTATTCACCACCAAGGCACCAAGGACACCAAGAGGGCGGAGCGGCCGCGTCGCTCCGGGTTTTATCCGCGCCTTGATTAATTTATTGCCCTCTGCGTGGACGGAAGGCGAAACGGCGCCACCCAGGAGACCTCTTGGTGTCCTTGGTGCCTTGGTGGTCAATCACGATGGAAGCCCCAATCCGACCGGCCGGCCATACATGCTGTCATCCCGAGCCGGGGGGCTACTGCGTTCACACATCTTTGGCAATAAGATCAAGGCGCTGAACTAAACTCTCGTCATGGCCGGGCTCGTCCCGGCCACCCACGCCGTGCCGCAATACAGACGTTCGAGGTGCGGACGGGCGTGGATGCCCGGAACAAGTCCGGGCACGACGACAAAAGTAATTCGAGAGACGAGATATCTGAATGCCGTAGCTCCGGGACACGCCCCCTCACCGCGGATGGCACTCCGTCAGGTAAAAGGCCACCGCCTGGGCGCGGCTGGCGACGCCGAGCTTGTCGTACAGGTTCTTGAGGTGGAACTTGACGGTGTTGAGCGAGATGTCGAGCTGGCTGGCGATCTGCTGGTTGGTGTAGCCGATGGTCAGGGTGGCCAGCATGTCGCGTTCGCGGGTGGTCAGTTCGGTCAGCGGGTCCTTGGCCAGGCCGGAGACGTCGATGAAGGGGAACGCCATGCGGCCGCCGGCCACCGCGACGATGACGTCGAGCAGTTGCTCGGGCGGCTCGCTCTTGGAACAAAACGCCGCCGCTCCCAGGGTCATGGCCTGGCGCGGCAGGTCGGCATGGGCGCTGCCGGTGTAGACCACGACGCGAGGCGCGCCGGCCAGCCCGCGCAGGGCCTGCAACACGCCGCGTCCGTCGAGATTGGGCATCTCCCAGCCGATCACCCCCACGTCGAAGCCGCCCGGGATCACCGCCTCGACGAAGTCCTGGCCATCGGCGGTCATGCGGATCTGGGAAAAGCGTGGGTCCTCGGCGAACAGGCCGATCAGGCTGACCTGAAGCAACGGACTCTTCTCGGCGATGACCACCGAAATCCCTCTCTTGGCCTCCATGCCTTTCCCCTTCCGCTCCAGCGCCCATCCCCATGGCACACTACAGAATATTAGAAAAATCGCAATTAAAATAGAGTGGGTTTTCCCCACCCTCTCTCGGCACTTAAGTGTCCACGTATATTTATAATTTCTAATTGAGACTCGCCTAAGATGATGCGATGATCCCTACCGGAACTAGGGGGAAGACCGCATCCGATACCGTGATCCAACGCGGACAGGATGCTCGCGCCGGCCCAACGTGACCGGACAGCGCCAAGAAGAAGGTGAGGGAGATGCGTCACGCCGTCCTGATGGCCGCGGCACTGGCCGTGGCATGTCTGTTGGTCTCGCCGGTCCTGGCCGCCGAGGCGCCGCCGGCCGTTGCCGGCGCCATGCCGTGGTGGGCCTGGCCGATCATCCTGTTCGGCATCACCTTCCTGCTGGGGGTGGTGGCGGTGCTGGGCGGGGTCGGCGGCGGCGTCCTGTTCGTGCCGATCATCGGCAGCTTCTTTCCCTTTCACCTGGATTTCGTTCGCGGCGCCGGCCTGCTGATCGCCCTGGCGGGGTCGCTGGCGGCGGGGCCGTCGCTGCTGCGCAACGGCCTGGCCAATCTGCGCCTCGCGCTGCCGCTGGGGCTGATCGCCTCGGTCTCGGCGATCATGGGGGCGATGATGGGCCTCGCGCTGCCGGTCAATGTGGTGCAGACCGCCCTGGGGATCACCATCCTGGCCATCGTGGCGCTGATGGGAGCGGCGAAGAAGTCGGACATCCCCCATGTGGCGGCGCCAGACCGGCTGAGCCAGATGTTGCAGATGCACGGCATCTTCCACGACCCCGCCGCCGGCCGCGACATCGACTGGCACGTCCACCGCACGCCGACGGGGATGGTGCTGTTTTTCGGCATCGGCATGATGGCGGGCATGTTCGGCCTGGGCGCCGGCTGGGCCAACGTGCCGGTGCTCAATCTGGTGATGGGGGTGCCGCTTCGGGTGTCGGCCGCCACCAGCAGCTTCCTGCTGTCCATCGTCGATACCGCCGCCGCCTGGGTCTACCTCAACAAGGGGGCGGTGCTGACCATGATCGCGGCGCCGTCGATCATCGGCATGATGCTGGGCTCCATGGTGGGGGCTCGGCTGCTGACCCGCGCCAAGACCTCGGTCATCCGCAAGATCATCCTGTCCATGCTGCTGCTCGCCGGGTCCCGCGCCCTGCTCAAGGGGTTGGGGATCTGGGCGTAGAACCGGAGGAATCATTATGTTCATCAGGAAGCAGTACGCCACCGCCGAGGCGCTGGCCTATGCCAAGGTCCTCCAGGTCGGCATGCGGGTCAGCCTGATCCTGCTGGCGGCCAGTTTCGTCGGCTATATGCTGGACCTGTTCTCCCCCACCATTCCCGCCTCCCAGATGCCGCTCTACTGGGGGATGTCGGCGCCGGCCTATCTGGAACACCGGGGCATCGCCCATCAGAACTGGCCGTGGATGGCCCAGATGCTCCAGGGCGACCTGGTGTTCGGCGGCATCGTGCTGATGGCGGCGGTCACCGTCTACTGCTACGTTTTCTTCCTGCGCTTTCCCCTGGCCAACCGCGACGCGGTGATGACCGGCGTGGTGGCCGGCGAGATCGTCGTGCTGTCGTTGGCGGCGTCGGGGCTGTTGGCGGTCGGGCACTGAGGAGAGAGTCATGAGCGCCACCGAACCCTTACCGACCGGTCGGTTCAACACCATCCTGGTCGCCACCGACGGCTCGGAGTTCAGCGACGGCGCGGTGCGCATCGCCGTCGCCATGGCCAAGAAAGCCGAGGCCCGCCTGCTGGCGGTCAGCGTGGTGATCACCAACGACGTCTACGAGGAGGTCGCCCCCGCCGCCGCCCAGCAGGCGGAGGAGAAGGTCTACGACATCCTGGAGAAGGTGGTGGCCCTGGCCGCCGCCGAGGGCGTGGCGTGCCGGCCGCTGGTGCGCCGGGCCCAGGACCCGTTCGAGGCCATCGTCGGCGCCGCCGAGGACGAGAACGCCGACGTCATCGTCGCCGGCCGGCGCGGCAAGCGCGGTCTGGCGCGCTTCATGCTGGGCGACGCGACGGCAAAGATCATCGGCAACGCCAAGTGCAGCGTGCTGGTGGTGCCCAAGGCGGCGACCATGTGGCAGAACCGCCTGCTGCTGGCCAGCGACGGTTCGCCCTCCAGCGAAGCCGCCGCCCTGGCCGGCCTGCGCATCGCCTTCTGCTGCCACGTCCCCGCCACCGTGCTGTCGGTGGAGGTGCCCAAGCATTCCCCCGAACGTCAGGCCGAGGCGGCGCGCATCGTCGAGCGCACGGTCGCCGCCTATGCCGCCGAGGGTGTGGCGGTGGAGGGCGTCGTCGGCCGGGGCGCGCCGGTGGAGGAGGTGGTGGCGACTGCCGCGCGGACCGGGTCCGATCTCATCGTCATGGGCAGCCACGGCCGCACCGGCCTTGGCCGCCTGATGGTGGGCAGCAATAGCCTGGGGGTGATCGGCAAGGTCACCTGTCCGGTGCTGGTGGTGAAGGGGGGAGGGGCCTAAATCCCCTGTTTCGCCACCCAGGCAGCGGCTCCTAGCCCGGCATGGCGGCCGGTGGCGAAGCTGCCGGTCAGCAGGTAGCCGCCGGTGGGGGCTTCCCAGTCCAGCATCTCGCCGGCCACGAAGACACCGGGCAGCGATTTCAGCATCAGATGTTCGTCCAGATCCTCGAAACGCACGCCGCCGGCGGTGGAGATGGCTTCCGCCAGCGGCCGGGCCTGCAGCAGCGGCAGCGGCAAGGCCTTGATCTCGGCGGCCGCCAACACCGGGTTGTCCAGCACGTCGCGCGGCAGCAATTCCCGCAGCAGGCCCAGCGCCGCCGGCCCCAGCGGCAGCATCCGTTTGAAGAAGGTGGCTTGCGAGCGCGAGCCGCGCGGCTTGGACAGGGCCGCCAGGATCCGTTCCTCGCTCCAGTCGGGCATCAGGTCCAGGGTGGCCATGGCGATGCCCTGGGCGGCGATGGCGTCGCGCAACGCGCCGGACAGGGCATAGACGCAGCCGCCCTCGATGCCGGACTCGGTCAGGGTGATCTCGCCGCGCACGGTGCGGCCGTCGAACGCCAGTTCCACCGTCTCCAGGTGCTGACCGGCGTAGCGCTCGACGAAATGGGGGCTCCAACCCAGGTCAAAGCCGCAATTGGCCGGCTTCATGGGCGCGATGGCGACGCCGCGCGCCGCCAGCAGTTCGGCCCAGGACCCGTCCGAGCCCAGATGCGGCCACGAGGCGCCGCCCAGCGCCAGCACCGTCGCCTCGGGCGCCACCACCACCTCGCCGGCCGGCGCGCGGAAGCGCAGGCGCCCGTCCTCGGTCCAGCCCTTCCAGCGGTGGCGGGCGTGGAGGACGACCCCCATGCCCCGCAGCCGGCGCAGCCAGGCCCGCAGCAGCGGTGCCGCCTTCATCTCGTCCGGGAACACCCGGCCGGAGCTGCCGACGAAGGTGTCGATGCCCAGCCCCTTGGCCCAGTTGCGCAGATCGGCCGGGCCGAACTCGGACAGCAGGGCGTGGAACAGCCCGGCGCGGGCGCCGTAGCGGGGGATGAAGCTGCCCATGGCTTCGGAATGGGTGAGGTTGAGACCGCCCTTGCCGGCCAGCAGGAACTTGCGCCCCGGCGACGGCATGGCGTCATAGACCGTGACGGCGACGCCCCGCTCGGCCAGAGCCTCGGCCGCCATCAGACCCGCCGGTCCGCCACCGATGACGATTACGGGCATGGCATTTCCCCCGCCGTTCTGCGGCTTGATTTTTGTATCATCGCCGATGTTATCACGGATTGGCGCGCCGGTAAAAATTCCGCAGTCATACCGACGAACCACTATCGTGGCTCGTCTATGGTCCCTCAGGCGCCGGGCGCTCGCGCTTGGCTTACACGGCAGGCACGCGCAGGCGTGCAATCATATGTTTGCCAGCGAAGCTGGCGGCCTTCGGCCTTGCCTTCTCCCCATCGAACTGAAAATCAGTTCGATGGCTCGGGCGGGATCACACCCCCAGCGCGGCTCGGCCCGCCGCCAGCGACACATCCTTGGAGGGGGAGCTGTCGATGTGGATCCAGCCGATGACTCCCAGGTCGTAGGCCAACTGCCGTTCCAGCACCTCCGGGGTGGCGTCGGAGACATTGGCCTTGCGCGCACGGATGCGGGCGGCGGCCAGATCCGGCGGCGCCTCCAGCCACAAGCCGTCGAACTGCACCCCGGCCACGGCCGCCACCGCCTCGATGGCGGCGCGCTCCTCCGGCCTGGCGAACACCGCGTCGGCCACCGCCGAATGACCGGCCGCCAGCAGGGCGGCGCAGGTGTCGTACAGGGTCTGGTAGGTGCGGCGGCCGATCTCGGGGGCATAGCCCTCGGGGCCGAGGCGGTCGTGGATGGACACGCCCATCAGATGCTTGCGCAAGCTGTCGCTGCGGACCACCGCCGCGCCGGGAACCGCCATGAACGGCGCCAGTTCGCGGCCCATGCGCGACTTGCCGCTGCCCGACAGGCCGCCGACCGCCAGCAGGCGCGGCGGCGGCGGCGACAGATAGTCCAGGGCGGCGTCGAGATAGCCCCGCGCCTCGGCCGCCAAGGCCTCGCTCCCGCTTTGCGCGGACATGGTGGCGCAGACATGGGCGCGGATGGCGGCGCGGGCCGACAGGAACAGCGGCAGCGGGGCGATGCCCTCGAAATCGCCCGACAGGTCGAGATAGTGGTTCATCACCCAGTTGGCCATGTGGCGCTGGCCGCGATGATCCAGGTCCATCAGCAGGAAGGCGAGGTCGTAGATCACGTCGATGCAGGCGATGTCTTCCGAGAACTCGATGGCGTCGAACAGCGCCGGCTTGCCTTCGAACAGACAGATATTGCCCAGATGCAGGTCGCCGTGGCACCAGCGCACCTTTCCGGCCGCGCGGCGTCGGTCCAGCAGCGGGGCGTGGCGGGCCAGGGCGGCGGCGGAGACCGCCGCCAGCCGCTCCACCTTGTCCAGCTCCAGGATGGCGGGGGCATGGGCCAGCATGGAGGCGCGGTTGGTGTCGATGGTCCAGGCCAATCCCGGGGCGCCGCCCCGGTCGGGACGCGGCGGCGCCGCCTGATGGAAGGCGAAGATGGCTTCGGTCAGCTCGTTGAGGCGGGTTCGGTCCAGCCCGTCGGTGCGCACCAGCCGGTCGAACAGGGTGGCCTGGTCGAAGCGGCGCATCTCCACCACCCAATCCACCACCTCGCCGTTACCGTCGAGGGCCAGACTCCCGTCGCCCTGGCGGGTCACCGACCGGACGCCGAGATAGAGGGCGGGGGTGGCGCGGCGGTTGATGGCCAGTTCGGCGGCGCAGGCGGCCTGGCGCGCCGCCAGGCTGGTGAAGTCGAGGAAGGGCAGGCGGACTGCCTTCTTCAGCTTGAAGACGCGGTCGCCGGCCAGGAAGAGGGCGGAGATATGGGTATCGACGCGCTCGACCGCCGCACCGTCATGACTGGCCGGATCGGCCAGGAAGGCGATGATGGCGGCCTGGGCGAACATCTAGAGCCGGGGCAGGGTGACACCCTGCTGGCCCTGATACTTGCCGGCGCGGTCGCCGTAGGAGGTCTCGCACACCGAATCACCTTTCAGGAAGATGAACTGGCAGGCGCCCTCGTTGGCGTAGATCTTGGCGGGCAGCGGCGTGGTGTTGGAGAATTCCAGGGTCACGTGGCCTTCCCATTCGGGCTCCAGCGGCGTGACGTTGACGATGATGCCGCAGCGGGCATAGGTGGACTTGCCCAGGCAGATCACCAGCACGTCGCGCGGGATGCGGAAATATTCCACCGTGCGCGCCAGGGCGAAGCTGTTGGGGGGGATGACGCAGACATCGTTCTCGCGGTCGACGAAGCTTTGGGCCGAGAACGCTTTGGGGTCCACCACCGCCGAATCCACATTGGTGAAGATCTTGAACTCGCGGCTGACGCGGGCGTCGTAGCCGTAGGAGGACAGGCCGTAGGAGATGACGCCTTCGCGTTGCAGCTTTTCCGTGAACGGCTCGATCATGCCGTTCTTGGTGGCCATTTCGCGAATCCAGGTGTCGGGCATGACGGACATTTGTTGGCGACTCCCTCAGGTCTCGGGGACTTGTAGCGTAAGGTCCGCGTCGGGACAAGGGGGGCTCTCGGCTTCGGTGCGGGCGCGGCTCTGGGCCTTGCGCCGCGCCAGATTGGCCCGCAGGGCCTCGGCCTGTCGCCGGCTGCGCTCGTCGGCGTCGGCCTTGCCTTTTTCCGACAGTTTGGGGCGGTCAGCATCGTTCATGGGCGCCACTATTCCCGTCCGAGAGGGTGGTCGTCAAGATCGCCCTTAAAGACGCTTGCGTCGTGAAAACGGCTGTGGCATAAAGCGCCCTCCTCGCAGGCCGGTTCGTCCGGGGCTTGGTGTTGCTGCCGTAGCTCAGTCGGTAGAGCATACCCTTGGTAAGGGTAAGGTCGAAGGTTCGATTCCTTTCGGCAGCACCATTTTCCTCTTGGATATCAAGAGCTTACGGCCCGCCCAGAAGGCGGGCCTTTTGCTTGCCCCCTCAAGAGTCGGCACCGAGTCGGCACCATGAACCTCGTATCTGCTGCCGCTCGGATGGGCGGAGTCGGCACCGAGCCGCCGGTCACTGCCCTTCCCGGTTCCGCGCCAGCATGGCTTGGGCGGCGGCGAGGAGTTCCGTCACGTCTTCCCCGGCGACCTTGCGAGCGGCAATATCGTTCAGGATATCCCTTGCAGAGGCGTAGGCATCTGCCACCTCAGCCGGGGTCATCTCAGGCTTGGTCACGATGGAGCCGGACACTTCCAGGCCAAGAGGTGCCTCACGCCAGCCACAGCGACGAGAAAGCCACCATGTTGAAGCGGGGACACTGCCGCGCCGCATCGCCTCAACGAGGGTTGCAGCCGCCAACGCCTCGACCGAGGCAGCCCCTGTCGCCAATTCGGTGGCGAAGTGCTTGCGAATGGTGGGTTCCGATACCGGGCGGCCCGTGGCCGGGTTCTTCACGAGTGACGCAATCCGGCCAGCGGGGAAGCCAGCGGCGGACAAGGTTTCGACGATGGTCCGCATCTCGTCCGTGGGGCGAAATGGCGGGCGACCGTGGGGCTTTTTTTCGGTCATGGTGGCTCCTAAGGGGGAAAAGTAAAGCGGATGGGTGTCGATAGTACCGACACCCTTCTCGTCGTCGGGGCGGGCGTCCTGCATTCCGCCGGGAGTCTGAAGGGGGTAGCGTTTCGCGACCCCCTTGCAATGTTCGTCAGACGGTGGGGGGGGCTATTGCGGGTCGAGTTTCCACCGTGGCAACACGATCCATCTCCGCCAGACCCGTTCCACGGTGTAACGGGGTATCAAGGGTGGTGGAGGGCTCCGAAGCAAGTCGGTCAACCACCCGCCCCACGGTGGGGCGGGGTGTATCTCCGAGGTTTTTGCCACCGTGGCAATAACCCCCATCTTCGCCAGAGCCGCCCAAAAGGTCACAGTAAAAACCCGTGAAACATCCGCCCGGCCCCAACGGAAGGGACCGGGCACCACGTCGCCGTTCCCCACCGGCGAGGTGGTCGGCGTTGGCGTCTTCCATCGCCAGAGCCGGGAATTACGAGGACCGCATGTGCTGCTGTAACGCGGCCTGAATCCGGCCCACAGCGTCCTTCACCTCCTCAATGGTCACCCGGACCATTCCCTGGGGGGCCTGACCGGAATGGCCATATTCGAGAGACGTGATATAGACACAGCAGTTCGAAATGAAGATTTTCGCCTTCATGTCGAGAGGCCCTGTAAGCAAAGCGATATCGCTTGAATAATCGCCAATCGGGCGGGTTTCCGAGGCCGGGGCACCAAACGTGATTTGCCAGTTATCCCGAGCGAATCCAGACTTGACGGGGGTTTTTTCCAAAATCCCACGGTGAAGCGCCAGGGCGACCTGACGAACTAAGTCCTCGGTCATGGTGGTGATAGCGGCCTCAAATTTGTCGAAAGAGGCGTTGAAGTCGAACAGCGTTCCCACGGCTATCGACCCATGGCGCGGCAAAGCCGCAAGAGCACGCTGTCGCCCGCCTTGGCGATGTTCTCCGAGGCGGAGACGACGGCCCGCGCCTTGTCCAGCAGCTTGCCATCCTTGTGGGCCTGGGCGGCGTCGGTGAGGGCGCGGACGGCAGCAGCAGCGAGGGGGACCTGAACGGCGAGGCGGTCCATGGCGGAAAGGCGGGCCGTGTTGGAAAGGGCCATGTCCTCGGCATCCCGCAAGTTGGCGGACATGTCTTCGAGAATGGTCCGGCCACCACGAGGGGCGGCCATCTCCGCCGCCGCGTCGGATTTTATCAGCCGGATCAAGGGCGATTCCGTGGCTGCCAACGAGGCGGCGACCGAATCCAGAGCCGCCGTGGCCTTGGCGATGACTTGCGCCGGGGTCAAGGCCGGAGCGGCTACCGTCCGGCCCGTGAGCACCTCGGCAAAAGAGCGAGCCGTCCGGGCCGGAGAAGCCGATTTGTTGATGGTGACCCGCTGGCCGACGCCGCCAATGCTGAATGCCCGGTAGGTGCCGTCCGCCACCTTGGCGAAGACCTCTGGAGACAAGCGGAACCCGACCCACCAACCCACCTTGCCGAGGTCAATGCCCAGGGCGTCTTGCTTGGCCTTGGTAAAGACGAAGGACTCGACCAATTCGCCTACGCCGATGGTGGTGTGAAGCTCACCGGCCTTGCGGCAGTCCTCGGCGAAGGAATACGCGGCCTTCTCCAGTTCGTCCTCTGAAATGATATCGCCCTGGCTATCCACGACCGGGATTCCGTTCTCCTCAATGATCGAGGCCCACCCGAACGCGAGGCGCTGAGGTGTGTCGATTTTCGAGATGGTGATTGTCTCGCGGATGGTAATCATCACGCGGCCTTCTGGGTCTGAGCGACGACGCACTGGAGCACGGCGCGACCGCACGCGGCGATATCGGTATCCGCCGAAATGAGCATCTGGCCAGCGTCTCCGCAAGTGTCGTACTTCGCATGTGCGGTCGAGGTCCACAAAAGGCGCATCGCCCCAAGGGTGGCGTCGTCGGTGGAGTCGGCGACATGCGCGACTCCTGATGTGGTAGCCAACTCGGCGGTAGCGGCACGGTGGGCGGCGAAGGTGGCCAGCAAGCCGGAAACCTGACTGGCCAGAACCGCGCCGAGGTCGGCGATATCGTGGGCCAGCACCTTGCAACGGGTCTGGTCTGCCGCCCCCTGGATCACCACCACCTGGGCGCGGGCAGCCTCAAGGGTCTGACGGGCCTCGGCCAAGGCGGCGGCGATCTCGTCGGCGCGGCGACGGGCGACCAGAGCAACGTCGAGTCCCTTGGCAATGGCAGCTTCAGTGCCACCGGCGAGGAATCGGGCAAGAGCGCCGGGGGCCGGGCGGTCGGTGGCCTCCGCCATTGCCACAGCCTTGGCGTGCTCTGCCTCCAATTCCCCAACCATCTTGCTCAACTCGCGCACCTGGGCGGAGGCCGTTTCAATTTTCGACGTCATTTTCAGATTTCCTTCGTTCTAAACGCCGCTGGGGGGCGTCAGGTCAATTGGGGCACCCCAGCCGCCCTTACTGTCGTTCTTGCCGCCACGGGTCTCCGGGCGGGTGGTGGTGGGTGTTAGTTGCGGAACCCCGGCATGTAGGAACCGTCATCGCTGTGGCCATAGCCCGGAGCGGTCTTCTTGCCGCCAGAGTCGGAATACCCACCCTCGGAGAGCTTGAGGAAATTGGCCGGGCGGATCATGGAGTCGATGGTGCATTTCCAGTCAGACGTCGTGCCCAACAGAAACCCGCTTTTGGGGATCAACGCCATAGCAGCCCGGAAACCTTCGATTCCACCAGCGTCGAGGATTCGAGCCTTGATCTGTTTCCGCCGCTCGTCCGTGAGCCGGGAGGCGAGGGAAAGGCCATGCTTGCTTGCCACGGCGTTGTAGGCGTCGAGACCCTCCTGAATGTCTTTGCTGTCGCCAGCTTTCACCGGCGGGGAGGAAGAGGCCGCCATGGTGGTGGGCGGGTTGTCGAACAGGTGCCCGTCGTCCTCGAAATCAGGTGGCACCCAAAAAGGCGGATCGGTCTCTTCTTTGGTTTCTTCATTGGTTTCTTCACTGGTATCTTCTGGGGTGCTGATCTGCACCGGGGTCCCGGTGCTAATCTGCCCCTCCCCCCGGTGCTGATCCGCACCTACCTTCGCACCCTTACCCCGGTGCTGATCCGCACCTACCTGAGTCAGCCATTCCGGGTTATCGGCGTCGAGTCCACTGAGGCGGAACCCGTCGCGTCCCCCGACACGATCACGCTTGAGAAGCCCCATGGCGATCAGAGAGCGGACACCACGCCGAACGGTGGCGGCGGCGTTATCGGCCATTGCGGACGCCCTCTTGGGATCGGTTCCCGGTGCAGCGATACCAAGGCCAAGAACACGGCGGAGAAAAGAAGTGGACGGATAGCAGAAGCCAGAATTATCAGCGTGCCTTGCAATGGCAACGTACAATCTAGTCGTGAAGCACAGCCCTTGTTCGCGGATGGTCCATGCTGGTATCATCGCAAACTTACTATTGAATTTCGCATTTTCTTCGGACATTATGTTTCTCGTAACTGGTGGTCATCGCTTTGCCTCGTTGCCACCAACCAAAACCCTTCCGGCCTTATCACCGGAGGGGTTTTTCTTTTATGCCGACTTGCTGATGGCGTCCGCCGTGGACGTGACGCGACGGTCATTCAGCCAAGAGTCGAATTCGTCAATTTTATACAGCGTGAGGCGAGAGCCGACGCGGATGTAGGGCGGCCCGCCTCCGACAGTGGCCAGCTTTTCCAGCAGGCGGACGCTCACGTGTGCTCGCTCCGCTGCCTCGCGGCGGCGCAGATAGACTGTCATTTTTGATTCTCCGGGGGTTCGGCTGGTGGTTCAGGTCGCGACCAGCGGGCATAGAAAAAGCCGCTCAGGATTGCTCCGGGCGGCTGTGGCGGTATTCATGTATTCTGGAGGTATTGTGCCACTTGCTCAGGGAGCGAGTCAAGCGCATCTATTCAGGCTGGTGCGGCACCATAAAACCATCTTGCGTATAAACTTCAAACGCTCGTATGATGTTTATACCAGAGAGGGAAGCCGCCATGAAATGCGCCATCAGCTACATCCGGGTCAGCACTGCCCAGCAAGGGAAGTCGGGCCTCGGGATCGAAGCCCAGCGGGCCGCCATCGTCCGGTTCGCCGAGACCGAAGGTTACACCATCATGGCGGAGCACGTTGAATGCGAGACCGGCAAGGGCAGTGACGCCCTGGAGCGTCGCCCGGAGCTTGCCGCCGCCCTGGAGGTGGCCCGGAAGGCGAAAGCCCCGGTGCTGGTGGCGAAGTTGGACCGTCTCTCTCGGGATGTGGCTTTCATCAGCGGCCTGATGGCTCACCGGGTTCCGTTCGTCGTGGCGGAATTTGGGGCGGATGTTGACCCTTTCCTGATCCACATCTACAGCGCCCTGGCGCAAAAGGAACGCGCCATGATTTCCGCCCGGACCCGCGCCGCCCTCGCCGCAGCAAAGGCTCGTGGGACTCGCCTCGGGAATCCGAACTTGGGGGCCATCCGAGGGAAGGGGGCATCCGTCCAGCGGGAACAGGCAGACCGGGCGGCGGCCTCGGTTCTCCCTGTCATCCGGTCCATTCAGGCGGAAGGTGCTGTTGCGCTGCGCGACATTGCCGAGGCGCTGAACGCTCGCCGGGTGCCGACTCCCCGTGGGGGCTTATGGCACGCCACCTCCGTTCGCAATATCCTCAAGCGCGTGGAAATCTAAGGCGGACAGGATTTCGTGACGGATGTTGTCGCCAAATCTGGCGATAACCTCGTGGGCCTCGCCACCGGCTTCGCCCATGTCGTCTCTTCCCACCTGTCCGCGTGAGGTCACCATGAACCAGATCACCCCCATTGCCACCCTGACCGTCTCCTCCATCGAAGGGGAGTCCCGTATCCTCGATACCGACCTGGGAAAGCGCCTCGGCTTTTCCACCCCCATCGACATTCGTAAGCTCGTTCGCCGTCACGAGGCGGCTCTGACGAAGATGGGTCGGTTTGCCACGGTGGCAAACCGACCGGAAGCCGGAGGGAAGACGGCCACCGAGTTCTATCTGAACCGCAAGCAGGCCATCTTCATCACCGCCAAGTCCGACACCCAGGACGCCACGGATATCACCATCGAGGTCATCGAGAAGTTCGACGCCTACGAGCGTGGTCTGATCGGCCCGCCCCGCGATCCTCTGGACGCCCTGCGTGACCCGGCGACCATGCGGAGCCTGCTGTTGAACTACAGCGAGAAGGTGCTGGCCTTGGAGGATATGGTCTCCGTCCAGACGCCCAAGGTGGAAGCCTTCGACCGCATCTCCGGTGCGGACGGCATGATGAACCTCACCCAGGCGGCTAAGGCTAGCGCGAGGCTCGGCGCTTCACGCCCACACATGGGATACGGTCGAACAGGTATTGGGTCCGCGCCCACATGGCGTAAATACGCTCAATGTGTTCCTTTTTGATTGTGTCCGTGAGAGGCCCTGTGCCGATGCCGTAAACGTCATGGCCTTGGTCAATGAGCCCACAGGCAGCCTCAATGGCCCGCTCCGGGGTCGAAAACATCACAAGGCGGTCGCCCATGGCGTCTCGGTATTGAACGTGCCAGTCCATCACACAGCCTCCCAACCACACCACCCAATCGCACGCAGCATATACGAAGGGGTGGAAGCGTCATATACGAAGGGCGGGGGGGGGGGGTGGAAACTACTCATGGAAGCGGTGGTGGAGGCCTTCGCTTCCGGCCAAGGATCATGCGTACTCACGGTCCAGCCGAGCGGCAATTGCCTCGCGGGCGCGGATCAGGGCGGGCATGTTGACCGGCTGAACCCCGAAACCCTGCCCGACCAAAGCATCTGTGGCCATCAGCAAGGCAATGAACTCATCCTGTCTCAACTCGGTCAGGCTCTGAATGATAAGATACAAGGCTTCAATAATGGTCTGGGTGCTGGCGTTGCTAATGGCGTCCACGTTGCTTGCTCCAAGATGAATTATTGAAGCATTACAGCATCACCATTCTAAAAACGCAACAACTATTAATGGCATATGTATGCGAATGTGCGGAATGTATTTCGCATATTATTGATGTTTGTTGGTTTTTATTGTGGATGGTAATGCGGATTGTGGTGGGGTGTCTTGGTGGATATTCTACTCAGGCGATTCCAACGCCCTTGACGGTCAGGGGAACCAATTCAGAGGGGGCAGGGATATGCGAAAGTTCTCGTGCATGGTGGTGGCGGCCCTATTGCTGGCGGCGTGTGCGCCGTCAACGGCGCAGGGCGTCAGGGCGCTAGGTCCGGGGCGTGCGACCAGCTTCGTCTCGCCGGAGGGCTATCAAGCGGTCTATCGCAAAGTCCTCAACCAAGCCCGCAACTGTTACCAGACAGGGCTGATTACAGCCCAGATGGTGGTACAGGGGGATATTTATACCGACACCAAGTCAGGGACAGTTACGGTCGCCCTCCATGGCGGTTTGGGCGTGGACACCTATCAGGTCTACGACATCACCGCCATTGATGACCGGCAAACGAAGGTGGTCGGATATTTCACCCTTGGTTCGACGAGCGAATATAGTCGGCAACTCTGGGGCTGGGTGATGCAGAATTCCACGGAGTGCCTCAATTAATGCCATGGTGACGGATCAGCCTCCACCACGGTCGCCGCGCAGATCGGCGGCGAGATGGCGGCGGAAAGGGTTATGCCCTGATCGGAACCACGTTGCTGGTGGTGGTGTCGGTCAACAGGTTCTCGACATGCCGCCCCCAGGCCTCCAGGGCGGCCTTACGCTCGGGCAAATACTCGTGCCTCTGGTAGATCGCGCCAACGCCGCGCAGAACGGACGGGGTATGATTTATCACGCGCTCCACAACGTGCATGGCAAGGCCAAGGGCCTGCATTCCGCTGCCTAGGCTGCGCCGGAAGTCGTGCGGGGTCCATTGCGGGATTACTGCGGCCTCGGTCTCTCCGGCGGCCTCCTGGCGGGCCTCTGCAATAGCCTTGTCCACCTTCCTCTTTGCCCCAGTGAAGCCGCTCACGGGGGTAAGAAGTGTCGTTGTGAACAGGAAGGGGGAGCCTTTCATGCGAGGGAGCGCATCAAGGATTGCCTTCATTTGAGGGGTAATATGGACATCGTGAGGGGCTTTCCGCATTTTGGTGCGCTGGGCCGGAATGGTCCAGACTCCGGCATCCAAGTTGAACTCACTCCAGGGCGCTTCCGCCACCTCGCGCAATCGCTGGCCGCTCAGAATCAATAACTGGAACAGGGGGGCGAATGGATAGCCTTGCTTCTCCGCAGCCTTCCAGACCTCGACCAATTCCCCGTTGTCCAGAACGCGGGTGCGGGGAACGTACTTGGTCGAGGTCAGCCCGCGACCGGAGGCGGGGTTCGTCTGGATCAGGTCGCGGCTCATGGCAAACGAGAAGAACGCGCTGATGAGGGCTCGTGACTTCCGGGCCGCGCCACCCTTGCCTTTGTCTTCCAGGCGTTCCAACACATCCAGCACATCGCGCTTGCTGATGGTGGTGACATCCCGGCCAGACCAGGACGGGAGGAAGTGCAATCGCAGTTGGCCCTCGGTCTGTTTGTCACGAGCAAGAATCCCCCGGACCTTGCGGGCAAGATAGTCCTCAAGAACCGCCTCAAAAAATCGGTCTTCGGAAGCCTTGGCTGCTGCCTTGGTGGCCGCTTTCGCCTCCTTGGTGGCCCGGACCTCCGCCATAATGTCAGAGCCGCCAACGAAGGCGCGGAGGAACTCACCGGCCTTCCCCCTGGCCTGTTCCACGGTGAACGTGCCGTAGGTGCCGATGGAGATGTAGCGTTTCTCCGTATCCCGGCCCTTGCCAACACGGCGCTCCGCATAGAAGCTCTTGTGGCCGGTTTTGGTGACCTTGAGGCCAAAGCCCGGAAGCTGGGTATCACGGACGATCAGCAATGCCTTGCCATCGGGGCATGTCACGGTCTTGACGAAACTCTGGGTTAGCTTTTCCCGCATCATATCCCCCTGGCTGGTACGGGTCAGCATATCAGAGTCGGCACCGAGTCGGCACCAGAAGGTGGGTTCCGTGCGGAATATTTTCGTATCACTTTCGCACGTTTCGTAAAAAGTTACGATATTTCAATGCGTTGCTTGTGCGGTTTGCGGGGCTGTGCGGCTATGTAGTAAGAACAAAGTCTCCTTGGTAAGGGTAAGGTCGATGGTTCGATTCCATTCGGCAGCACCATTTTTCCTCTTGGAATTCAAGAGCTTGAAGCCCGCCCAGAAGGCGGGCTTTTTGCTGTCTGGTCAGCAATTACCGGCCAGCAATCACAGATCTGCCGCTGGCCTGGGACCGGCAGCGCGCCTTGCTCGGCTGCGGCTGGCAAATCCATCAACGTTGCATCAGTGAACCGGAAGTAAAATGCCGGTTTTGCTTTCTGTCATGATGGTGCGCACCATCGCCACCGGCGCGAAGCCTACCGCCGAAATGGCAAACGGAGAAAACGGGAGAGCCAGCGCCGGAACCTACCCGCCAGAGCAGCGTCTCCGCTCTGGCTGGCCGCCGCAATGGCGCAAAGACGGGGGATTTCCCAAGTCATCTGGGAAATAGAACCTACCTGGGAAGGTAGGTGGCGGAGGACGCAGTCCGGAGCGAACCAGTCTCCGGTGGCAATTCCCTGATCTTCAGGGAAAGTGCAGGGAATATCGGCGGAATGGTGCGATTCAAACTGCAAATGGGCACGGCAAACCGCGGAAAGCGGCCATGTTCGTGCGCAATTCCCTATTCGCAGGAACAGGGAGTTTTCCCGACCCCAGCAGGGAAGCGATCAGGGTGAAGAGGGAAGGCCATCGACGTCCGTCACAGGACCATTTTGACCCGGCGCGTCGCCTCGTCGATCTCCGCCACCGTAACCGATCCCTCGTACTGGACACTGCGGCTCTGGTAGTCGAGCGTGCGGAATTGCGACAGGATGGCCACGCCGCTGACCCTGCCGGCTCGCACCTCAAATTCGAAGGCACTCAGCTTGCCGACTTTCGACGTGATGGGGGAAATCACCACCAACCCGGTCCCGATATTGTAGGCATCCTGGGACAGCACCAGTCCGTAATGCGGTCCCTTCATCTCGTGACCGATGGCCGGGTTCCAATCCAAATGCACGACGTCGCCCCGCGCCGGAACATAGCCTTTGGAAAAGTCGTCACCCTTTGCCGCCATCTCAGATGATCTCCTTGCCCACGGTGGGACTGCTGGAGAAGTCCACCGTCAGCGCCCGGATTTTGTCGGCATCGTAGTCGTGGAGCAGGTCATCAAGAGTATTTGGTCGGTCATCATGTGCGTCCTCGATCAGCTTGGTCAGGTAGTCCTGACGTAACAGAACGAAGCGCTGTCCCCGCCGGGTGATTTCCACACCGCCCTTGACCCAGGCGTCATCGTAGACCCGCGCCCCCGCCTTGTTGACGTCGGTGGTGCTGTAGCTGGTATCGAACACGGGGGCACCGGGCATGGCGGAAACTCCAAAAAACACGTATTATCCATATAATAGGTATTTGCCTGCTTCAAAGTCAACCAAACAGCCGTTTCACTGCGGATTGGACGAAGCCGCTACGCGGCATAATGGGTCGTAAGCGGATGGGAAGTGAGACGCCGTCGCGCGGGACGGATCGATCATGGAGTGGGGACGGCAGCGACCCTGACCTGAGCCCATCGTTGGTCCACCTGATTTTGGGCCACAAGAAACAAGGTATGCCGACCGGAAAACATGTCCGGGTCGGCAGCCCATCCGGGTCAAGATGACTCCTGATTCCAGCCCTGATGTGCCGCAATCCCCAGAGCCTCTTGCAGGACGTCCTTCTGCGCTCACGGCAGGGCGGCCTTGTCCAGCCGCAGGTCGCCAGCCAGAATCTCGGCCCGCAACGGCGCCAGCGCCGCCAACCAGCCGCCACCGTCGTCCCAATCCCCGGCTTCGATCTCGTCGCGGTGGATGTCGATGATCAGATGCTCGCCCGACACCTTGAGGGAGACCAAGTCGTCATCCAGCTCGAAGCGATCAAGGGCATCCAGGTCCATCAGGCGTTTCGGCAGGCGCAGCGCCAGCCGACGGCTGCCCCAATTGGCGAGGTAAAGGAACAGGTCGAAATAGCGCTTCAGCAGCTCGCGGGGATCGGCCTTGAGGTCGCCCCACTCATAGCTGTTGACGAAACTGGTGGCGGTGATGCGGGCCCGTGTCGAGATGTCGCGCAAGGCGGTTCGCGCCGCCTCGTCGAGCGGTCGGTCGATGGCCTGGAACTCGTAGTACTGGTACTCGCTCATGTCGGGCGTCCCTGGCGCCGCAACCGCTTGCCCCGGTGCTTCTGGTAGGCGGCGATCTCGCGCGCCAGCGGCATTCTGTGGTCGAACAGCAGATGGGTGATCGAGGTGAAGAAGGTTCTGCCGCCGGTATCGATGCCGAGGGCGAGGCCGCAGACGATGCCACCTTCGTCACCGACATAATGCAATTGGGTAACTTCGCCTCGCGGCGGCACATCCAGGCCCCCGGATTGTTCGCGGAGCATCGCCATCAGTGGCGGCGACAGGATGGTGGGAAACGGCAGGTGTTCCCTCAGCTGTTCGAGAAGATGCGCCGCCTTGATCGGATCGTCGATCATGAGTCCTCCTGCCGCTCTATTGTGGCAGTTTAGGGGCTCCGCCGGTTGTCCGCCAAGGCTGAGAGAAGGGCGACGCCGCATTCCCTGAAATTCCAGTTGTGTCCCGGCGACGCAAATGTTGACCCTGGGGACCATCGAGACGAAGGGGCGCGACCGAATGTCGGGACAGGAAGAAGCACAGGCGTGGGTCGAGGAATTGGAGAAGCGCTTGGCTTCTCTCGACCGCGAGCGCGCGCACGTCGCCGCCCAACTGGACGAGGCCAGAAAAGCAGCTTCGGCCCTGGCGACGGAAGCCGAATCCAAGGCCGCCTCGCCACAGGACGCTCCTGTTACCATGGCGTCACCGACCGTCGACAAGGTCGCGCTGTTCCGCTGCCTGTTTCGCGGACGGGAGGACGTCTTTCCGCGCCGCTGGGATAATCCCCGGAGCGGAAAGTCCGGCTATTCGCCGGTCTGCCACAACGAGTGGCTGCGTGGTGTGTGCGGCAAGCCGAAGGTCAAGTGCGGCGAGTGCCCCAACCAGGCATTCACCGCCGTCACTGACGAGGTGGTGCGGAACCACCTCCAGGGCCGCGACCCGGCAGCCTCGGGTCGCGGGGCTGGCTTCATCGCGGGCGTCTACCCGCTGCTGCCCGATGAGACCTGCTGGTTTCTGGCCGCCGACTTCGACAAGAAGGAATGGAGGCGCGATGTTTCCGCCTTCCTCGCCACCTGCCGCGAGAAGGCGGTTCCGGCCGCCCTGGAGCGCTCCCGCTCGGGCAATGGCGGTCACGTCTGGATATTTTTCTCCGAGCCGGTTCCTGCCGCCGAGGCTCGCAGGCTGGGAGCTTGGCTGATCACCGAGACGATGGAGCGCTGCCCGGACATCGGCTTCGACTCTTACGACCGCTTCTTTCCCAGCCAGGACACCATGCCCGCCGGAGGGTTCGGCAACCTGATCGCGCTGCCCCTCCAGCGCGTTCCCAGGGGAAGTGACAACAGCGTGTTCCTCGACGACGCCTTTCGGCTCTACGCCGACCAGTGGGCGGTCCTGTCGACCCTGCGACGGATGAGCCGGAGCGAGGTCGCGGCTCTGGTCGGCGAAGCCGCCGCTGCCGGGCGCGTCCTCGGCGTCCGCCTCCCGGTCGCCGACGAGGATGAAGAACCGTGGGCGGCGCCACCATCACGGCGCCGGAAAGAAGAGCCGATTCGCGATCTGCCGGAACGGGTGGAGGTCGTCGTGGGCAACTAGGTCTACCTCAACCGCGAGTGTATTCCGCCGGGCCTCGTCAATCGCCTGATCCGACTCGCCGCCTTCCAGAACCCGGAATTCTACGCCGCCCAGGCGATGCGATTGCCGACCTTCGGCAAGCCGCGAATCATCTCCTGTGCTGAACTGTTCGCCAAGCATCTCGCCCTGCCCCGGGGCTGCCTCGACGCCGCCCTCGACCTGCTGGGCTCACTCGGCATGGCGATTGAGCTGCGGGATGAGCGGCAGGGCGGCACACCGCTCGCCGTGCGCTTTCTCGGCACGCTGACCGAGGAGCAGGAGGTAGCTGCCAAGGCGCTGCTGGCCCACGACACTGGGGTGCTGGCCGCCACCACCGCCTTCGGTAAGACCGTGGTGGCGGCCCACCTTATCGCCAAACGCGACACCAACACGCTGGTGTTGGTGCATCGCCAGCAGCTGCTCGACCAGTGGGTGGCGCGGCTGAAGGCGTTCCTCGACGTCGACCCCGCCAAGATCGGCGTCATCCGGGGCGGCAAGAAAAAGCCCACCGGGATAATCGACGTCGCCCTGATCCAGAGCCTTGTCCGCAAGGGCGAGGTTTCCGACCTGATCGCGGATTACGGCCATGTGGTGGTCGATGAGTGCCACCACCTGTCGGCGGTCACCATCGTCAATGATCGCGGCGAGACCGTCACTGGTCGCAGCGCCGGCTACAACGACCGGCATCCGGTCAACGCGTCCGCGCTGATTCCCAGCACCTTCGAAAAGCAGCTCCCGGCCGGCGCCGCCGAGACCGTCACCTTCAATTTGCGCTACGCCGCCTCCGGCGGCTGATCTTCGACCGGAACGCCCGTCTATCGTCGCCTAAACCGGCACCATCGGCGACCATGAGTTGGAGGGCCAAGTCCGTACCATCTCCATCGCCACCCGGCGATAAGTCCGGCACATAGGCCGACGACATCCTCGGCGGCCTCAAACCGGCCACCCGCCGGTTGCTGGAGCGCGCCGCCCTGGATCAGGCCGCCGGCAAGGCCATCGCCTTGCCGACACCTGCCTTCAAACCCGGCACCTGCCTGCTGCGCGAATGGCGGGGCGAGACCCACGAGGTGATCCTGCTCGGTGACGGGGTCCTCTATCGCGGCGAACGGCGGCGCTCGCTGTCGGAGGTGGCCCGCGCCATTACCGGCGCCCGCTGGTCGGGGCCACGGTTCTTCGGTCTCAAGGGAACGGAGGTTAGCAATGCCACCCGCTAAGCCGATTCCCAAACGCTGTGCCGTCTATACTCGCAAGTCCTCGGAGGAGGGGTTGGAGCAGGACTTCAACTCGCTGCAGGCCCAGCGGGAATCCTGCGAGGCCTTCATCCGCAGCCAGAAGGCCGAGGGCTGGCGGCTGGTGGATACCGCCTACGACGATGGCGGTTTCTCCGGCGGCAGCATGGAGCGGCCGGCCCTGCACCGCCTGCTCGACGACATCCGAGCCAAGCGCATCGACATCGTGGTGGTCTACAAGATCGACCGCCTGACCCGCTCGCTGGCGGATTTCGCCAAGATGGTCGAGGTGTTCGACGCCAGCGGCGTGTCCTTCGTGGCGGTGACCCAGCAGTTCAACACCACCTCGTCCATGGGGCGCCTCACCCTCAATATCCTGCTGTCCTTCGCCCAGTTCGAGCGGGAAGTCACCGCCGAGCGCATCCGCGACAAGATCGCCGCCTCCAAGCAGAAGGGCATGTGGATGGGCGGCAACGTGCCGCTGGGCTACGATGTCCGGGAGCGCAAGCTGGTGGTCAACGAGTCGGAAGCCGAGACGGTGCGCGACATCTTCCGCCGCTACCTCGACCTCGGCAGTGTCCGCGACCTCAAGCGCGAGCTGGAGCGGGAGGGTATCCGCTCGAAGCGGCGCATCCTGCCCGACGGAACATCGGCCGGCGACAAGCCGTTTTCGCGCGGCTCGCTCTACGCCATGCTGGCCAATCCCATCTATATGGGCGAGATCCGCCATGGGGACATCCGTCATCCCGGCCTGCACCAGGCCATTGTCGGGCGCGAGCTGTGGGATCGGGTGCAGGCGCGGCTGGCCGACAATGCCGTCACCCGCTCCGACCGTCCCAGGACGACGGAACCCAGTCCGCTGACCGGCAAGCTGTTCGATGCCGCAGGCGAACGCCTCACCCCCAGCCATGCGGTGAAGCAGGGGCGGCGCTATCGCTATTATGTCTCCCGCTCCCTGATCACCGGCACCGCCGATGACTCCCGGCGGGGATGGCGATTGCCGGCGCCTGACCTTGAATGCGCCGTCGCCCGCGCCGTCGCCACCATCCTGGCCGATCGTCAGGCGCTCTCCGCCAGTTTGAGCGAAGCGGGGATCGGCATCGCGCGGCTGCCGCTCTGTCTGACGCGGGCCGCCAATTTGGCATCGCGGCTGGAGAGGGATGTCGGCTCCGAGTTCATCCGGCGGGTGGAGATCGCCGAGGATGGTCTGATCCTCACCCTGTCGCTGGCCGTCCTTGTGCCGGCCGATGGGGTGGTGGACGCCCCCGAGGCGCTGACCATCATCCGCACCGTGCCCATGAGCATCCGCCGCCGTGGCGTCGAGATGCGCCTCGTCATCACCGGTGATACAACCCCATCACGGGCCGATCCCGCCTTGGTGAAATCCATTGCCCGGGGGCGATCGTGGTGGAACGATCTCGCCTCCGGCGTCCTGCCCTCCATCACCGCCATCGCCCAGCGCGACGGAGTCAGCGACGGCTATGTCAGCCAGTTGCTGCCGCTGGCTTTCCTCGCCCCCGCGGTGGTCGAGGCCATCATCGCCGGTGATCATCCCCCCGATCTCACCGCCGACACCCTGGTCAAACGCATCGACCTGCCACTGGCCTGGGACCGGCAGCGGGCCCTGCTCGGCTGCGGCTGATACCGCTATCAAGACAGTGAAGAGGAACCGGAAGTAAATCTCCGGTTTTTTGCTTTCTGTCATGATGGTGCGCACCATCGCCACCGGCGCGAAGCCTACCGCCGAAATGGCAAACGGAGAAGATGGGAGAACCGGCGCCGGAACCTGCCCGATAGAGCAGCGTCTCCGCTCTTGCTAAGCATCAGAATGGCGCAAAGACTGGGGATTTCCCGAGCCTATCGGAAAACAATGCCTACCCGAAAAGGTAGGTGGCGGAGGGGGCGGGATTCGAACCCGCGCTAAGGTTTGACACCCTAGGACGGTTTAGCAAACCGTTGGTTTCAGCCACTCACCCACCCCTCCGCAGAGGCGGTTGCTAACCGCCGTGGCTGGAGCGATGTTTCTAACGGAAAGGTCTTGGGTGCGTCAACGCTTCCTTTCCCCATATCCACAGGAGAAGTCATATTCCTCTCCGGGGCGGCTTTGCGCCGGGTTGCGGCGGATCACCGGCCAGCGTAAGGTGACCGGGCGTCGGGGTTAGGCAGCCGCGCTTGGGGGAGAGGCATGCGCAGCACGTGGCCGTTTATTGCGGGAATGATCATTGCCGGTCTGGTGACGCTGTTTACCCTGCCGATCCTGGTCGCGACCGGTGTTGCCATGATGGTGATCGGCTCCATGGGGCATGACGACGCCGTTCTGCAAGGCGGATCCAGTTTCGCTCTGCGCGACGACCATGGCCGCTACACCAGCCGCCTGACCAACACCACCTACAACATCCTCAGCGTGCCCATGGTGGGCGAGCCGCGGCCGCGCCGGCTGCTGGTGCGCCAGCGCATCGTGGTGGGCGAGGACGGCGAGGGGCTGGCCCGGCTCGACGCCTGGCCGATGGGGTCGCCGGCCGAGTTGCGCAAGGCGCCGCTCTATACGGTGCGGGCTCTGGCGTCGTCGGCCGTCCTGGGCGACGACCTCATGTTCTGGACCGAGCGCGGCGGCCGTCGCACCGCCTATTCCGTGATCGACGGCAATCGCCTGTTCGACGCCGACCTGCCGTTGGCGCAGTTCGTCTTCGAGCCCGAGGCCAAGCGCATGGCGGCGTTGTCCGTCGCCGACGAGGAGTATGCCAGCCATGGCGGGGTGGCGGTCATCACCTATGCCGCCCCGGGGCGGGTTCTGCGCCGGTTGGTGCTGGTGGCCGACGATCCCCTGCGGGGCAACACGCTGCGCGCCACCCTGTCGGCCACCCGTCTGGTGTCGTTCACCGACGACGTCCTGGGCGGGCGGGTGATCGAATTGCCCCTGGCCGCCGGGTCGGTGCGGGTGCCGGTCGGCCTGAACGACCTTGACCTGACGCGGGCGGTGGTTCCGCCCGGTCTTCGGCTGGTCCCCATCCGGCCCTGGGGAACCCCTTAGGCCGGCGAGCCAAAACGGGCTCGCCTCATTGTCCCTCGCCGGGCGGGCGCATCCGCGCCCTTGGCCGCCGCCTCAATGGCGGCTGGATACCGGCGAAAAGTTCGCCGGCATCACCCAACCATCCGCCACCAGCGGCGGGCGTCGCGGACGCTCCATTCCGGGCCGTGACCGGAAAACAGCATCACGTCGTCCTCCAGCAGCCCCAGCAACCGGTTGATGGAGGCCCACAACTGCTGCTCGCTGCCGCCGAGCAGGTCGGTGCGGCCGACGCCGTTGCGAAACAAGGTGTCGCCGGTCAGCACGAACGGGCCGAAGTCGAAGCAGACGCCGCCTGGGGTGTGGCCGGGGGTGTGGATGACGCGGATGGGGGCGTCGCCCAGGGTCTCGGTCGGCTCGCCGGCGAAGGTCTCGAGGCTGCCGGGGCCTTTCTGCGGCTGGCCGGTGAAGGAGCGGTTGAGGTCGCTGGACGCGGCGATCACCGGGGTCTCGTCGGCATGGGCGCGGGTCGGGATGCCCAGGGCGACCTCGAGCTGATGGGCGGCGCCCAGATGGTCGGGGTGGCCGTGGGTCAGCAGGATGACCTGGGGCTTGCCCCCCATCTCCTTGATGGCCTCGAGCAGGCGTTCGCCGTCGCCGCCGGGATCGACCACCGCCAGCGCCTGGCTCGGCTTGTGGAGCACCAGGAAGCAGTTCTCGTACCAGGGCGGGCTGGTGACGACCACCGAAAGGGTGAAATCGCCGAAATCGCCGAGCTGCTGATGGGTCATGACCTTAGGGTTCCTCTGGAAAAGGCTGTCTCCCCTATAGCGAAGGCGGCGACGCTTTCCAAGAGGTGGTTTCACCTTTACCCCGTGGTAAGGAGGAATGGTCGAAACTTAAGATTCATAAACCGGGCGATCCATCGCGAGGTCGCCCCCAGGAGTCCGTCATTCATGAGAAAGGTCCAGAAGCGCGGTCCGCTGCCCACCGTTCGGCATGAAATGGCCGGGATCGTGGAAGCGCCGGCGAAGGTCACCGCCCAGACCGCGTCCCCGTCCTACCGGCTGGCCTTCGAGGACGCGGATTTCCTGCTGCGCCAGGACCTGCGGCCGGTGCGGCTGCAACTGGAATTGCTGAAGCCGGAACTGCTGCAGCAGCAGCACGGCATCAAATCCACCATCGCGGTGTTCGGCTCGGCCCGCATCCCCTCGCCAGAGGCGGCACAGGTGGCGCTGGCCGAGGCCGAGGCCGCCACCCTGGCCGCCCCCGAGGATCGCGAGGCGGCGCGCAGCCTGGCCGTCGCCCGGCGCATGGTCGCCAACAGCCGCTATTACGAGGAGGCGCGGCGGTTCGCCCGCATCGTCACCACCACCTGCGTCGGCGAGCATGTCTGCGACTTCGTGATCAAGACCGGCGGCGGGCCGGGCATCATGGAGGCCGCCAATCGCGGCGCCGACGACGTGGGCGGCAAGTCCATCGGGCTCAACATCGTCCTGCCCAACGAGCAGGACCCCAATTCCTACGTCACCCCCGACCTGTGCTTCCGCTTTCATTACTTCGCCATCCGCAAGATGCACTTTCTCACCCGCTCCAAGGCGCTGGTGGTGTTTCCCGGCGGCTTCGGCACCCTGGACGAGCTGTTCGAGGCGGCGACCCTGATCCAGACCGGCAAGATCGACCCCATTCCCATCCTGTTGTTCGGCCGGGAATACTGGGAGCGGGTGATCAACATCGACGCCCTGATCAGCGAAGGCATGGCCAGCCCGGCCGACAAGGACCTCTTCACCTTCGTCGAGACCGCCGAGGAGGCCTGGGACGCCATCGCCGCATTCTATCTTTTGTCGTGCTAGGGGCTTCACCCTATGAAAAACGGTTGGGCTCGCCATTCACGGTTGATCGGCTGACGGGGTGATGGCATAAGAGTTGAGGGCAGTCCCTGGACCTCATCGAGGCCGGGGACTTTTTTGTTCGGGAGGCGGATGAACGCAGCACAGCAGGCCGTTGGCAAGACTCTGATCTGCGTGGTGGATGCCAATCCTCACTTCCAGTCCGATGTCGTCCGGGCCCTCACATCTCAGTACCGGGTGTCCACATTCGCGGAGCAGAACGCGGCGCTGGAGGCGATCGCCTCTCAACCGCCCATGGCGGTGGTCCTGGACGAGAACGTGGTGCCGCGCGGCGGCTTGCCGTTGTTGCGCGAGATCTGTTGTGTCCCCGACCTCGACCGTATTCCCATCATCTGCACGGCGACCAACGACCGCAGCCATTTCCTCGCCGACGCCACCGCGTTCGGGGTCCGTACCACCCTGGTCAAGCCGTTCCGCCGTAGCGCCCTTCTCAACGCCATCACCAAGGAAATCAACAGCAAGGTCGAGCGGTCGTGGACGCGCATCGAGCCGGTGCAGCGGGCGGCGCTGAAGCGGACCGCCAAGGTGTTCACCGCCCTGTCCGACCTGATGGCCGACGGCCTGCCCATCCCCTACGAGACCCTGCGCCATTCCTGCGCTCCCTTGGTGGAAGCGGTCAGCGGCGGCAACTACAAGGAAGTGCTGAACGGCGTGCGCGAGCACCACAATTACTCGTATGTGCATTCGCTGCGGGTCGCCATGTTCCTGACCCTGTTCGGTCATGCCATCGGGGTTCGCGGCGACGACCTGATTGTCCTGGCCACCGGCGGCCTGGTCCACGACGTGGGCAAGATGGCGGTGCCGCAGGACGTGCTGAACAAGCCCGACCGCCTGACCGACCATGAGATGACGATCATGCGCGGCCACGTCACCAGCACCGGCTCGTTCCTGCGCAACAGCCCCGGCATGCCGAGGGGCGCGCTGATGATCGCCGAACAGCATCACGAGAAGCTGGACGGCAGCGGCTATCCGTTCGGCCTCAAGGGCAAGGACGTCAACGAGCTGGCCCGCATGGCGACCATCATCGACATCTTCGGGGCGCTGACCGACCGGCGGGCCTACAAGGCGCCCATGGAGCCGGAACAGGCGCTGCATGTGATGACCCAACTGGGCCGCCAGATCGATCAGAACGTGCTGTCGATGTTTCGCACCGTCCTGCTCGATTCCGCCAAGGACCTGGACCTGTAGATTTAGGTTTTTCGCGCTCCGAGATCAGGCAGGAAGCCGCTCATGGTCTTGGGGTCGGGCACTGGCTTGGGCGCGGCGGCCGGCTTGGCGGGCGGCGGCGTGGGGGCCGCTTCGGTCGAAGGGGAGGCGGTCTCGGTGGCAGGGGTGGTCGCCGCCGGGGCGGCGGCAGCAGGGGCCGTCGGCGTTTCGCCGTTGCTTCGGGCCGCCAGGGCGGCGGTGGCGGCATCCAGGGCCGATGCGGCGCCGCCTTCCGCCTGGGGGGCAAGCCCCGCCTGCTGCTCCAGCCGCTTGATGTCGCGCCTCAATCCGCCGATCTTGCCGTCGAGCTTGGTCAGGTTCTCGCGGTCGCTCTCGATCGCCTTGACCCACTCGCTCCGTTCCTTGCGGATGATCTGGTCCAGTTCCTCGATGCGCTTGAGCAGCGGCTCGCCCAACTCCTGGAATTTGCGGGCGTTGTCGGTCTCCAGCGCCACCTTGACCTTGTCGATGTCTTCCAGCAGGTCGCGCTTGATCCAGCGGCTTTTCTTGTCGAGATCCTCGGCCATCTTGGCGAGGCGCTCGTCGATGTCGGTGTTGATCTGGACCTTCAGCTCGTAGGCGTTCTTGACCAGACTGGCCATGTACATCATCAACCCGCCGCCGACGACGAGAATGATGCCGGCGGCCAAACTGACGATGAGAACGGACGTCATGCTCATTGAAGAACCGCCGGGCCGAATGCGAGGAGGACGGAAGTCATGGTCCAATGTCGTTCAAAGCCCGATGGGATGCAAGAGCGCTTGGCATGATGGAATTGTGTCCGGGCCACTGTGCCGTCACGGGCTTGGATTGCATCCTGCCTGTTGTTGATGGCAAAGTGGTCCGACCAATTGCAGCCGGTTTTTCCCATGCCCATCTCCGCCGTTTTCCATCGTTCCGCCCGCGCTTCGCTGGCTTTTTCCTGCGCCGGGCATGCCTATGCCCATATCTTCGAGCCGATCTTCTTCATCGCCGCGCTGGTGTTGCCGGCCGAGATGGGGCTGTCCTACGAGGAGGTGCTGACCCTGATCGTCGCCGGCAAGCTGCTCTACGGCGTGATGGCGCCGCTGGCCGGCTGGCTGGGCGACCGCTGGAGCACGGTCGGGATGATGGCGGTCTATTTCCTGGGGCTGGGCGCCGCCGCGGTGGGGGTGGGATTCGCCCAGGGACCGTGGATGCTGGCGGTGGCGCTGGCTCTCATGGGGCTGTTCGGCTCGATCTACCATCCGGTGGGCATCGCCTGGCTGATCCGCAACGCCGAGGACAAGGGCAAGGCTATCGGTCTCAACGGCGTCTTCGGCGGCATCGGTCCGGCCCTGGCCGGGATCGTGGCCGGCGGCGCCATCGCCCTGTCGGGCTGGCGGGCCGCCTTCATCCTGCCGGGCGCGGTGGTGATCGCCACCGGCTTGCTGTTCCTGGTCATGCTGGCCAAGGGGGTGGTGGTCGAGACCAAGGCCGACCGCCGGCCCGAGCCGGTCGCCAGCAAAGGCGACACCGTCCGCGCCGGATTGGTGCTGTCCTTGACCATGCTGTGCGCCGGACTGGTCTACCAGGCGACCCAGCCCGCCTTGCCCAAGCTGTTCGCCGAGCGGCTGGGCGAGTCCGGGGTCTGGGTGGCGGCGGGCGGGGTGACGGTGGTCTACCTGCTGGCCGGCCTGACCCAGATCCTGTCCGGCCATCTGGCCGACCGGTTGCCGCCCAAGCGCATCTATATGGTCGCCGCCGCCGCCCAGGTGCCGCTGCTGCTGGGTGTCGCCTATGCGTCGGGACTGGGGCTGGTGGCCGTCGCCATGCTGGCGGTCAGTTTCAACATGGCGGCGATTCCGGCGGAGAATCTGCTGCTGTCGCGCTACACGCCGGCCAAGTGGCGCGGCACCGCCTTCGGGCTCAAATTCGTCCTGTCGTTCGGAGTGTCGGGGCTGGGAGTGCCGCTGGTGTCGGTGATGCGCGGCGCGTTCGGCGGCTTCGAGGCCCTGTTCGTGCTGCTGGCGGTCGCGGCGGCGGTGGTGGCGGTGGCGGCGTCGCAACTGCCGTCGGAACGGGGCGTGGTGGTCGTGGTGCCGGCGGAGTAGGGGCCCCGCCCTACTCCTGCGCGTCCGGCAGCAGGTTGCGGTCGAACAGGCTGATCAGGTCCTCGCCCGAGACCGGGCGGCTGATCAGGAAGCCCTGGACCTCATCGCAGCCCTTGGAGTGGAGGAAGGCGGCCTGGGCCGGAGTCTCGACGCCTTCGGCGATGGCCTTGAGCTTGAGGTTGTGGGCCAGGCTGATGATGGTCGAGACGATCTCGGCGCCTTCGTCGGTCACCTTGTCGTCGTCGCCGAAGATGTCGTTGACGAAGGAGCGGTCCACCTTCAGGGCGTCGATGGGCATGCGCTTGAGATAGCTGAGGCTGGAATAGCCGGTGCCGAAATCGTCGATGGAGATGCGGATGCCCATGGCGCGCAATTCCTTCAGCACCACCACCACCTCGTCGACCCGCTGCATTAGCACGGTCTCGGTCAGTTCCAGTTCGAGATACTGGGGCGGCAGGCCGGTGTCGCGCAGCGCGCGGGCCACCACCTCGGGCACCTTGGTCTCGCGGAACTGCAGCGCCGAGACGTTGACGGCGATGCGTACCGGCGGCAGTCCCAGGTCGTGCCAGTGCTTGCACTGGGTGCAGGCCTCGCGCAGCACCCATTCGCCGATCTCGGAGATGACGCCCATATCCTCGGCCAACGGAATGAAGTCGACCGGCGACACCAGCCCCATCTCGGGGTGGTGCCAGCGCACCAGCGCCTCGACGCCGGACATGCGGCCGGTGGTCATGTCCACCTTGACCTGGTAGACCAGCTTGAACTCGCCGCGGGTGACCGCGTGGCGCAGGCTGGATTCCATGGTCAGGCGCTCGAACGAGCGGGCGTTCATGGCGGCGGTGTAAAGCTGGTAGCTGTTGCGGCCCAGATCCTTGGCCCGATACATGGCGGTGTCGGCGTTCTTGATCAGGGCTTCCACCGTCTGGCCGTCGTCGGGGTAGACGGCGATGCCGATGGAGGTGGTGACGTAAAGCTCGTGCTCGTCGATGATGAAGGGCTGCTTGACGTAGGAGATCAGGCGCTCGGCCAGCTTGGCGGCATCCTCGATATGCTCGATCTCGGGCAGCAGGATGGTGAATTCGTCGCCGCCCAGGCGCGCCACCGTGTCGCCTTCGCGGATGCAGTGGCCCAGCCGGGCGGCGGTCTCGATCAGCACCTGGTCGCCGATGCCGTGGCCCAGCGAATCGTTGATGCGTTTGAACAGGTCGAGGTCGAGGAACATGATCGCCATCAGGTGGCCGTGGCGATGGGCGTTGGCGATGGCGATCTGGAGACGGTCGGTGAACAGCCGCCGGTTGGGCAGGGCGGTCAGGACGTCGAAATAGGCCAGGTTCTTGATCCGCTCCTCGGTCTTCTTGCGCTCGGTGATGTCGCTGAAGATGGCGGCGTACTGGGAGATGGCGCCGTCCTCGTCGCGGATGACGTTGATGGTCAGCCATTCGGGGAAGATCTCGCCGTTCTTGCGGCGGTTCCAGATCTCGCCCTGCCAGTAATCCTGCCGGCCCAGCGTCTCGTACATGTGCTGGTAGAACCCGGCGTCATGGTGGCCGGATTTCAGGATGCTGGGGTTCTTGCCGATGATCTCTTCCGGCGGATAGCCGGTCATGTGGGTGAAGGCGGGGTTGACGAACTCGATCTGGCTGGCGGCATCGACGATCATGATGCCGTCCAGCGACGCCTCGATCACCTTGCGCGCCAGGCTGAGATCCTTGCGCGACCGCAGCAGGGCCTCGTCGCGCTCGCGCAGCGCCTCGTCCAGGCGGTGGACGTATTCGTACTGCAAGGTCGCCAGGATGTCGGAAAACGACAGCAGCCCCACCAGCATGTCGGCCTTGTCGGTGACGGCGATGTGGCGGATGCCCTTCTCTTCCAGAAGGTTGCGCGCTCCCAGCAGGCTGTCGTCCTCGCGGACCGAGACCAGCGGACGGCTGGCCAGTTCGCCCACCGTGGCGGGGATCGCCCTGCCCGAGGCGATCAGGTGGATGACGTCGCGTTCGGTGATGATGCCGGGGCCGGCGTTCTCGTCGCCCAGCACCACGGCGGCGTCGGCGCGGGCGGCGTGAAGTTGCGCCACCGCGTCGCTCAGGGTGGCGTGGGCGGCGATGACGACCATGGGCCGGGTGATGGCCGAGCGCACATGACGCAGCACCAGGAAGTGCTCGACGCCGTGGCGCAGGATGACGTCGCTCTGGCTGACGATGCCGGTGGCCTCGCCGGAATCGTCGACCACGACGAAATGGCGCACCCCTTCCAGCTTGAACCGCATGCCGGCGTCGCCGATGGTGGTGCTGCGGTGGATGGTCTTGATGGGAAAGCTCATCACCGACGCGATCGGCCGGCTGAAGGATTTGGGATCGGTGAGGTCCACCGCCAGCGCGTCCCGTTCGGTCCAGATGCCGATGGGCTTGCCGCCATCAATGATCACGATGGAACTGCACCGGCTTTCGGCCATGCTGCGGGCGGCGTCGAGGATCGAAGTGTCGGGTGGGCAGCTCAGCAGCGCCTTCTGGACGATACGATCGATGACTTGATCTGGGGGCAATGGACGTTCCACCTTGATGACTTCCGTGCCGCGGTTTTTGGTCTTCATCGAGCGGCCAAATCTCCTGAATTGTATTCCCGCCAGTCTTGCTTAACTCCCGCTTGGACGCAACAAGCCAAAGGGGGGGATCCCCTCGCATATAGCACTTCGGTCAGGGGCTAAAACGATGGTGATACGGAGCGCGGTCGATTAGACTGCCTTTCGGGTGTTCGGGGGGAGGTTTACTCAGGAAAGAGAGTCTGGGCAAATGGCTGATTCCGGGAACGGGCACCACGGCAAGGGGGTCCAAGAGGTCGTCGAACAGCTCCGGCAGGAGTTCGTGGCCGAACTGACCGAGACCCTGCAATCCCTCGACGTGGCGTTCGACGCGGCGCGCAATGGTCACAAGAATCTGCGGCAGGTGGTCAACGACTGCCGCCGTGCTGCCGTCCTGATGCGGGGGCAGGCCTCCAACTTCGCCATGCATCAGCTCGCCACCGTCGCCCATCGTCTGGACGAATATCTGGCCAATACGCCGGAGGTGGCGCCGCCGCGCATCTGGGAAGACCTTCAGGGCTATTTCGACCTGATGACCCGGTTGGCCGAGGGCAATTCCGGCGCCGATTCCGATCCCGCCGGTCTGGTGCGGAGCCTGCCGGTCAAGCTGGGCTTCGATCTGGGCGACATCGAGATCCGCAATGTGGAAGTCCTGCTGGTGATGCCTCCCGGCGCCCAGACCCGCTTCGTCGAGCGCGAGTTGCAGCAATGCGGCTATCGGGTCTCCATGGTGGCCGATTCGCTCCAGGCGTTCGGCATGGTGGTTCAGACCAAGCCGGATCTGGTCATCATTTCGGCGGTGATGCCGGCGCTGGAGGGAATCGACCTGGCCATGGCGCTGTCGGCCATGCCGTCGACCCGCAACATTCCCCTGGCGGTCATCACCAGCCTGGACAAGGACGACGACGTGCTGCAACTGCTGCCCAAGCGGGTGCCGATCCTGTTCAAGGGGGCCAGCTTCGCCGACGACCTGTTCAAGGCGCTGGACAATCTGTTCCTGATCTAGGGCTGTTCCTGATCTAGGGCCGCGAATGTCAGGGGGTGAAGCGTCCCGCGAAGGCGGCCAACTTCTCCTCCGGCACCGCCACGATGTTCAGCTGTGACGGCAGTTGGAACCGCTGTTCCGGCCGGAACGGCACCAGCGCCAGCTCGGTGGAATCGCCGGGGGCGGCGAGGATGCAGTTGGGGTCGCCGCACACCCAGCCGGGCAGGAAAAAGCGGTACGAGCGGTCGGCCAGGAAGGCGATGGGGTCCAGGGTCAGGCCGGGCCGGTCGCGGTGCAGCCAGTTCTCGAAAACGATGGTGGGCCGCGCCGTCTCGATCACCCGGGTGGCGCCGATCAGCACCTCCAGTTCATGGTCCTCGGCATCGATCTTGATCACGTCGGGCGGCGGCAGGGTCAGGCTGTCCAGCCGTGCCAGCCGAACCGTGGTGCCGCCGGCCTCGCCCAGGCGGGCCAGACCACTCTGGACGCCATCGGAAAAGGCCATGCCGGCCTCGCCGTCGCGATCGGCCAGGGCGATGTCGTGACAGGCGATGGCGCCGTCCAGCCCCGCCTGACCGACCATCTGGCTCAGGTCGCTGAAGGTGGAGGGAAACGGCTCGAAGGCATGGACCTTGCCCCGGAACGACGGCCGCGAGGCGATCAGCACCGCGTACCAGCCCCAATTGGCGCCGATGTCGTAGAAGACGTCGCCGTCGGCGACCAGACGGTCGAGCAGGGTCGAGGTCTCGGGCTCGTACAAGGGTAGGTTCTGCGGCTGATAGAAGGCGCCGAACTGGGTGTTGCGGGCGTTGAACCCCACCATCTTCGAGCCGTTGGCAGTGTCTACCCGGACCCGGCCGGTGCCGCCGGTTCCCAGGGCCAGCAACAGGCGGAACAGCCGCTTGGCCGGCTTGCCGACGAAGCGCTTGGACAGCCGCCGCCGGGGACGGAACGCCGCCTGATGCAGCCGCGACAACAGGGGAAGATGGTCGAGGGTGAAGGGATTGCGCAGGGTGACCGGGCAGCGGATGGTGTCCTGGTCGGTGGTGATGGTCATGCCCGGAATCCCTCGCTGATGGTTGTGAGGGTTTTGCCCCAAATTCAACGGCGAGACAAGGATTGGAGTCTGCCGAGGTCGAGGCCGTCGAGGTCGATCTCCGGCCGCCGGCCCGACACCAGCGCCGCCACCACCCGGCCCGAGCCGCAGGCCATGGTCCAGCCCAGGGTGCCGTGGCCGGTGTTCAGCCACAGATTGGCCAGGGGGGTGGCGCCCAGCAGCGGCACGCTGTCGGGGGTGACCGGGCGTAGTCCGGCCCAGGGCTCGGCCTGCGCGAAATCGCCGCCATCGGGGAACAGGGCGCGGGTGTGGTCGGCGATCATGGCGATCCGCCGGGGATTGAGGGTGAGGTCATAGCCGGCCATCTCGGCGGTGCCGGCGGCGCGCAGGCGGTCTCCCAGGCGGGAATAGACCATCTTGTGCTCGTCGTCGGTGATGGAGACGGTGGGGGCGCCGGCATGGCCGGCGACCGGCACGGTGATGGAGTAGCCCTTGGCCGGCACGATGGGCAGGCGCAGACCCAGCGGCCGCGCCAGCAGCGGGCTGTCGCAGCCGGCGGCCAGAACATAGGCGTCGGCGGTGACGATGCCGGCGGCGGTGGCCAGTCCGGCGATCCGGTCGCGGTCGCGCACCAGCCCCAGAACCGGCACGTTCCAGCGGAACTCGACGCCGCGTGCCGCCGCCAGCGCCGCCAGTTGGGTGGTGAATTTGTGGGCGTCGCCGCTTTCGTCGTCGGGGGTGAAGATGCCACCCGCCAGTTGAGGGGCGGCGGCGGCCAGGGCCGGCTCGATGGCGAGGCAGTCCGCCACGGTCTGGGGCAGGCGCGCCAGACCGTGGCGCCGCATCAGCTCGGCGGCGGCGCAGGCATGGTCGAACTCGCCGCCGTCGCGGTAGACGTGGAGGATGCCCCTGGTCTGCTGGTCGTAGGCGATGCCGGTTTCGGCCCGCAGTTGCTGCAGACAGAGGCGGGAATACAGCGCCACCCGCAGGGTGCGCTCGGTGTTGATCGCGGCGCGGGCGGCGGTGCAGTTGACCAGGAAGCGAAGCCCCCAGGCCCACAGCGCCGGATCCCAGCGGCCCCAGCGGAACAGCAGCGGCGCGTCCTCGCGCCCCAGCCATTTCAGCACCTTGGGAAGCACCGAGGGATTGGCCCAGGGCTCGGCATGGCAGGGCGAGACCTGACCGCCATTGGCGAAGCTGGTCTCCAGGCCGGCGGCCTCGCGCCGCTCGACCACGACCACCTCGTGGCCTTCCTGGGCGAGATACCAGGCCGAGGCGGTTCCGACCACTCCGGCGCCGATGACGACGACCTTCACCTTCCGTCTCCCGTGTTGGGGAGGCACAGATTTAGTGTAGGCTGGGGGCATGGTCAACGAACTCCTCACCGTCGAGCAGATGTATCGCGCCGATGCCCGGGCCATGGCCGGGGGCGTGGCGGGCGAGCACTTGATGGAGGCGGCCGGCTGGGCGGTGGCCCGGGCGGTGCGCCAGCGCTTCGCCAAGGGGCGCGTCGCGGTTCTGTGCGGTCCCGGCAACAATGGCGGCGACGGCTTCGTGGCGGCGCGGCTGCTGGAACGTGACGGCTGGGCGGTGCGGCTGTCGCTGCTGGGTCGGGTCGAGGCGTTGAAGGGCGACGCGGCGCTGATGGCGGCGCGTTGGAGGGGAGGGGTGGAACCGCTGTCGCTCGACAGCCTGCGGCGGTGCGATCTGGTGATCGATGCCCTGTTCGGCGCCGGACTGGCGCGGCCGCTGGAGGGCCAGGCCAAGGCGGTGGTCGAGGAGGTCGCCCGTCGCAAACTGCCGGTGATCGCGGTGGACGTGCCCTCGGGGGTGCAAGGCGATAGCGGCGAGGTGCTGGGGCTCGCCCCCCAGTGTGTCGCCACGGTGACCTTTTTCCGCAAGAAGCCTGGTCATTGCCTGCTGCCGGGGCGGCTGCTGTGCGGCGAGGTGGTGGTGGCCGATATCGGCATTCCCGTCACGGTTCTGGACGACATCCGCCCGACCCTGGCCGAGAACGGTCTCGGCCGCTGGCGCTTGCCGCGCTTGGCGGCGGACGGGCACAAATACGGGCGCGGCCACGTCCTGGTGGCGGGGGGGGGGGCCATGACCGGTGCGGCGCGGCTGGCGGCCCGCGCCGCGCGGCGGATCGGCGCCGGGCTGGTGACCATCGCGGCCCCGGCCGAGGCGCTGGACCTCTACCGGGCTGGCGATCCGGGAAACATCGTGGTGGAGGCGGAGCCGTTCGAGACGGTGCTGGCCGATCCAAGACGCAACGTGGTGGTGCTGGGGCCGGGCGGCGGCGTGGGCGAGGCGCTGGCGGCTCGTGTGCTGGCTTCACTGGGTTCGGGGCGGGCCTGCGTGCTGGACGCCGACGCCTTGGGCAGTTTCGGCGGCCAAGCGGAGCGGCTGTTCGCCAAGCTGTCCGACAATGTCGTTCTCACTCCCCATGACGGCGAGTTTCAGCGGCTGTTCGGAACCGTGGCCGGCAGCCGGCTCGACCGGGCGTTGGAGGGCGCGCGGCGGTCCGGCGCGGTGGTGTTGCTGAAGGGACCCGACACGGTGGTGGCCCATCCCGACGGGCGGGCGACCATCACCACCGACGCCCCGCCCGATCTGGCCACGGCGGGGGCGGGCGACGTTCTGGCCGGAATGATCGCCGGCCTGCTGGCCCAGGGCATGACCGCCTTCGACGCCGCCAGCGCCGCCGCCTGGCTGCATGGTCAAGCGGCCAAGGCGGTGGGGCGTGGCCTGATCGCCGAGGACCTCGCCGAGGCCCTGCCGGCGGTGCGAAACGCCCTTTCTTCCTAAGAGTCGGGGCGGTATCAGTTGTTCTTGGCGCCCTGCTTGATCCAGCGGCGAATCAGGTCGCGGTCGCACTGCGACAGCTTCTTCTTGCCGTGCGGCATCTGGATGGATTTGTCCGAACGGCCGTCGATCAGCACCATCAGGTTGCTGGTCAGCGGATCGCCGGGCACCACCATCGGGCCGAGCTTGGTGCCCTTCATCAGCCCGTCATAGCTGGTGAGGTCGAAGCCGCTCTTCTCGTAGCCCTCGGCCCCCTTCTGATGACAGGTGGCGCAGCGGATTTGCAGGATCGGCTGGACATCCTCGGCGAAGCTGACGGGCTCCTCCTTGGCGGCGGCGACACCGGCGACAAGGACAAGAGCGGCGGCGAGTGCAAGCGACTTGATCATGGCGACCTCCAACCGACGTTCCATACAAAAGTCATGTCAGTCTGGCATAAGGCCGGGAAACGTCAACCTACCCCGCCAGCGCCGCCTCGATCTTTTCGATGGCCGTCGCCGCGGCGTTCGCGTCGGGACCGCCGGCCTGGGCCATGTCGGGACGGCCGCCGCCGCCCTTGCCGCCCAGCGCCTCCGAACCGACGCGCACCAGATCGACCGCGCTATACCGACCGGTCAGGTCGTCGGTGACCGCCACCACGATGGAGGCCTTGCCGTCGGCGACGCCCACCAGGGCGACGACGCCGGAGCCGATCTGCTTCTTGATCTCGTCGGCCATGCCCTTGAGGTCCTTGGCCGGCATGCCGTCGAGAACCTTGCCGGCGAAGGTGACGCCGGCGATGGTCTTGGTGGCGGCGCCCTGGCCGCCGCCGGTGGCCAGCTGCTTGCGGGTCTCGGCCAGTTCGCGTTCCAGCCGGCGGCGGTCGTCGATCAGGCCGGCGATGCGGGCGGGCAGGTCGGCGGGAGCCGCCTTCAGCACCTCGGCGGCGCGGCCCAGCAGCTCTTCCTGAGCTTGCGCCCAGGCGAGGAAGGCGGGACCGGTCACCGCCTCGATGCGCCGCACGCCGGCGGCGACAGCGCTTTCCGCCACGATCTTGAAGCCGCCGATGTCGCCGGTGCGCCTTGCATGGGTGCCGCCGCACAGCTCCACCGAGAAGCGTTCGCCCTTGGCCTCGGAGCCCATGGAGACGACGCGGACCTCGTCGCCGTACTTCTCGCCGAACAGGGCCATGGCGCCGGCCTTGATGGCGTCTTCCGGGGTCATGACCTTGGTGGCGACCTCGGCGTTGCCCCAGATCTGGGCGTTGACCTCGGCCTCGACCTTGCGGGCCTCCTCGAAGGTCAGCGGCTTGTTGTGGGCGAAGTCGAAGCGCAGGCGCTCGGGGCCGACCTGGCTGCCCTTCTGGGTGACATGGTCGCCCAGCGCGTTGCGCAGCGCCGAATGCAGCAGATGGGTGGCCGAGTGATGGCCACGGGTGGCGTCGCGCCGGGCCACGTCGATGGCGAAATGGGCGTCCTCGCCCACCGCCACCGGCCCGCCCTCGACGGTGCCGAAATGGACGATCAGGTCGCCCAGTTTCTTCTGGGTGTCGGTGACCAGGACGATGGCCTTGCCGCCGCCGATGGTGATGATGCCGGTATCGCCCATCTGGCCGCCCGACTCGCCGTAGAACGGGGTCTGGTTGGCGATCACCGCCACGGTGTGGCCGGGATGGACCGCCTCCACCGACTTGCCGTCCTCCACCAGGGCGACGATCTTGCCCTCGGCCTGCTCGGCGTCGTAGCCGAGGAATTCCGAGGTCCCCAGCTTGTCGCGCAGCTCGAACCACAGGGTTTCGGTGGCGGCCTCGCCCGAACCCGACCACGCCGTGCGGGCCTCGGCGCGCTGGCGCTCCATGGCGGTGGCGAACCCGTCGGTATCGACGCCGATGCCCTTGGCCTTCAGCGCGTCCTGGGTGAGGTCGAGCGGGAAGCCGTAGGTGTCGTAGAGCTTGAACGCGACCTCGCCGGCCAGGGCCTGACCCGAGCCCAGGCGGGCGGTCTCTTCCTCCAGCAGCTTCAGGCCCTTCTCCAGGGTGACCTTGAAGCGGGTCTCCTCCAGCTTCAGGGTCTCGCTGATCAGGGCGTTGGCGCGGATCAGCTCGGGGTAGGCCTCGCCCATCTGGCGGACCAGGGCGGGGAACAGCTTCCACAACAGCGGCTCGGTCGCCCCCATCAGATGGATGTGGCGCATGGCCCGGCGCATGATGCGGCGCAGCACGTAGCCGCGCCCCTCGTTGGACGGCAACACTCCGTCGGCGATCAGGAAGGCGGACGAGCGCAAGTGATCGGCCACCACCCGGTGGGAGACGCGGTGGGGGCCGTCGGGATCGGTGCCCGAGGCCTCGGCCGAGGCCAGGATCAGCGAGCGCAGCAGGTCCACGTCGTAGTTGTCGTGCTTGCCCTGCAACAGGGCGGCGAGGCGTTCCAGCCCCATGCCGGTGTCGATGCTGGGTTTGGGCAGCGGCAGGCGGGTGTTCTTGTCCACCTGCTCGAACTGCATGAACACCAGGTTCCAGATCTCGATGAAGCGGTCGCCGTCCTGGTCGGGGCTGCCGGGCGGGCCGCCGGGGATCTTGTCGCCGTGGTCGTAGAAGATTTCCGAACAGGGACCGCAGGGGCCGGTGTCGCCCATGGCCCAGAAATTGTCCGAGGTGGGGATGCGGATGATGCGCGAGTCCGGCAGGCCGGCGATCTTCTTCCAGGCTCCCGCCGCCTCGTCGTCGTCGTGATAGACGGTGACCAGCAGGCGGTTCTTGTCGATGCCGAATTCCTTGGTGATCAGCGTCCAGGCCAGCTCGATGGCCATGTCCTTGAAATAGTCGCCGAACGAGAAATTGCCCAGCATCTCGAAGAAGGTGTGGTGCCGCGCGGTATAGCCCACATTGTCCAGGTCGTTGTGCTTGCCGCCGGCGCGGACGCATTTCTGCGAGGTGGTGGCGCGCACATAGTCGCGGGTCTCGATACCGGTGAAGACGTTCTTGAACTGAACCATCCCGGCATTGGTGAACATCAGGGTCGGATCGTTGCGCGGGACCAGGGGGCTCGACGGCACGATGGTGTGGCCATTCTTCTCGAAGAAGCCCAGGAAGGTGCTGCGGATATCATTGGCTGTCTGCATGGGGCCCTGACGCGAACGGGGTTTGACCGGATGGAGGCCACGGTTTTACCTCGCGCGGGCGCGGGCTGTCCAGCGGCGGGGGAAAGGGCCGCGAAGGCGGCGCTCCGTCAAGCCCATTCAGCCCAGGCAATGTCCGACATGGCATTGTGGTCTTTCGGCGAGGGTTGTCAAAGAACATCCTTGGTCGCTTGATCATGCTCAAGGCGAGTATCCGATCAAGCAATTTATGTATTCCGTCATGCCCCGGTGTTGGCCGCTCTCTCCCCCCTTCTATCCCCCCAGGCCGCACCGGGGCGCCACCAATCGGAGGCCCGATGACCATGTCCGACATTCAGCTCGACGTTCGCACCATCCCGCCGCGGGAACGGCACCCACAGATCTTCTCCACCTTCGACGCGCTGCCGGTGGGCGGATCGTTCGTCCTGGTCAACGATCACGATCCCAAGCCGCTATACTATCACTTCAACGCCGAACGGGCCGGCACCTTCGGCTGGGACTACCTCGAGGAAGGGCCGGAAACCTGGCGGGTGCGCATCTCGCGGGCGGCATAAATCGATGAGGAACCGCCTCGGGCTGATCGCCCTGGCGCTGTGGCTGGCGACGGCGGCCGTGGTGGCATTCGTCTTCATTCACGGCCACACCGCGCCGGGGTCGGACGGCCGCACCGCCCTTCTGCTGCAGACGGGCGAGCGCGATTTCGTGCTGGCTGAGATGCGGTCGCTGCTGACGGCCGACCGTGCCATCACCGCCGCCTTGGCCGCCGGTGACGCCGCCCAGGTCGCCACGGCGGCGCGCGCCGTCGGCATGGCCGAGGCCCATGACCGCGCCCCGGCGCTGCTTGCCAAGCTGCCGTTGGACTTCAAGCGGCTGGCGATGGCCCTGCACGGCGGCTTCGACGATTTGGCCGCCGCCGCCGAAGCCGGGGAGCCCATGCTGGCGCTCAACGCGCGGCTGATCGAACAGTTGGACCGCTGCATCGCCTGTCACGAGAGCTTCCGGATCGACGTGGCTCCCTGAGATCTGGGCGTCCCGACATCCCCATGCTATCATTGCGGGATGTATGCAATCGCCCTGCTGCTCGTCGCCCTGTTCGCCGCCGCGCCCGCCCTGGCCGCGCCGCCGGCCGCGCCTGTTCCGGCTCAGCCGGCACCTCCCCGCTGTCCCGAGGACGCGGATGGCGGCGCCTGCGTCTGGGGCAAGGTGGAGGGATTCGACGGCGATTCGGTGCAGGTCCGGGGCTTGCGCGTCGCCTTGGCCGGGGTGACGGCGCCGGCCCGCAAGGATCTGTGCGCCAGCCGCGCGACCAAGGAGGAATTCGACTGCGCCCGTCCGGCCCGCCGGCGCATGGCCGAACTGGTGGCCAAGGGTGTGGCCTGCGAGATCGTCGATGTGGCGTCGGCCCAGTTATGGGGCCGCTGCCGTGGTCCCGACGGCGATCTCGGCCGGCTGCTGATCTCAGCCGGGCTGGCCCGCGCCACCAAGGACGGCCCCTACGAGGACGCCCAGAAGCAGGCGGTGCTGGGCAAGAAGGGCCTGTGGGCCGCCGACATGGTCCTGCCCCGCGACTGGGAGGCGGCGCGGCGCAAGACCGAGGACAAGGCCGAGGATTAAACCCTATTCGGCCTTCTTCTTGGCCGCCTTCTTGGGCTTGTGAGTGGCTTCGGCCTTGTGCTGCGGGCAGGCGTGGATTTCCATGGGATCGCCCTCGGTCTCGACGGCGAAGGCGACCAACTGCGGCGGGGTCAGGGTCGCCACCTTGTCGAAGATCGAGGTGTGGATCTCGCAATAGCCGGGGGTCTCGTGCACCAGCACCGACTGGCGGTTGGTGATCACCGTATTGTGCTTGTCGAAGGCGGCGGTGCTCTTGAAGTAGTCGCGCAGAACCCTGGCGTTGTCGGCCAAGGTGGCGCCATGGCGCTGCACATAGTTCAGCCACTGGGTCGGCATCAGGGGGATGTCGTTGCGGCAGTTGAGGGCGGCGACCTGAAGCTCGTAATGCAACTGACGAAGCTGGGCGGCCTTCACCTGCTCGGGATTGGCGCAGGCGATCCGGGCGGTGGCCGGGGCGGCGCAGGCGACGGAAAGCAGGCAGGCGCAGATGACGGCGCGAAACGGATTCAAGGCGATCCCCCTCTCGGTTGGCGGGGGGCCACCTTAGGGCTTTCGGTGGGCAAAGATCAACGTAAGATCGGCCGCACATGGCCGAGGAATTCCTCGGCCACCACCTGCCAGGAAAAGCGGGCGGCATGGGCCCGGCAATCCTCCGGCGACAGATGCAACGCCCGCAGCGCGGCATCCTTGAGATCGTGGGACAGCACGCCCACCGGGGCGTCGCCGATCACGTCCAGCGGCCCGGTCACCGGAAACGCCGCCACCGGCACTCCCGACGCCAGCGCCTCCAGCATCACCAGGCCAAACGTGTCGGTCAGGCTGGGAAAGACGAACACGTCGGCGGCGGAAAAGGCGCGCGACAACTCGTCGTCGCCGTTGACGATGCGGAAGTGACAGTCGGCGAAGCGCTTCATCAGGTCGGCCCGCGCCGGGCCGTCGCCCACCACCACCTTGGAGCCGGGCAGGTCCAGCGACAGGAAGGCCGGCAGGTTCTTTTCCACCGCCACCCGGCCCACATACATGAAGATCGGACGCGGCAGGTCGAGGAAATCCTTGCCTCGCGGCCGGAAGGTGGCGGTATCGACGCCGTGCGACCACTCCACCGCGCCGGGGAAGTCGCGCGCCTGCAGCTCCCGGTAGACCGAGGGCGACGGGCACAGCGTCGCCGCCGCGCGTCCGTGGAAGCGGCGCATCAGCGCGTAGGGCCACGCCAGCGGCATGCCGGTGCGGGCCTGGACATATTCGGGGAACTTGGTGTGATAGGCGGTGGTGAAGGGCAGATTGTGCCGCAGGCACCAGGCCCGCCCGGCCCAGCCCAACGGCCCCTCGGTGGCGAGGTGGACGGCGTCGGGGCGAAACGCCTCCAGCATGCCGGCCAGCCTCGCCTTGGGAAACATGGCCAGCGGAATTTCGGGATAGCTGGGGCAGGGGATGGTGGGAAAGGCCGAGGGCTCCATCACGCCCACGGTATGGCCCATGGCCTCCAGGCCGGCGGTCAGGGTGGCCAGCACCCGAACCACGCCGTTGCGCTGCGGCGTCCAGGCGTCGGTGACCATGGCGATACGCATCAAGCCGCTCTCCTCAAGCATTCGTCCTTTGCCTAGGCCGGCCTGCAAGCGCACTCAAGTGACAGGATGATGAATTCGGTTGCTCCGACGAGCGAGGCGAGGAGTTGCGGCCCCGCCGGCTTTGCCGGTATTCTCATGGAATGCGCGCCTGCGCGCGGGTGGCCGGCGCGCCTCGTGGCGCGTAAGCCAAGCCGCCGGAGGCGGCGCCCGGCGCCTGAGGGACAAAAAAGACTCCCCTACAGATCGGCCAGTTCCACCGGCAGCATCCCCCCCAGCGCCGGAAACAGGCGGTCGGCCATGCGGGCGAACCGCTCGGGGGCGTCGGTGGAGATCAGGGTGAGGCCGCCCTCGGACTCCTCGGGAGCCTCGCGGCCGACCAGGGTCTCCGCCAGCAGAACGGCGGTGGCTTCGGCGCAGTCCACCAGCCGCACCCCCGGCCCGGCCAACCGGCCCAGGGCCGGCGCCAGCAGCGGGAAATGGGTGCAGCCCAGCACCAGGCAATCCCCGTCGTTGGCGCGGTGGAACAGGGGGGCGAGATAGTGCCGCGCCACGCTTTCGACGATGGGGCCGTCGGTCAACCCCTCCTCGGCCAGGGTGACGAACAGCGGGCAGGGAACGCAGGTCACCCGGGCGTCGTTCCGGCGGCGCAGGATGGCACCCTCGTAGGCCTGGGAGCGGCAAGTTCCCTCGGTGGCGGCGACGACGATCCGTCCCGACACCGAAGCCGCCGCCGCGCCGGCCGCGCCGGCCTCGACCACGCCCAGCACCGGCAGGTCGGGAAAGCGGGCCGAAATCGCCTCCAGCGCCACCGCCGAGGCGGTGTTGCACGCCACCACCAGCGCCTTGATGCCGCGTCCCACCAGGAACTCGGCCGCCTGCACCGCATAGCGGGTCACCGTGCGCGGCGACTTGGTGCCATAGGGCTGGCGGGCGACATCGGCGAGGTACAGCAGCTTCTCCCGTGGCATGGTGCGCCGAATGGCGGCGACCACGGTCAAGCCTCCCACTCCAGAATCGAATATCCCAACCGGATATGACCGCGGAACAGCATCCGTTAGGGTTAACACTGTATGGGACGGCCCCGGCACCATGGGTTTCTCGATGTTGGTCATATGCAAGATTGCCGCATTAGGAAAAAGATCTGGCTATATACGGTATTTTGTCGCACTGGAGTCTTGGACATCATCAACAAATATCCTATAAGTTCCTTGTCGTCACTTCGGTAGTCGCGAATTGGGTCGCGAGCCGATGGAAGGGACAAGGGCTTTGGATCAGACCGGACAGACCAGCCTCGCCAGCGCTCCGAGCGGCCTGCCGCCGTCGCGGCCGGTCCGTTGGTCGCTGGCCCGCAAGGTCTCGCTGGCGCTGGTGTCCATCTTGCTGTTCACCTTGCTGCTGGCGGGCTTCTTCGCCTATTACAAGTTCGAGAGCGTTTACTCCTCTCTGGTGCAGTCGCGCTACAGCTTCGTGGTGTTCACCATCAAGAAGCGGGTGGAGGACAGCCTCAACCTCGGTCTGGCGCTGCGTCAGATCCGCCAGGTCCAAGACATCCTCGAACGCGAGAAGATGCGCGATCCGCAGGTGCTGTCGGTGGAGGTCTACGATTCCCGGGGCGAGGTTCTGTTCGACACCGACCGGGGCGCCATCGGCAGCACGGTCTCCGACGCCCTGGTCGATGCCCTGCGCGGCAACGCGGCGCAGTCGTTCGGCGCCACCGACGAGGACGCGTTGATCGTCGGCCAGCCGCTGATCAACAATCTGGGCAAGGTCGAGGGCGGCGTCGTGCTGCGCTACCCGTCCGTCTATATCGAGCACGGGGTCAGCGGCCTGCTGTTGCAGCTGAGCAAAAGCATCGCCCTCCAACTGGCCGTCTTCTCGGTGGTCGCCGTGGCGGGGCTGTACCTGCTGTTCGGTCAGGTCGGGCGCAAGCTGGGCGCCATGCAGAAAACCCTCGACACGGTGATCGCGGTGGGCGGTCAGGCCGAGCCCGGTCCCGGCGCCGACGAGTTCGAGGAACACTTCGCCGAGTTCGTCGCCAAAACGCGCGAGGCGGTCGAGCATATTCGCGATGCCACCGTTGAGGTGGGAAGGCTGGATCGCCTGCTATGACGCTGGACCACACCCGCCCCCTGTTCATCCGCTTGCTGCTGCTGGCCTTCATCGTGCTGGTGCCGCCGGTCGCCCTGCTGGCCTATGGCGCCCTGGGCGAATTCGCCCAGGGTCTGGTCCCCGAAATGGACAAGAAGGCCGAAACGGTGGGCCACGACCTGGCCTCCAGCATCGAGCGGGCCATCGGCTACGGCATTCCGCTGGCCAAGCTTTACGGGATGGACGAGTTCTTCCTTCCGGTTCTATCCGCCAACCCGGAGATCCGGTACCTGTCGGTCACCGACCACGAGGGGCGCATCCTGTTCCTGAACGGAGCCGCCAAAAGCGTTCTGGAGCCCTTCTACGCCGCAGCCGATTTCGAGATCGAAAGCGGGCGCTCCCACAAGTCGATCATCGGCGACTTCATTGATCTGGGCCAGCCCCTGCGCGGCAAGACCGGCATCGTCGGCCATATCCATGTGGGAATCGACCAGGACTACATTCGCGGGCGGCTGATGGAAATCGCCGTGGACATCGGGGTGGTGACCCTGGTCTCGCTGCTGGTGGCGGTGGAAATCCTGCTGTTCGTGGTCACCTTCAACGTCACCGGCCCCATGCGGGTGGTGGGCATGGTCATCGACAAGACCCGGCGGGGTGATTTCAGTTTCGCCTGCGGCGCCGGCGCCGACGACGAGATCGGCCGCTTCGTCCACAGCTTCAATGCCGCCATCCGCTATGCCGACGACCTGTTCCGGCGGCTGGAAGCCTATATAGACGAGGTCAAGGCGGCCCATTTCGACAAAAGCGTGGTCGAGCGGGTGTGCGACATCGAGGCCCGGGTCCGTTTCCTGTTCCGCTTCTCGCGCACCGGCAAGCCGGAGGTGGTCAGCGAGCATCAGGCCACGGATATCCGCCTGCCGCTGTTCCTGTTCGTGTTCGCCGAGGAAATCTCGCGGTCGTTCATGCCGCTGTACATCCGCGACCTGTATGCCCCCATTCCGGGGCTGTCGCCCGAAATGGTGATCGCCCTGCCCATCGCGGTGTTCATGCTGTTCATCGCGGCGGTGTCGCCCTCGGCCGCCATGGCTTCGGCCCGGAAAGGCAGCCGGCGGGTCTTCCTCACGGGATTGTTTCCCGCCACCATCGGCTTCTTCATGTCGGCGGTGGCCTACAACGTCTATGATTTCATTCTCTGGCGCTCGGTGACCGCCATCGGCTACGCCCTGGTCACCATGGCCTGCCAAAGCTACATCGCCCAGGTCTCGCAGCAGCAGAAGCGGACCCAAAGCCTCGGCGTCTATGTGGGCGCCGTGCTGACCGCCAGCGTCTGCGGCACCGGCATCGGCGGCGTGCTGTCCGAGCGGGTGGGCTATCGCGCCACCTTCATCATCGCGGCGCTCCTGGCGGTCGTCGCCGGCCTGCTGATCTATCGCCTGATGGCCGCCGCCCAGCCCAAGGCCGATCCCCAGGCCCCGAAGAAGCGGGAACTGTTGGGCTTGTTGCGGAACTGGCGGTTTTCCGCCCTGGTGGTGTTCGCCGCCATCCCCAGCAAGATCGCCCTGACCGGTTTCTTCTTCTTCCTGGTGCCGCTGACCTTGCTCCAGGACGTCAGCACCGATCTCGGCGACGTGGCTCGCATCATGATGCTCTACCCGATTTCGGTGGTGGTGCTGTCGCCGCTGGCGGCGCGGCTGGCCGACCGGACCGGTTGGAAGGCGGGGCTGGTCGCCATCGGCGGCCTGATCGGCGGCGTCGGCCTGCTGCTGCCGGCCCTGTCCGACGACCTCGACATGATCACCCTGGCCATCGTCATGCTCGGCCTGTCCCATGGCCTGTCGGCCTCGCCGCAATTGGCCATGATCCCGGACCTGTGCTGGACCGAATGTCGCAACCTGGGCCAGACCAACGTGCTGGCCTTCCTGCGTCTGGCCGAGCGGGTCGGCAGCGTGGTCGGCCCCCTGCTCGCCGCGGCGTTCATTCCGCTTTACGGCTATACCGGCGCCGTCATCGCCCTGGGCGTGGTGGTGCTGGGCATGAGCGTCGTCTTCGCATTGCTGTCCTTCGCCTACGGCTCCGGCCCCCACATCGAGGCGGAGGTGGCGGAATGAGCGAGGCGAAGCCGAAGCGCGGGCGCGCTGAGCGCCCCGGAGCGAAGCGGAGGAGCCAAGGGGCCGGACGGCCCCGCCCGGCGATTGAGGGGCGTGAACAATGAGCAAGGCAGCACGACGTCTTCTCGCCCTGCTCGGCCTCGGCCTGTTCCTGGTTGCGGCGGCTCCCGCCGGGGCCGCCGACGCGCCGCCGGTCAAGCCGTTCCGCATCTACATGGCGCTGTGGCGCGGCTGGGAAGAGGCCGCCCAAGGCTTCAAGGACTACTTCACCAATCAGAACATCCCGGTGGAGCTGATCATCCGCGACGCCGGCCAGGACCGCAGCAAGCTGGCGGAATTCGTCGCCGAAGCCAAGCGCCTGGACGTGGATCTGGTCTTCACCTGGGGGACCACGGTCACCGAGGACATGCTGGGGCGCTACGACGATCCCGACACGAACTCCCACATCACCAAGATTCCGGCGGTGTTCGCCATCGTGTCGCAGCCGCTGGGGGGCGTGGTCCCCAGCCTGACCTCGTCGGCGCGCAACATCACCGGAACCACCTATCTGGTGCCGACCGAAACCCAGGTGAACCTGATCCAGTCTTATCGGCCGCTCAAGCGGTTGGGGGTGGTCTACAACCCGCTGGAGCGCAATTCGCTGGTGGCCATCGACGAGTTGACCGCCATCGGCGCGAAACTGGGCTTCACGGTGGCGACCGCCGCGGTGGACGTGGAGGACGGCAAGCCCAAGCCGGCCAGCATTCCGGCCAAGGTCGCCGCGTTGAAGACGGCGGGGGTCGATTTCCTCTACATTCCGCCGGACACCTTCCTCAACGTCAACCGCGACATCCTGACCGGCGCCGCGCTGGAGATGTCCATTCCCACCTTCGCCGCCGGCGAGAATCCGGTGTTGACCTCCAAGGCCCTGCTGGGCGGCGTCTACCGCTATTACACGGTCGGCCAACTGACCGCCTACAAGGCCGAGCAGATCCTGGTCCACAAGGTCAAGCCGCAAGACATCCCCATCGACGCTCCCAAGCGGCTGTCCATCATCCTCAACATGGCGGTGGTCCGTCAGTTGGGGCTGTACCCGCCCATGAAACTGCTGGGCCTGGCCGAGATCGTCGATCCGGCGGAGGGCAAGCGCAAATGAGGATGGCGCACGCACTCGGACCAGAAAAGGCCGACGAGCCGATGAACGATTTCATCGGCTCGGAGTTGCGGGCCCGCCGGCTTCGCCGGCATATCCATTTAATGCGCGCCTGCGCGCGGGTGCCCGGCGCGCCTCATGGCGCGGAAGCCAAGGGCGCGGATGCGCCCGCCCGGCGCTTGAGGGGCCTACATAAACGATGGGGGGGACGATGCTGCTTCGCACGCGCGTAACCCTGATCGTCACCGTCACCTATTCGCTGCTGGTGGCCGGCCTGACCTTCGCCGGGCTGAAAAGCGAGGAAATGGCCGACGAGCGCTATGCCACCGCCACCCTGAACGGCCAGCAGATCTTCTGGGACAAGCTGGTCGAGAACACCGTCCAGCGGCTGGACGCCGCGTCGCCGCTGATCCTCGCCAACCACGAGATGATCGAGGCGGTGGCCCGCAAGAGCCCGTCCCAGGTGCGCGAGGCCATGGCCCCCACCGCCGAGGCGCTGTCGCGGCGGACCGCCGTCAACCGCTACGAGATCATCGGGCTCGACGGGGAACTGCTCTATTCCTCGCGCGGGTCGTTGCTGGACAATCCCCTGGTGGACGCCGGAACCATCCGCGTGATCGCCGAAAGCGGCAAGCCCCGCTCCGGCATCATGCAGAACAGCGACAAGCGCTTCATCGCCGTCATCACCTTTCCGCTGGCCGGCGCCGACGGCGCGGTGGCGGGCGTCGCCACCATCGTCTCCGACCTGCGGCCGCCCATCGAGGAGTTCAAGGCCTCCACCGGCTCGGACGTGTTCCTGGTGGATCGCAGCGGTCACATGACCGACGGCACCGACGACCATCTATGGCAGGTGTTCGACAGCAAGATTTCGGTGCGCAAGAGCCGGCTCGACACCTGGCGCGATGGCCACCATTTCTATTCCGTGGTGGTGTTCCCGCTGGGCGACGGCCAGGGCCGGGTCATCGGCGCCCTGGTCAGCGCCCGCGATTCCACCGAGACCCAGGCGCGGCAGCACGAAATCCGCATGATCTCCATCGGAGCGGTCGGCGGCTTCCTGTTCCTGGTGCTGGGGGTGTTCTCGGTCTATCTGCGGCGGTCCTTCGACCCGCTCGACCAAGCCATCACCGTTCTCAACGCCTTGTCGCGCGGCGACACCTCGGTGTCGCTGGACGTGCGGAACGAGAACGACGAGATCGGCCGCATCGCCAGCACGGTCGGCGTGTTCCGCGAGAACGCCATCAAGCTCGACCTGCTGGAAGAACGCCGCGAACGCCAGCGCCGCCGCCAGGAGCTATTCATCCGTCTGCAAATGCTCAAACTGTCCGAAATGCTGGAGCAGCAGGCGCGGGAAGCGGTGCTGGAGGACCTCCGGCAGATCGAGGCGCTGTACAACCGGGGGTCGGTCGACGGCAGCGACGGCGACGTGTCCAAGGGCGAGCTGGAAGTGCTGGCGGTGGCGTTCGAGACCATGTCGTCGCGCATCCGCGAGCAGCACGAGCGCCTGGAAGCCCTGATCGCCGAACGAACCCGCGACGTGGAGATCCTGCGCGAAGCCCTGCGCACCCGCGACCAGTTGGCGGTGTTGCGCCAGGAGCTGGACTTCGCCCGCGAACTTCAGCTGAGTTCGCTGCCGCGGGTCTTCCCGCCCTTCCCCGACCGCAACGAATTCCAGGTTCACGCTTCCATGGTTCCGGCCAAGGAGGTGGGGGGTGATTTCTACGACTTCTTCCTGATCGACCACCACCATCTCGGCTTCGTCATCGGCGACGCCTCCGGCAAGGGCGTGCCGGCGGCCATGTTCATCGCCATCACCCGCAGTCTGGTCAAGGCGGTGGCCCCGCTGGCGGCCACGCCGGGCGAGTGCCTGGCCTTCGTCAACACCATGCTGTCGCGTGACAATCCGCAGACCCTGTTCGCCACCTGCTTCTACGGCGTACTCGACACCCGTTCGGGCGAGGTCGCCTTTTGCAACGCCGGCCATCCGCCGCCCCTGATCTTGCGCGGCGGCGGCAAGGTCGAGGCCATCCGCGACGTGTCCGGGGTGGCGTTGGGGGTGATGGAGGATCTGGAATACGAAACCGGCAGCTTTGTCCTGCAAGCCGGCGACGTGGTCCACCTCTACACCGACGGCGTCACCGAGGCCCAGGATTGCGACGATGCGCTGTATGACGAGCCCCGCCTGATCGCCGAGCTCGCCGCCGTCGCCGACCCCCAGCCCGAGGCGGTGATCGCCCAGGTCTTGCGGTCGGTGGAGGCCTTTGTCGGCCTCGCGCCGCAATTCGACGACATCACGATGTTGACCTTGCGCTTCGATCAGGCTTCCATGGCGGGAGACGGCCTGATCGAACCGCAGCGTCGCCTGATGCTGACCGGTTTCCACGGAGCGCCCGAAATGGAATCCAGCACGCCGTCGCCCGAGCCGAAGGAGGCGGAGGATCGTCCGGCTCCCGTCCCGCCGGTGCCGGTGCTCAAAGGCGTGATCCGTCCGGTCCTGACCAAGAAGCCCGTCCCACCACCGCCCCCGCCCAAGCCGACGCCCCTGGCCGAGCCGGACCGCCTCGATGTCAGTATCACCAACGACGTGGCGGAACTCGACCGTCTGGCCACCCTGGTCGATGGGTTCGTGGAAAAGCACGGGCTGCCGGAGAAGCTGGCCTTCAACCTTAATGTCTGCTTGGACGAGTTGATCACCAACATCATATCTTACGGATATGACGACGAGACACCCCATGACATCGAGGTGAGTTTCAGCTACGACGGCTGCGAATTGGTTACGGTGATCGTTGACGACGCCAAGGAATACGACCCCTTCGTCCAGGCTCCCGAACCCGACCTGGACCTTGACGTGGACGACCGCCCCATCGGCGGGTTGGGCGTGTTCCTGGTCAAGGAATTCATGGACGGCACCGAATACCGGCATGACGCCGGCCGCAACAAAACGACCCTCCGCAAGACCATCGGAGAACAGGAGACCTAGAGCCCATGGAAATCCGTCAAGAAACCATCGGCGAGGCCACCATCCTGGTGCCCTTGGCCCGCGTGGACAGTTCCACGGCGAAGGCGTTCGAGGCCAAGGTTCTCGCTGTCGTCAATACCGCCGCGCCCAAGATCGTCATCGATTTCAGCGAGTTGAACTATATTTCCAGCGCTGGCCTGCGCGTGGTTCTGGTTGGCGCCAAGATGACGCGCGGCACCCGCAAATTCGCCCTGTGCGGCATGAAGCCGCATATCCGCGAAGTGTTCGACGTGTCCGGCTTCGCCAAGATCCTGGCGATTTTTCCTGATCGCGAAGCGGCCCTGGCGGCGATGTGAGCAAAGCGGGATTGCACAGGCTTGTGGTGGTGTGAAACCTGCGGCTGAGCTACCATAGTTCCCGAAGATCCATCCGGTTTGGTTCGTCGGCTCCAAGCCTCCCATCCACGGCGGATGCCGGACCGGGGGACACCGAGGTCGGAAGCCACCTTTCGGGAGAACAAAAATGACCGACCCGTTGAAGAACCTGCTGGACCTCCAACGCTCCATGATCGAAGGCTGGATGAACTCCTCCAACCAGATGATGGCGTATTGGCAGCATCTTCTGGAGTTGCAGGAACGCCTGATCCATCAGGCCACCGCCGTGACCCGCAATCATGTGGAGATCGACGACGGTCCCACCTTCACCGGCAAATACGGCAAGCGGCGCTTCGACATCGACCCCGAACGCGACGTCTGATCCGTTTCCGTCTTGTTTGGGGCAAGGGGGATAGACGGTGAGTGAGCTGCTGAACAATCTTGGGCAACCGGTCGGAATTCCCGTGCCGGAGTGGACGGCGCGGCCTCGGCCGTCGCGGACGATGATGGAGGGGCGTTTCTGTCGGGTCGAACCCCTCGACCTGGAGCGTCACGCCGCCCAGCTCTACGCCGGCATCGTCGCCGACAAGGAGCGGCGGACCTGGACCTATCTCTATTACGGTCCGTTCGAGCGGGAGGACGATTTCCGCACCTGGCTGGCCGCCGCCGCCGCCAGCGCCGACCCGCTGTTCTTCGCGGTGGTTGATCGGGCCAGCGGCGTCGCCCTGGGGCTGCTCAGCTATCTCCGCATCGAGGAGGCGGCCGGCGCCATCGCCGTGGGCCACATCATCTTCGCGCCATCGCTGCGCCGGACCCCCGCCGCCACCGAGGGCATGTATCTCATGCTGCGCGGGGTGTTCGACGGGCTCGGCTATCGCCGCTGCGAATGGCGCTGCGACAGCCTCAACGCCAAATCCCGGACGGCGGCCCAGCGCTTCGGCTTCCGGCTGGAGGGCGTCTTTCGTCAGACGACGGTCAACAAGGGCCGCAACCGCGACACCGCCTGCTTCTCCATCATCGACGGCGAATGGCCGGCGATCCGGGCCAGTTTCGAACATTGGCTGCGGCCGGACAATTTCGACGAAGGCGGCCAGCAGCGCGAGCGCCTGTCGGCGTTGACCTGCGGTTGACCATCAGGCCCAAGGGCCTTTAATCGTCGCTCATGCCCCGGCGCGAGATGGGGACGTCGCGGTGGATGTAGGCGCTCATCACCAGCCCCCAGCCGAACAGCAGGGACAGCATGGCGGTGCCGCCGTAGGAAATCAGCGGCAGCGGCACGCCGACCACCGGCACCAGCCCCATCACCATGGCGGTGTTGATGAAGAAATACAGGAAGAAGGTGGTGGTGATGCCATGGGCCACCAGCCGGCCGAACTGGCTGCGGCAGCGCATGGCGATGGCGTAGCCGAAGGCCAGCAGCAGGGCGTAGAGCCCCAGCAGCACCAGCCCCCCCATCATGCCCCACTCCTCGGCGAACATGGTGAATATGAAGTCGGTCTGCTTCTCCGGCAGGAAGTTCAGCCGGCTTTGCGTCCCCATCATATAGCCCTTGCCGAACATGCCGCCCGAGCCGAGCGCGATCTTCGACTGGGTGATATGGTAGCCGGCCCCCAGCGGGTCATCCTCGGGGTTGAGGAAGATCAGCACCCGCTTCTTCTGGTATTCGCGCAGGAACTGCCAGGCGACCGGGACGGCTCCCAGTCCGCCGGCGATCACCAGGACGAACTTCCACAGCCGCACCCCCGCCATGAAGAACAGCGCTCCCGAGGACATCACCAGCATCATGGCGGTGCCGAGATCGGGCTGCTTCAACACCAGGGCGGCGGGAGCGAACACCATGATCAGCGGCGGGATCAGGAACAGCGGCCGGCCGATCTCCTGAAAGCTGGCGCCGTGGAAATAGCGCGACAGCGACAGGATCAGCGCGATCTTCATGATCTCGGAGGGCTGCAACTGGATGAAGCCGATGTCGATCCAGCGCTGCGCCCCCATGCCGACCGTGCCCTTGGCCTCCACCGCCACCAGCAGAACCATGGCGACGGCGTAGAGGATATAGGCGTTGCGCAGCCAGAACCGCAGGTCGACCATGGCCACCGAGATCATGATGCCGATGCCGATGGCGAAGCGGACCATCTGCTTCGCCGCCCATGGTTCCAGCGAGCCTTGCGCCGCCGAATACAGCGTGGCGAAACCGATGCCGGCGATGGCCGACAGCACCGCGATCAGCGACCAGTTGATCTGCCAGATCTTGTCGCGCACCGACATTTCGGTGCGGTTGAGCCGCGACGGCATGCGGGGCATGGGGCGCAGCATCAGAACCTCCGCAAATCGGGAGCCGCGCCGGGGGCGTTCTCGGCGATCCGCGCCAGGTCGCGTTTTTGCACCTCGACCAGGATGTCGCGGGCGATGGGGGCCGCCACCACCGAACCGCCACCGCCATGCTCCACCACCACGGCGATGGAGTAGCGCGGGTTCTCCTCTGGGGCGTAGGCGACGAACAGGGCGTGGTCGCGCTCCTTCCACGGCAGCTGGTCGTTCTTCTTCACGCCGCCCTCGCGCTCGCGCATGGTGATGCGGCGCACCTGGGCGCTGCCGGTCTTGCCCGACAGCCACATCCCCTCCTGGGTGATGCGGGCCTTGTAGGCGGTTCCCCCCGGCTCGTTGGAGACCGCGAACATGCCCCGGCGCACCAGGGTCAGTGACTGGCGCGACACCTCCATGTTGGGCCAGACGGGATTGCTGCGCGGCCGCACCGTCTTGTCGGCGATCTGGTCCCGCGCCACATGGGGAACCACGGCGAAGCCGCCATTGGCGAGGCGGGCCACCATGGTCGCCAGTTGAATCGGCGTGGCGGTGACGTAGCCCTGGCCGATGGCGTTGACCAGGGTCTCGCCGGGATACCAGCCCTGCTTCAGGATCTTCTTCTTCCAGGCCTTGTCGGGGATCAGCCCCGGCCGTTCGTTGGGCAGATCGACGCCGGTGGGCGCCCCCAACCCGAACCGCTTGGCCATCTCGGCGATCTTCTCGTAGCCGGTGCGCCGGGCGATTTCATAGAAGTAGACGTCGCAGGAGTTCTTGATGCCGCTGATCAGGTCCTGGGCGCCGTGGCCTTCCTTCTTCCAGCAATGGAACTTGATGCTGCCCAGCTGCATGTGGCCGGAGCAGAACACCCGCATTTCCGGGGTGATGTCGCGCCCCTCCAGCGCCGCCAGCGCCGTCATCAGCTTGAAGGTCGAACCCGGCGCGAACTGCCCGGCGATGGCCTTGTTGGACAGCGGCGAGCGCGGATTGGTGCTGAGATCCTTCCACTCGTCGCCGGTCAGGCCGCGATTGAACGAATTGGGATCAAAGGACGGCGTCGAGGCCATGACGATGACGTCGCCGGTGTGGATGTCCATCACCACCACCGCCGCGCTCTCCTCGCCCAGGCGCTGGGCGGCGTATTCCTGCAACTTGACGTCCAGGGTCAGGTTGAGGTCGGCGCCGGGCTCGCCCTCCTTGCGCTCCAACTCGCGGATGACGCGGCCCACCGCGTTGACCTCCACCGAACTGGTGCCGTGGCGGCCGCGCAGCGCCATGTCGTAGATGCGCTCCACCCCGCCCTTGCCGATGCGGAAGCCCGGCAACTCTTCCAGCGGGTCCTCGGTCAGTTCGTTCTCCGACACCGCCGAGACATAGCCGAGAATGTGAGCCCCCAGGCTTTCCAGCGGATAGTGGCGGCTTTGGCCCACGTCGATGATGATGCCGGGCAGGTCGGCGGCGTTGACCTCGACCCGGGCGACTTCCTCCCAGGTCAGGTTCTCGCGCACGCTGATGGGCACGAAACTGCGCCGCCGCCGCGCTTCCTTGTGGATGCGCGCCCGCTCGCCGTCGCCGATGGCGATGATGCGGGCCAGGGCGTCGAGGGTGTAGTCCAGCGAGGGACTGCGCTCGGCCACCAGCATGACCCGGTAATTGTGCTGGTTGACCGCCATGGCGATGCCGTTGCGGTCCAGGATCAGCCCGCGCGGCGGCGCCAGCAGGCGGGTGCTGATGCGGTTGTCCTCGGCCAGCACCGTGTATTTGTCGGCCTCCATCACCTGGAGATAGTACATGCGCGCCGCCAGGGCGCCGATCAACGTCGCCTTGCCGCCGGCCAGGATCAAGGCCCGGCGGCTGAACATCTTGGAACGGTCGTTGTCGTGATACATGCCGGCCATTCGGCTAGACGTCCTTCAAGAAGGCCATCTGGGTGCGGGCCAGCATCCAGGTCAGGATCGGAAAGAAGCACAGCGTCATCAGATACTCGAAGATCACCGGCATGGGCTCGATGGCGCGGCCGATCAGGAACGACACCAGCAGCCAAGCCAGGCCCACCGCCCCGGCGGTCAGCAATCCGAACGCCCACCAGGTGACGGCGAAGGACTTGCCGAGAAAGAACTTCCGCTGCCCCGCCGCGGTGCCCTGCACCAGCAGCATCACCAAGGCGTTCACCCCCAAGGGCGTGCCGCCGACGATGTCGTAGAGCAGGCCAATGACGAAGGCCAGCCAGGCTGGCAGCAGGTCGGGCCGGTAGATCGCCCAGTAATACACCCCCATCAGCGGCAGCATGGGGGCGATGCCGGCAAAGCCCGGCAGATGGGTCGGCACGGCGGTCAGCAGCAGCAGGAACAGGGTGACGCCGAAGGGAATCAGGTGGCGGACCCAGGTGTCCATCTTCACCCAGATGGAGGCTGTCACTCGTCCTTCCCCCGACGACGGCGCTCCGGCGGCGGCGGCCGCTCGAACGGCAGGATGCCGCCCAGTCCGAAATCGACGACGGAGACGAATTCCAGGTGGTGACGCTGGATGAACGGCTCGACCCGGACGATGCCGTCACTGACCGAGGAGACCGCGCCGATGGGAATGCCGGGCGGGAAGGCGCCGCCCGAGGCCGAGGTCACCACCCGGTCGCCCACCGCGATGGTGGGGCTGCCGGCCACATAGTTCAGCCGCGGCCGCGCCGTGTTGTCGCCGGTGAGGATGGCCTTGGTCCGGGTGGATTCCACCAGGATCGGGGTGCGGGCGTTGATGTCGGTGATCAGCAGCAGCCGCGACGACCGCAGGCCCACCTCGGCGATATGGCCGATCAGCACCTCGCCCGACAGCACCGCCTGGCCCTTGCGCACGCCGTCCTTGGAGCCGGCGCCCAGCAGCATGGAATGGCCGAAGGCCGAGCCCATGTCGCCGATCACCCGGGCGGTGACGAAGGCGGGGTCGGGGTCGGGAATGACGTTGAGGTTCTCGTGCAGGACCGAATTCTCGGATTCCAGCCGGCGCGCCACCGTCTGCCAATGCATCAGGCGGGCGTTTTCCTCGCGCAGGCGGGCGTTCTCGGTGCGGATGTTGGCCAGTTCGTGGAAGTTGTCGGTGATCTGGGCGACGGTGGCGGCCGGCCGCGCCATGGCGTCGAGCATGGGCGCCATGGCGTCGGCCACCAGGGCGCGGGTATGCTCGATCAGCACGATGTCGGCCTTGCCGAGCAGCATCAGGGCGACGGAAGCGACGATCAGGGACAGAAAGGCGAAACGTTGGGCGAGCAGCCGAAACGTGGCGAGCCGACCTGCCGCACTGGACTGCTTCACCGAGACCCTCCACTCCGGGATGCCGCCCCGGAGAGCGGGGAAGCATTATCCCGTTGACACTACTATATCTAGTGGCGAACTGCCAGCGCAGTTTCTGATTCCGCGAACGGGATTCTAGCCCTAGTACGAGGGAGCGCGGGCGAAACGTCCGCGCTCCCACCGTCTCCTAGTACATGCTGGTCAGCACGTTCTTCAGCTTGGGCATTTCTTCCAGGGCGCGGCCGGTCCCCAGGGCGACGCAGGACAGCGGGTCGTCGGCGATGGACACCGGCAGGCCAGTGGCGTGACGCAGCACGTAGTCCAGGTTGGACAGCAGGGCGCCGCCGCCGGTGAGCACGATGCCCTTGTCGACGATGTCGGCGGCCAGTTCGGGGGCGGTATGCTCCAGGGCGACCTTGACCGCCTCGATGATGGCGCCGACCGGCTCGGCCAGGCTTTCGGCGATCTGGCGCTCGGAGATGATCAGTTCCTTGGGCACGCCGTTCATCAGGTCGCGGCCCTTGATCTCCATGGTGCGGCCCTCGCCATCCTCGGGCGGGCAGGCGGAGCCGATTTCCTTCTTGATGCGCTCGGCCGAACCCTCGCCCACCAGCAGGTTATGGTTGCGGCGGATATAGGCGATGATGGCTTCGTCCATCTTGTCGCCGCCGACGCGCACGCTGCGGGAATAAACGATGCCGCCCAGCGACAGGACCGCCACCTCGGTGGTGCCGCCGCCGATGTCGACCACCATTGAGCCGGTGGGCTCGGTGACCGGCAGGCCGGCGCCGATGGCGGCCGCCATGGGCTCCTCGATCAGAAACACCCGGCGGGCGCCGGCGCTTTCGGCCGATTCCTGGATGGCGCGGCGTTCGACCGCGGTAGAGCCGGAGGGCACGCAGACGATGACCAGCGGGCTGGCGAAGCTGCGGCGGTTGTGGACCTTGCGGATGAAGTGCTTGATCATCTCCTCGGCCACTTCGAAGTCGGCGATGACGCCGTCGCGCAGCGGCCGGATGGCCTGGATGTAGCCGGGCGTGCGGCCCAGCATCATCTTGGCTTCGTCGCCGACGGCCAGGACTTTCTTCTTGCCCTTTTCCTCGGCGATGGCGACCACCGACGGTTCATTGAGGACGATGCCGCGGCCCTTGACGTAAACCAGCGTATTGGCGGTTCCCAGATCGATCGCCATATCGGCGGACATCCACCCCGTCAGCTTCGAAAACATAATCCCTCGCTCAACATCCGATGTCGTCTGTCTGGTTGGCGCCGCAGGCTCGGCCGGAGCGGCGTCCATGCTCCAATACGGAATCCAGGTGACCGGTGCTATATCACGCCGTGAGCGCGCCCGGTGCGGTTTTTTGCCGCTTCACCAAAAGTTTGTTCAACGCGTTGACATAGGCCCGCGCCGACGCGACTAAAGTATCGGTTTCGGCCCCTTGACCGATGACCGTCTTGCCATCTTCCTCGAGCCGTACCGTCACCTCCGCCTGGGCGTCCGTTCCTTGCGTCACGGCGCTGACCTGATAGAGCTGGAGGCGGACGTCGTGGGGAAACAGCGCCTTGATGGCGTTGAAGGTGGCGTCCACCGGGCCGTCGCCGGTGGCGCGGACCGCCTTGACCTCACCGTCGACCGACAGTTCCAGCACCGCCGAGGGGGGCTGGTGCTTGGTGCCGCACAGCACCTCCAGCGACACCAGCTTGAGGCGGTCGTTACCGCGCACCACCGAATCGTCCACCAGGGCGACGATGTCCTCGTCGAACACGTCCTTCTTGCGGTCGGCCAGATCCTTGAAGCGGGTGAAGGCGTCCTCGACGGCGTTGTCGCCCAGCTCGTAGCCCAGGTCCTTCAGCTTGGCCTTGAAGGCGGCGCGGCCGGAATGCTTGCCCATCACCAGATGCGAGCGGTTGAGCCCCACCGATTCCGGGGTCATGATCTCGTAGGTCTGGGCATGCTTCAGCACGCCGTCCTGATGGATGCCGGATTCGTGGGCGAAGGCGTTCTTGCCGACGATGGCCTTGTTGGGCTGGACCACGAAGCCGGTGATGGTCGAGACCAGCCGCGAGGCGCGGGTGATGTTCTCGGTCTTGATGCCGGTCTGGTAGGGCAGATGGTCGGCGCGGGTGCGCAGCGCCATGACGATCTCTTCCATGGCGGCGTTGCCGGCGCGCTCGCCCAGGCCGTTGACGGTGCATTCCACCTGCCGGGCGCCCTTGGCGACGGCGGCGAGGGAATTGGCCACGGCAAGCCCTAAGTCGTTGTGGCAATGGACCGAGATGATGGCCTGGTCGATATTGGGCACCCGGTTGAACAGCATGGCGATCAGGGCGCCGTATTCGTCGGGCACGGCGTAGCCGACCGTGTCGGGAATGTTGATGGTCCTGGCGCCGGCGGCGATGGCGGCCTCGACGCAGCGACAGAGGAAGTCGTGTTCGGTGCGCGAGCCGTCCTCGGCCGACCATTCCACGTCGTCGGTGAACTTGCGGGCATAGGCCACCGACTCGGCGACCTTGGCCAGCACCGCGTCCGGCTCCATCTGAAGCTTGTACTTCATATGCAGCGGGCTGGTGGACAGGAAGGTGTGGATGCGCCCCGAAGCGGCCGGCTTGATCGCCTCGGCGCAGCGCTCGATATCGCCCTTGGTGGCCCGCGCCAGACCGCAGATGGTCGAGCCCCTGACCGCCTTGGCCACCGCCTCCACCGCCTCGAAATCGCCGTTCGACGCGATGGGGAAGCCGGCCTCGATGACATCGACGCCCATCTCCTCCAGCACCAGGGCGATGCGGACCTTCTCGTCCAGGTTCATGGAGGCACCCGGCGACTGTTCGCCGTCGCGGAGCGTGGTGTCGAAGATGATAACGCGGTTTTGGGTCATTCAATCGCTCATGCAGCACCGCCCGGCGGCGTCGCGGCCGGGGACCTTAGGAAGTCCAACTTCCCTCCGCTTGTCAACAAAATCCCCCGCTAGCGGAGCCGATTGCGCGCATGGCAGCTGACGCAGATCGCGGTGACGTCGCTGACCGAGGCGGCCAGCCCTTTCGAGGCGGCGTAGCTGCGCTCGGTGTCGAGCCGGCGAAGCGCCGTCGCCATGCCCTTGGCGCTCTGGCGCAGCGAGGCGTCGGCCTCCTTCCACTCGGCGGTCATGTAGGGGGCGAAGGCGGCTTCCTTGGCGGAATCGAACGGAGTGGCACGCAGCCGCTCCTCCGCCAGGGTGGCGGCCTCGCGATAGCGCTCGGTGGCGATGTCGGACAAGATGGTGTCGAGCACGATGAGATGGTCGCGCATGACGATCAGCATCTCGCGCTGCACCTCGGGGGGCATGGACACCACCTCGCGCACGTCCTGAGCCCGCACCGAGAGCGGCATCTCGCCGCCGACAATTATCTTGGCCGGTTGAGCGACAACTATGATGGCCGGTATGATTGCCCGCTGGGGCCGGACGTAAGGAGG
>NZ_CAINTR010000214.1 GCF_903853455.1 uncultured Magnetospirillum sp.
CCGCCCCTCCTTACGTCCGGCCCCAGCGGGCAATCATACCGGCCATCATAGTTGTCGCTCAACCGGCCAAGATAATTGTCGGCGGCGACTCTATGGCAAGCCCATCGAATGCAACGACTTCTTCGATGGCTTCGCCCGAGTGGCCAACAGTTTACATGCGGGACTGCTCGACGTTGAAGGCGAACGGATTTTGCCCCAATTGATAAAATGGATCGCGGTCGCAATAAACTTTCTTCTTCCACTCATCAGAAAACAATGTCTGTGCGTATTGTTGTCCGGTCAATTTGTCTATTCGGCTGATCTCGATCTTCAATTCCTTGCACAAGGTGGTAGTTGATTTTGATGTCACGTTGTTGAAATCACCGGTCGCTACAACCCTAAGGCGAGCGTCGACACGGCTGATGGTGTTATTAATGTTCGTTAGCACATCCTCCACTCGGATGGCTTTTTCTTGCGCCTTGGCCGAAGGCTTGTTCTGCATCTTCTTGATGAATTCGTTGGCCGGGCCTCTGACTGCGAGGATAACTTCCTCATAACCGGCATGAATAGAGTCGCTGGCAGATGGGATGTTCTCGCCATGGTTGAAGGTGTGTGTTCTCGCCAGTTGATGGGCTACACGATATTGCTCGACGAGCCGGTTCAGGGATGGAGAGAGAAAACTCTCCAAAATGCTCACACGATCGCCGACCTTTCCATCACGCCCCTCATACACTTCAGTAAAAATAAAAGTCGCGGAAAATATTACAGAAGTTGTTGCAGTGATGATGTATAGTATGAGCAGTGGCGCAATGGACACGCTTTCCTTGTTTGATTTTGATTTTCCAAACTTCCAGGCGGATAACAATAATATCGCCTCGAGTGAGGCTGCTGCCGCTGTCGAAATGTTCAAGTGAAATCCATATAGCTCGATGCCCGGCTTGGCGCCAAGCAGGAATATGATTCCATTGTAGGTTGTCACGAAAGTGACGATCGAGAAGACCGCCGAGAGCCACATGAAGCTATTTCGGAAGGCGAGTGCTGAATGAACGACGACCATCGGGGCCGCGATAATTTTAGTGGCGGCCAGCGCAAGCTGGCCAGCCATGGATGCGTATCGCCCCTTCTGTATCATGATGTCTCGTCCGCTTTGCCATATGTAATAGTCAAATTGAGCTGGACGATAGCAATTAAATGAGCGCAATGCATTAGGACATTGCCCCTTTTGTGTGCTGTTTATCGGTTGTGTGAGCTGCTTTGGAAGGGGGCCTTTGGCTGGAAGGATCTGTGGAGTGATGGACCGGATTGGCCTTGTGATTGGTATGACACTATCGCGTCACGGAGAACCGCCGGGGCCGGTGATCCAGCGGCTCCAGTATGAAACATTAGCCGTGTCGTGATTTTTCGTCATAAAGAGAAATCAATAGGTTGGCGTTATTTCGGTATGAAACTATCGCGTCAGGTAACAGGAATCGCCGTTTCGTGACAAATGCCTTCCGGCATTTGACCTGAGGTCTCCCCATGACTATCTCTCATCATAGGGTTGGGTGAGGGCTCGGCAAAGGAGCCGCCATGTTTCGTTGGAACATGTCCTTGGAGACCGGTATCGAGAGCGTCGATCATGGGCGCCGCGTCTTGTTGGAAGCCATGGCCGACTTCTTTCAGATTCTCGATGCCCCCAGCCTCAATCCGAAGCTGGTGGCCGAGCGAACCGGGGCCATCTATACCGCCATGAAGGCGGCGTTCGTCGCGGAAGACACCTTCCTGACGCCCCGAGGCGAGGAAGGGACCAAGCACCAGGCCACCCACGCGGCGTTCCTGCTCTCCTATGTGGAGTTGTGCAAGAAGCTGGTGCCGAAGCTCAAGACGCTGAAGCAGGCGCAGCAGGCCTGCCTGGAGATTTATCGCCTCGTCGATACCGGGCTCTACCACCATATCCAGGACGAAGCCTTGGCCTACAAGCATATGGTCAAGCATCTGGAGAAGACCGGATAGGTCAGACCCGCGATAGCTGGATCTTGAACTTGGCGGTCATCAGACTGACGACGTCGTCCAGGGAGATGTGCTGATAGAAGCGACAACCCGCGAGGCCGTCCTTGGCCCACATCACCGTGGCGACGAAGACCGACCCTTTGACATTGGTGACCTGGATGTCGCGGGGAAGCGGCAACAGCACCGCCATGGCGCCCTCCCCCTTCTCGAAGCGCAGTTTGAAGCCGCCGCGCGACGCGTCGACCATGAAAGCGCGCGTTTCGAACTCGGTGGTAACAAAGACGCCTTCGGTTCCGCAGTTCTGCCGCTGCCAAGACCGAGCACCTAGACTGCCGGTGTTCTGTTCCAAGGCCACCGCGCCACCTCTTCTCCGAATGCACTAAGTCAAAAGTAGGCCCAATACTTCCGGCTGTCTATACCCTACCCCAAAATAATAACCCCGGCACCCTCCATCACGGAGAGTGCCGGGGGGAAAGGAAACACCAGACTGGTTAGAACTTCACGACCAGCGAGGTCTCGCCCAGCAGCCAAGTGCGGTCCTGGACATTGAAGCCATTGCCGCCATTGGCGTTGTTGCTCAGGTACTGGCGATAGCCGGTGCCGGCGCGAGCGGCGGCGAAGGCGGCCGACAGCGACAGGTTGTCGCTGATGGTCCACTCGGCGGTGAAGTCGATTTCGCGGGCCAGATTGTCGGAGGTGACACCGGTATTCTGCAGCTTGGCCGCGTAATTATAGGTGTAGGCCAGAGCGCTCAGCTTGAGGTCATCGCGCGGATTGATCGAGAACACCAGCTGATTGATGTTCACGTTGCTGTTGGAGATGACGTAGTTGCCGACGATCTCGCCGATGAACCAGGTGCCGAAACCACGGGTGATGGCGTTGTAGAAGAAGGGATCATAGGCCTTCTTGGTGCTGTCGTTGGGGTTGTTGTCGCCGCTGAAATGAGCATAGCGGTAGGACAGCTTGGGGGTCCACGCCACGTCGGACAACTGGTAGCCGGGCTCGAGATACCAGGCGTTGGCGTTGACCTTGTGGTTGGCGGTGCTGTTGCGCTCGTAAACGACGTTGCCGAACAGCGAGAAGTCCGGCAGCACCGGCAGGACGTTGCCACCCACATGGGCGGAGAACACGTTCATGCCATCGCGATTGGAGGTCAGCGTGTTGGTGACGGTGTTGTTGTTGGCGGGGGTGTTGAAGCTGAGATTGCCGCCGCTATTGGCATCGATCACGTTGAAGAAGGTCAGACCGGCATACCACTTGCGATCAGCGAAGTTGGCGGCGCCGTCCTTGGCCGGCTTGCCTTCTTCGGCCGCCACGGTCTCGAACCATTCCACATTGCCGCCCAGGACCTTGGTCTTGGCATTGTCGATCAAACCCGCCGGCATCAGGCCGTTGTCGGACTCGTTCTTCAGGTAGAACACGTCGGCGCGAACCGGACCGGTGGCGGCCTTCACCAAGCCGGTCTGGGCGAAGGCGGTGCGCGACTGGGTCCAGAACATGCCGCGCTGGCCCTGGTTGTTCACGCCGTTGCTGATCAGGAAGCCGTCGGCGACGCGGAAGCTCTGGCGACCGGCGGACAGGTCGAGGGCGTTCTCGTCCAGGCCGTCGATCAGCTTGGCCGACTTCCAACCCACATAGAGGTTCTCGAGCGCGGCGTAAAACGGGCGGCCATAGGTGGTGGAGGTCAGGCTGGGGTCGCCGTCGCCGCCGGTGGCGGAGAGCTGGCCGCTGACGTCGCCATAGAACGAGCCGAGATTTTCGGTGTCCAGCGAGGCCTTCAGTTCCGGCATCAGGAACCATTCGGTCCAGGCCGGGTGACCGGAAATGCGGCGACCGGTCACGCCGTTGTTGTTGGTCCACGACCCCGCGCCGAATTGCGCGCCGGGAGAGACGAAACCGGTGATGCCACCCGTGAAGGCGCCATCAATCTTCAAGCCATCATTGTCGTAAAGCGACATGTCAGCGCGAGCGGGCGTGGCCGCCACACCGACAACAGCCGAGAAAATCGCGCCCGTAATCAGGCTGCGGCACCGAAGATTAAGTCCAACCATCACTAGCTCCCTCACGGAACGACCAAAACCGGTCATCGTGTTGCAATGCACATGCCACGAACGACGCCTTGCATTTCCAACCGAAAAGCCACATCCGCCCTGACAGCGTGCTGCTTTCATGTGCACAGACTTTGTAACTGACTGCGCATTGTGCAGGCAACCGTGATTCCGCACGATGACCACTGCTAAAACGCCAAAGATTGCGACCGTTTGCCAAAAAGCAACGGTCCGAAATCAGGTGGAATATCTGCCCATTATCGACCGCCGACACCGTCATGCCACATGGGTATGGCTGTCCACCAGCACATGGACGTCGCCATTGCTGTACTGGGTGTAGCTGTCCTGATGGCCGTTGACCGTCAGGGCCGCCTGACCGTCCACATGCCAGCCGGCATCGGCGAAGCTGACCGTGCTGGTGTTCTGATCGCTGCCGATCACCACCAGACTGTGGGTGGTTCCGGTCACCGCGTTGGTGCCGTTGGTCATGGAGGTGAGGTGGGACAGATCCAGCACCGTCGTGTTGGCGCCGTTGGTCCCCAGCTTCAACACGTCGAAATTCTGCACCGCGTTGGTTTGCAGCTTGGTGAAGTCGAGAACGCTGCTGGCGGCGCCCTCCCACACCAATTCGTTGTTGCCGGCGGTGCCGCCATCGAGGAAGTGGAAGGCGGTGTCGCTGACTCCCACCGTGTTGCCGCCGCCATGGCCGACGAAGACGTCGGCGCCGCCGCCCAGATGGACCTCGTCGCCGCCACTCTTGTCGCCGATGACGTAATTGTTGGCACCGCTGGTGTCGGAGAACAGGCTGTTGGCGCCGAGGACGGTGGCGCCATGGCCGGTGACGGTCAGGCTGCCGGCACTGAACACCGGGTCCAGCAACCAGGCGTTGGCGCTGTCGTCCAACCCGTGGATGGAGTTGAACTCGCCGCTGACCGTCGCCCACTCCAGCAGCGTGGCGGATGTGCTGTGAACCCCGTGGTCGTTCACGACGAGGTCGCCGCCCAGGGTCAGGGTGCCGCTGTCCCACAGCAGGTCGTTGGCACCGAAGCTGCCCCCCTGAGACACATCCAGGACCACATGGGAATCGCTGGCCAGAACCATGTCGCCGCTCACATGCAGGGTGCCGAACGCGGCGTTGTTGCCGGGAGTGATATAGCCGTGGTTGACGAAGGCGGCATCCTGGTCGCTGATCAAGCCACTGCCGCTGATGACCCCGGTGCTGGTGAAGGCGGCATGGGTGCTGTTGGTGTGGGACGTGTCGTCCTGAACGGTCAAGGTCGCGCCGGAGAGGATCAGCGAGCCCTGGTTCAGGAAGGTGTCGGTGGTGATCCAGAGATCGTGGCCGACCTGGACCGCCCCGTCATTGTCGAAGGCGGCGGCGGTCAGGCTGTGGTGCCCCCCCGATCCCAACGTTCCCGTCGAGGTCAGACTGCCGTCATTGATCAAGGTGCCGTCGATGGTCAGAGCGGAGGCATAGGTGGCGTTCGACCCGGCGGCGGAATCCAGTTGAATGGCGCCCAGATTGTCGAAGCCGTGATTGAACTCCGCCGCCGAGCCGCCATTGACTGCGGTGACCAGCAGCAAGGTTGCGGCGGCATTCTGGAACGCCACCCCGATATCGTTGCCGATACCGCTCAGCGTCAAGTTGCCGCCGGTCTGTTGCAATGTGCCGGAACCGGTCAGGGTTCCGCCACCGGTCATGGCCACGAGGCCTCCGGACTTCAGAAGGGCGTTAGCCCCCAGCAACACAGTGCCGTTGGCCATGTCCAACAGGGAGTTCGCCCCAACCGTTCCGCCCACGTCGAGGGTAAGAGTGGTGCCGTTGGTTACGGTCATGGACGAGGCCACAGACAAGGTAGACATAAGCTCGAGACCGCCGAGAACGAGATCGCCGCTTGAATGGGTGATCGTGGCCCCGCTCAATTTCGCCAGCGCGTAGGCAGGATTGGTGATGCCGGCAAAGTCAGAATCGACGGCGACGGTGACCTCCGCCTGACTATAGATCTCGACCCGTTCCGTCTGCTGGGTGATGTTCCCGGCGGTGTCGGCAACGCTCCAGGTGAAGCTGTCGCTGCCGAAATAGCCGGAATTAGCGGTATAGGTGTAGGCGCCGGTGCTGGAATTGGTCAGCGTGAGCGTCCCGTGACTGGGCCCCTGCCCGGCAACGGCGACGGTACCGAAGTAGGTCAGGGTCTCCCCCTCGGGATCGGTGGCGTGGAAGGTGCTGCTTCCGGTCCCGCCGCCCCCGGGGATGCGAAGAAGTCCCGACGAGGTGATGGTGGGAGCCCGGTCAGCCACCGTGACCGCCATGGCCGAACTGGTGACCAACGAATCGCCGGCGCTGTCGGCCGAGATGTCCACCACCGTCAGGTTGAGAGTGTCGGTCGTAAATGACGGGCCGGCGACATAGGTGGCGGTCGCCAGCGCCGCGTTGATGCGGTCCAGCGTTCCGGTGACGATCACCGAATTCGTGCCGTTGACGCCGTTCGTTCCGAAGGTCAGGCCGCCGGTTGTATTCAGGGTGATGAGGCCATGGCTGTCACTCAGGGTGACCTGGTATTTCTGGAACCCTAGTTCGCCGATGGGATCGGCCACCGACAGCCCCAGGACATGGAGCCCGGACGTATCGGTGGTGAAGTCCCCTGCCCCGCTGACCTGCGGCGCCTCGTGGGTCTCCTTGACCTGCACGCCGACGGTTTCGTAGGTGAGCGACCCGCCTCTGCCGTCGTCGATGGCGACCACGAAGCTGTCGCTGCCGAAATAGTGGGCATCGGGGGTGTAGCTGTAGCCGAGCGCGTCGTCCAGGGTGACGGTGCCGTGCGCCGCCTGCTGGGTCAGGGTGGTGGTGAAGGTGGCAGATGGATTGTCGGTGTCGACGATGGCCAGGCTGCCACGGGTGGTGGTGTCCTCGCGGGTCATGGTGGTGTCGCTGTAGACCGTCGGCTTGACGTCGGTCGTGGTCGCGCCGGACACGGCGCCCTCCGCGTTGCCGGTGGTATCGGGAGCGTACCGTCCCTCAAGGGAATACACGTCGTCCAGCCGCCAATTGTCCACCAGCCCGGCTTCCTGACCGGTCAGACGGTGGTCCATATTGGACGCGATTTCGCTACCGGTTCGGGCATAGTCCCACACCCGCAGGTCGGACATGTCGCCGCCGAAGCCGCCGCCGAAACTACCGCTGCCGTTGCTGATGCTCAGCGAGGCCTGGCCGCTGACAGTGGCGACCGGGATTGAGTTCCCGTCCAGATAGAGGTTGGCGGTGCCGCCGCTCAGCGTCAACGCCACATAGTGCCACACCCCGTCATCGACGGAGATGCCGGAGCCGACCTCGGAACCATTCCCGACCGTGAAGCCAAGATGGCCTCCATTGACATCGACGGTAATACCGCTCCCGCTACCGGTGGTGTCGCCGATAACCATGATGGTCCCGTCGGCACCGCTGGTCCGAATCCATCCCTCGATCGTGATCGCCGTAAGAGGATGGGCGGCCAACGTCGCATTGGTGAAGCTGACATGGTCGGCGGCACCGTCGAACGCCAGCGCCTGGCCGGCGGTGTTGACGTAGAGCGGCACGGTCGCGTCGTAGCCGCTTCCCGCCCCCAGGGTCAGGTCGTGGCCGGCCGCCGACGAATCCGCCACATAGGGATGGGTGGTGTTCAGCACCTTGTCCATGGTCCAGTCGGCGATCAAAGCGTCGGTGTTGGCCGGCGTTTTGGTCAACTGGTCGCTGGCGACGTCGGCGGCGGACAGCGCGGTATTGAACAACCGCACCTCGTCCATCTGGCCGATGAAGCCGTTGGTGCCGCCGCTGACGTCGTTCCCCACCACCAGCGAACCGGTCCCGGTGAAGCTGGAGGGGCCGGTCGCCGTTCCCACTAACTGGCCGTCCTCGTACAGGTTCATGGTGTGGGTGGCGGCATCGTAGCTGCCGGCCCAATGGGTCCACTGACCGACCTGGACGCCGTTGACGGTAATCTCTCCGCCCCCCTCCATGGCGAAGTGGAGGATGTGGTCGTTGTCGAGGGTCACCGAGAAGGCGCCCGTCTGCGCCAGCAGCGTCTGAGTGGCGCTTGGTTCGGCCTGATTGGCCCAGAACTCGAAGCTGAACGACTGGCTGCTGAGGAGGATGGAGCTGTTGGAGGCAAGCTGGCTGCCGTTGAACTGCAACGACCCGCCCGCCGCGGCGACGCCGATGGGGTCCACCGGACTCGGCACGTCGATGGCGATGACCTTTTCCACACTGGTTCCGTCGCTGCCGGTGGCCTGCACGGTGAAGGAATCGACGCCGTGCCAGTTGGAGGCGGGGGTGTAGGTGAAGCTGCCATCGGCATTGATCGTCACGCTGCCGTGCGCGGTGTCCATCGGCGTGCCCACGCTGCCGCCCTCGGGCTGCCAGGACAGGGTCGCGCCGTTGACGGACGAGGTCCCCGCCAGATCGCCGTGATAGGGCACGCCGCCGTACTCGGCGGTGAAGCTCTGGTCGTAGATCGGCGCCGAGGTCTCGACCGAGGTCAGGGAACTGGCGGTATGGGAATCGACGACCGTGGTGGCGTTGCTGGCCTCGTCGAGGCGCCAGTTGGCCACCAGGCCGACCTCGTCGCCGGTCGGCTCGGTGGTCATGACCTGATGGATCTGAGTGGCGCTCAGCGCGGAGTCCCACACCGTCACGTCGGCGATGTTGCCATTGCTCAAGGCGCCGTTGCCGTCGCGGTTGTTGCCGATCCTTACCGGCGTGTTCACGTCGAAGTCGGTCAGCGAGCCGTCGGCGTTGGCGGTGATGGTCTGTAGGACACCGTCGACGTAAAGCTTCAAGGTGTCGCTGGCGGTGTCCAGGGTATAGGCGACGTTGTGCCAGGCGCCGTCGGCGATGATAGCGTCGCCCTCGTAATCCTTCACCGTGGATGTGCCGTCGCCGTAGGCGGTCGAGACCGCCTGGACATGCAGCTTGCCGTCGGACACCACCATCTGGATCCACGGCTGGTTATTGTTGGAATTGGTCTCGGTCGAGAAAATGCCGACCCAGGACGGGGTTCCAGGGGCGATGTGCACCCAGGCGTCAACGCTGTGACTGGCAAGGTTGATGGCGTTCGAACTGGTGACATAGGACGAGCCGTTGAAATGCAGCCCGGTCTGCGGTTCGTCGGCTGTCAGGCCGGTGGCGACCGAGGTCAGGCTTCCGGTGACGGTGCCGTCATGGGTTTCGGGCGGGACGACCAGAGGGATGAGATTGTTGTGGGCATCGACCAGGGTGGTCGCGCCGCTGGCATCGTCCAGCCGCCAGTTGGCCAGCAGGCCGGTCTCGGAGCCGGTGGGCTCGGTATTCATGTTCTGCTGGATCTGGTCGGCGCTCAGCGCCCCGTCCCACACCTGCACATCGGCGATGTCGCCGGTGAACTTGGCGTAATCGTCCCGCATGGTGCCGATCTGGGCCAGGGCGCTCACGCTGAGGCCGGAGATGTCCCCATCCCACCCACCAAACGTGGTTGTACTCTCCTGCACGCCATCGACATAAAGCGTCAGGCTATTGTTGGCGATATCGACGCTATAGGCGACGTTGTGCCACAGACCATCGGCGATATTGGTGGAGCCCAGATAGGATTTACCGTACGCGAAGCCGGCGGTGGCGCTGGCGCTGGTGGACTTCACTTCGGCCTCCAGCTTGCCGTCATACACGGACATCTGGACCCATTGGGCGGTGGGGTCGTTGCCTTTGGTGGAGAAAATGCCGCCGTCCCAGCCGCCGGCCGCATCCGAGGTCCTGATCCAGGCCTCGACGGTATGGCTGCCCAGGTCCAGATTGGCCTGGCTGGCGATCGAGGTGGAGCCGTCGAAATGCAGGGCGTGCGCCGGCGGAACGACCGCCGAACCGTCCGGCAGGGTCAGGTCGTGGCCGTTGCCCGACAGATCGGCGAGGCCGGTGCCGTTCCAATAGCCGATCAGGCCGCTCTGGTCGCCGGACAGGACCTGATTGTAGCTTTGCGCCATCTCGGTGGCCGAGCGGGCATGGTCCCACACCTGCACATCGGTAACTTCGCCCTTGACCCCATGGTCAGGGTTTCCATCGACGATGGTTTCGCCGATCAGCAGATCCGATGACGTTGCCATGCTGGTCATGGCAAGGGTCGTGGTGGTGTCCGCCTTGCCGTCGATATACAGCGTGAACTCGTCGCCATGACGGGTAACCGCCACATGGGTCCACTGCCCTACGGTCAGGGCTTGGGCGCTTTGCAGCGCGTAGCCGTCGTCCCAGAAGCCGTTGCCGGAGGAATCCTGCCCCATGAAGAACAGGTGGCCGTCTACGACTCCCAGCCGCATCTGGGGATCGCTGCCGGAATAATGCTGTTCCTTGCCCAACAGAACCTGTTCGGTCGTCACATCGGCCAGGTTGATCCACGTCTCCATGGTGAAATCACCGCTGCCCAACGTCGCCAGGGCGCCGGCATTGCCAGCGTCGGCGTATTGGCTGCCGTTGAACGACAGCGCGCCGGAATTCTGGCGGGCGCCCAGGACGTCGATGGGGCTGTGCACGTCCACCGCCACCGTCTGGGAGAAAATATGGCTGCCGTTGTTGACCGTCAGAACGAAGCTGTCGACACCCACATAGGTGGTCGCCGGCGTATAGGCGAAACTGCCGTCGGCGGCGACGCTCACCGTGCCGTGGCTCGACCCGGTCTGGAGGCCGTAGGTGAGGGTGGCGCCGCTGGTATCGGTGGCCACCAGGGTGCCGTGATAGGGCATGCCCTGGGTGACGTCGACCAGATGGTCGTAGACCGGCGGCGAGCCGGCCGAGACCGTCGCCCCGGTCAGGGTCAGGTCATGGCCGTTACCGGAGGCGTCAGTCGTTCCGGTTCCGGTCCCCGTCCACGCCGCCACCACTCCGGGGGTGGCGGACGACGGCTGCAGACTCATGGAGGCGGCGACCTCGTCCGGCCCTAAACCGGTGGCCAGCAGGGCGACGTCGGCGATCTGGCCGTGGAAGACGGTGTTGGTGTCGATGCCGCCGGTAAGGGTCCGGGCGCCGATCAGCAGGTCGTAGGAATTGCTGAGATCCGACACCGGGCCGGTCATGGTCTGCTCCGGCACGCCGTTGACGTAAAGGGTGTACTGGTCGCCCGAGCGGCTGATGGCCAGATGGGCCCAGTCCCCCACCGTCAGCGGGGTGGTGCCGGCCAGGTTGAACCCCTGGCTGTGGAACACCGGGAGTCCGTTGCTGTCAAGGTACAGCGACATCACCGGATCGCTGGTGGCATCGCCGGTATCCTTGGCGATGATCATCTGGTTTTTGCCGAGGGTGCTGGGGTTGACCCAGGCTTCCATGGTGAAGTCGCCGGTGCCGACGTTGAAGATGTTGCCGGCATTGGCGTATTGGCCGCTGCCGGAGAAGGTCAGCGCCGAGCCCTGGGGCGCGGTGTGGACGATATCGGCATGGTTGCCGGTGGTCCAACTGGCGCCGGCCGAATAGGTGCCGTCATGAGCGCCGGTCAAATCGTGGGCCACGGTGCCGGAGCCCTCGTCCAACGTCCAATAGCCGACCAGATTGGCGTCGTGGCCGGAGACCGGGCCGTTCATCACCTCGGGGATGGTGTCGGCCGTCAGGGCGGTATTCCACACCTGCACATCGGCGATGTCGCCGGTGAAGTGGTCCGTTCCGGTCAGACTCTGGCCGATCACCCCGGTGCCGGTGGTGATGTTGAGATTGCCGTTGATGATCTCCGGGTTGTCGCTGTCGTACACGCCATCCACATAGACCGTCGCCACACCATCCGCCACCGTCACCGCCACGTGGTGCCACAAGCCGTCATTGACGGTGGCGTTCGACATCACGTCGTTGACGTCGCTGCCACGGTGAATCGCCAGGCCCACATGTCCACCGGAGACGTTCAGATAAATCGCGCCGTTGGTGGCGGCGGGATCGCCGATCGCCAGGATGTCCTCGCTCCCCGTTCCGGTGGTGCGGAACCACGCCGCGTAGGTGACGGAATTGCTGCCGGTGGCGACGTTGCTGATGGCGACGGAATGGGTGGCGTCGAAATGGGCGCCGCGCACCGGCGGCTGGGCGAGATAGGCCGAGCCGCCCAGCACCATGTCCGAGGCACCGTCGCCGGCCAGATTCGCCACCGTCCCGGCGGTGGTGTCGTTGAAAGTCCACTGCCCGACCAGATTGGCGGTCAAGGTGGTGCCCAGACCATGGGTATCGGCGATCTGAGCCGACGACAGCACCGCGTCCCACAGCTTGAGGTTGTCGAACATGCCCCCGGCCGAGCCGAGGGTCAGCGTGTCGAGAGTGGACAGCAGGCCTTGCGAGACGTTGACCGTCTCGGCCGGAGTGGTGTTGCCGTCGAGATAGATGTTGGCGTGCGTCCCGTCGAAGGTGATGGCGATATGGTGCCAGGTTCCGGCGCCGAGGGCGATGGTGCCTGTTCCCGTGTTGTTGACGCCCAGGGCGAGATGGCCGCCGGCATCGATCCTGGCATCCAGCAGCGGGGTTCCGTCGCTGTTGCGCAGGCTCAGCAGCGAATGCGCCGAGGCCGCGAGACCAAGCGGCACATTGACGTCGAATTCGACGCTGAGTTGATGGTTGGCGAATGCCGAGGCCGCGATCTTGGCCGAAGCCGCAACGCTGGAGCCCGTGCTGGCCAGCACCCCGGTCGCCTCGGTAACGCCGAGGATCGTGGTCGCGGGGGCCGTCGCCGACACGGCGATGGTGAAGGTCTTGCTGTCGGTGCCGCCGTTCCCGTCGCTGACGGTGACGCCGACACTGTCCGAGCCCGAATAACCGGCATTCGGCGTGTAGGACAATATCCCGTTGACCACGGTGGCGGTGCCATGCGCCGGCAGCGAATTGCCACCGGTCAGGGTATAGGTCAGCACGTCGCCGCTATCCACATCGCTGGCCGACAGCGTCTCGGTCACGGTGGTGTCGAGATTGGTCGCGATGGCGAGGGTGGGAGAGAGATGGTTGGCATCGACGACACCGGCCAGGACCGGCGGCGTGTTCGTGAAGGTGATGAAATCGCTGGCCGCCGGCGCGGTGGTGACCCCCATCAATTCGATCACGGTACCATCCAAGGGGCTTCCGCCCTCGAAGGCCAGCCAGCCATTGGTGCCGTTGGTCAGGAACGCCAGGGTGGGATGGTCCACGGCGGGCAAGGAGAAGATCGAACTGGTGATGTTGAAGAGCCAGTTCCCATTGGGGTTGTAGTCCAACGCCGCGATCGCATGCGTCAGGTCGATCTTGTCGGTGCCGGAATGGAAATCGGTGATGACCAACGGCTTACCCAGCGTTCCGGCATTGGCGGCGATGACGAAGGTGTCGTTGCCGGCGCCGCCGGTAACCATGTCGCCGCCACTTCCGGCATTGAGGGTGTCGTTGCCGCCGCCGCCGATGACCGTCGTCACCAAAGCGTCGCCGGTGGTGTCGACGACGACCCCGCCGGTGGAGGCCGAGGCGTCCACGGTGGTGAAACCGGCCGACGAGGCATGGCTGCCGAGGACGACACTCAGGGGCGTGCCGCCGGTATTGACCAGGTTCAGCGTCCCGATCCCGCTCACATGGCTGAAGGCGCTGTCGGCGAGGGTGCCGCCGGACAGCACCAGATGATCGGCGCCCGAGTTGCCGGTGACGGTGTCGCTGGCGCCGAGGTCGCCATGCAGCAGGAAGGTGGTTGGGTCGCTGCCGCCCAGCAGAGTGTCGCTGCCGCCCGAACCGGCGTCGAGCACGGTGACGCCGACGCCAGCCACGATGGTGTCGTTGCCGGCGCCGCCGGTCAAAGCCATGGTCGTCGTGCCGGTAATGCTCAGCCGCTGGCTAAAGACGCCCGCGCCGTCCGCATCCGCCCCCTGCCAGGTGACCTCGACGCTGCCATCCGCCAGGGTGGTGGCATGGGCGTTGACGTTGGCGCCATTGTAACCAACGGAGGAAATCTGGAACTCGGAGCCAACCACGCCCCCGGCGGCGTCGAAACGCTGGCCGAAGACATAGTGAGCGCCCCCTCCGCCAGTCACGGCATCGTCCCACACCGCCAGAAAACCGCCGTCATGGAGCGCGGTGACCGACGGCCAAGCCTGATAGCCAGTGCCGGCGGTGTTGACCTGGAACTCCGTCCCCTGCGCGACACCACTGGCGTTGTAGCGCTGGCCATAGACGTTGAAGGCGCTGTCCGTCTGGCTGCCTTGCCACATGACGATGAAGCCGCCATCGGCCAAAGCGGTCGCCGAAGCACCCCACTGGTCGCTGGCGACGGCGGTGTTGACCGGGAACTGCCCGAGCAGCGTGCCGGAGGAATTGATGATCTGCCCGAAAATACCCCTGCCCTCAGCGTCGGAGCTCGTCCACAGCGCAACCACGTCGCCATTGGGCAGGGCGCAGATCGACTTCACCACGTCGGTAAGGGCGTTGGAGGAAATCTGGGTTTCTCCGCCAACCACGGCACCGCTGGCGTCGAAACGCTGGCCGAAGAGGTAATAGCCGCCCAGGGACGAGGTTCCCGCATGGTCGCTATGCCAGATCGCGTAGAACCCGCCATCGGAAGTCGCCGTCACCTGCGGCAATGCCTGATAACCGGCTGTGGTGGTGTTGACCAGGAATTCGCTACCCGGCGTGCCGCTGACCGGCCATGTCGCCGGGAATATCCGCCCATAGGTCCCCCAGTCGCCAGCCGCATCCTGACCCATGCTGCTCCACAGCATGACGAAACGGCCGTCATTCAATCCGGCGACCACCGGAGTAATCTGATCGTTGGCAGTGGTGGTGTTGATCTGGAACTCGGCACCCATCGGAGTTCCCGACGCGTCGTAGCGTCGGGCGAAGGAGTCCTGGCCGTTGGCGGTAGGGCTGTCCCACGTCACCAGATAGCCGCCATCGTGCAGTGCCGTGATCGTGCTGTCGTTCTGATTTCCGGCCGTGGTGGTGTTGACCTGGGTCACCGTGCCGGCGGCGGTGAGCGTCCCGGGCCCGGTCCCAGCCATGCTCGTCACCGACAGGCTGCCGTCGGAGAACCGCAGCGTCTCCACCCCGTTGAGGGTGGTGGCATAGCCGCTCGAGGAATCGTTCACCACCACGTCGCCCTGGCCGTCGCCGGCGATGGTGTAGCTGGACTCGGCTCCCTGGAAGATGGCGGTGTCGTTGCCGGCGCCGCCGTTGATGGTGCTGTCGCCGCCCGATCCCACATGGATGGTGTCGTTGCCGGCGCCGCCGTTGACCACGTTGATACCGGCCGACACGTTGATGACGTCGTCGCCCGATCCGCCGGTGAGGGTGATCTGCCCGGCGGACGGCGATGGACAGGCTATGGCCGTCGGAGAAGGACAGGGTCTCCACATTGCTGAGGGTCAGGTTGCCGCCGGTATACGAAGCGGAAAGATTGCCTGCCGATCCCATCAACGTGGTGTTGGCCTCGGTGGTCAGGATCGTCGCCACGTCAGCCCCGCTGCCGCCCAGCAGGGTGTCGGTGCCGGCACCGGCCAGGAAGGTCACGCCGGCGGTGTCGCCGCTGGCGTTCACGGTCACGTTGCTGCCGGCCATGGTCGCCGTGGCGTCGACGATCTTGATCCCGGCGGCGACGGCGGCGCTTCCCAGGGTGATGCTGGCGGAGGACAGGCTGAATCCCAGCCCCAGATGATCGACCCCGCTGACATTGGTGAAGGCGTTGTCGGCCAGGAAAGCCGAACTTCCGGCAAGGGACAGCGTGTTGTGGTGGCCGGTGCCGCCGATGATGGTGTCGGCGCTGCTGAGCTGGCTGCCGTTGAACAGGAACGTATGGTCGCCGGCGGTGCTCTGGATGAACTCGTTGCCGGAGCCGGCCTGCACCAGGGTGTTGGACGCATCGACCACCAGATGGTCGTTGCCGAAGCCGCCGATGATGGTGGCGCCGTTGCCCGCCACCGTGACGGTGCCGTCATAGAATTGGAGGCTCTGGGTGATGCCGCCGGTGATGGTGTCGGTGAATCCGCCGCCGGTCACGGTGGTGGTGGCGCCGCTGACCGTGATGGTGTGGCCGGACTCGGATTCCTGCAAGACCAGCGTATCGACGCCGGTGCCGCCCTTCAGGGTGTTGTTGCCGGAGCCGACGACCAGGGTCTCGGTATTGGTGTTGGTGCTGACATCGACCGTCACCCCGGCGGTGACGCCGCTGGCCCAGACCTGGTTGATGCCCGCCGCCGCCGCATGGGCGCCCAGCGTCACGGTGCCGCCGATGAAGTTGCCGTCCAGGTCCAGGGTCTGGACGTTGGTCACGCTGGTGAAGGCCGCGTCGCCGATGGCGGAGATGGTGCCGCCGGTGCTGTTGCTGTCGTCGGTGAAGCTGATGGAGTTGAAATAGGGACCGCCGGCCCCCGTCACCGTGCCGCCGCTGGTGATGCCGGCGAGGTCGATGCGGAAATGGGTGTTGGCGGCTCCGCCGATCAGGATGTCGGCACCACCGCCGCCGTCCAGGGTGTAGTCGCCCAGCGCGGCGTTGCTGCCGCCCTGGATGACGTCGGCATAGCTCGATCCCCGCACCGAGGCGATGTTGACCAGGGTGTCGATGCCGCCATCGCCGTTCCTGGCCGTGCCGGCGGCCACGCCGGTGATCGTGCCGGAGCTCAATACGGAGGTGGACAGGTTGACCGCCACGGCCGCCTGGGCGTTCTCGTAATCGACGCCGGTGCCGCCGCCGGCATTGCCGGTCAGCGTGTTGTTGCCCGCCCCGCCGGACAGCGTCTGGTTGGCGCCGCCGGTGAGGGAATCGTTGCCCGCCCCGCCGACGATGCTGTCCATGGCGAACAGCGTGTCGGTATAGCCGTCCCCCGTCACCGTCGCGGTCTGGACCGGGGTTCCCATGGCGTCGAAATGCTGGCTCTTCATGGCGCCGGCGGAGGTGTCGTGCCACTCCAGCACGAAGCCGCCATTGCCGCCGATGGGGGCGACGTTGAGGCCCATGGCGTTGGGCATCGCCGCCTGGAACGAATGCCCCACCGGCTGGCCGTCGGCCCCCATGATCTGGCCGTGCATCACCGCGCTCGCGCCGGACCCAGTCTCCCATACCACCACATAGTCGCCATTGGTCAGGCGGGCGGTCTGCAACGACGAAATCGACCCGGTGGTCAGGGGAGCGCCGCTGTAATCGCGGATGCTGCCGTCGGCGTTGAGCACCTCGGTATAAAGGCTCTCGCCGGCGCCGCTGCCTTCCGTCCATACCACCGCGAAACCGCCATCCTGCAGCGCCGTCGCCTTGAAACCGGACAGGGCGCCGTGACCGATGGTGAACTCGGTGCCGACCTGAGTGCCGGCGGCGGTGAAGACCTGCCCGTCGAGATAGCCGGTATGGGTGCCGCCCGTCACGCTCCACAGGCCGACCAGATTCTGGGTGCCGCCCAGCAGGCCGATCAGCCCCATGCCGGTGCCTACCGTCTCCGTCCCCGGGTTGATCTGGAACGACGCCAGCGAGCCACCGGTGGTCAGGTCGAAGGTCTCGACCGTCGCGGTGCCGCCGCTGATCCATGCCGCCGCCACGCCGGTGGCGGTGGTGACGGTGCCAGTGGTGGTGAGCAGGCCGGTGATGTTGCTGATCGCCGTGTCGGCGGTGTCGGCGCCGATGGTGATCGGCCCGGTGGCGGGGGTGATGCTGTTGGTGCCGACCGTCCACGATTCCCACTGGGTATGGGTGCCGTTGCTCCAGGCGGCGGCGACACCCACATTGATCAGCCCGGCGGTGGTGAGGGATAGGGTCCCCGTCGCCAGCGAGAAGCTGTCGCCGGTAATAATGTGGTCGAACTGGTCGTAGGCCTGGCCGGTCAGGGTGCCGTTGCTCACCCACATGCCGACGTAATCGCCGCTGGTGTTGCCGATCACCTTTTCATTGGAGAAGCTGCCGGTGGTCAGGGTCGCGGCCGCCGCCGCCGTCACCGTCACGCTGTCGGTGGCGGGCAGCAGTGCGAAATTCGCCTTGCCGCCATAGATCCGATCATTGCCGTGGCTGGTGTCGATGACGCTGCTGCCGATCACCGTCTGGTTGCCGCCGCCGAGGAAGAACTGGTCCTCGCCGCCGCCGCTGATCAGCGTCGCCTCGCCCAGGGTGCCGACGATGATCTCGTCGGCGCTGGTACCGGTGATGGTAGCGGCATGGATCGCGGCACTCGTCATGGTGGCGGCGCCGGTCAGGCCGATCATCCTGGTGCTGGGATGGCTTTCATTGGCGTGGGTGATGTGGTCGATGCCCGCCCCTGTGCCGGCGAACTGGCCCTGAACCACCATGGTGCCGCCGCCCGCCGCTCCGGTCAGCTGCAACTTCAGGTCGTTGCCCGACTGGCTGGCGCCGAGGAAGCCGTTTGACGGCACCGCCGTGACGTCCAGCACATTGGTGCCGCCGGTATCGATCAGGGTCAGCGTCCCCGCCTCGGAAACGGGCAGCACATAGGTGTCGCTGCCGCTGCTGCCGGTCAGGGTGGCGCTCCCCGCCCCACCGCTGAGGTTAAGCGTCCCGGCCGAGGTCAGGGCGAAATTGGTGATGCCATGACTCTCCAGCGTCGCCATGGTGGCGGCATTGATGGCGGTGGCGGTGTCGGCGACCTGGAATTGGCCGCTGCCAGCCACCGCCAGTGTCCCTTGCGCCGCCGTCAGCGGTGTCGCAACCACATGGACCGCCACGGTTTGGCTGACCGAGACCGGTGCCGCCGTGCCGTTCTGGGCGGTGGCGTTGATCACCAGGGTGCGGTCGCCGAAGAAGTTGGCCGGCATGCCGATGGTCAAGGGAGTGCCGGTGACCCAGTCGCCCGAAGGCAGGGCGACGATGCCGCTGGCGTTGGCCGTCAGCGTCTGCCCCGCGACCGTCACCGTCGATCCGGCCAGGAAACCGCCGATGGTCACGCCGGACAGGGTGGTCTCGCCGGGATGGCCGTCGGTCACGTTCATGGTCAGGGTGAAGGGGACGTTTTCAACCCCGCTCACCGAGGTCGGCGCGCTGATGGTCGCCCCTTGGGTCACCGGCGTGACAGTGAGGGTCAGGGTCTTGCTGGTGTCCACCGAGGCGATGGCCCCGGCATCGACGGTGTGGGTGGCGGTGGCGGTGATGGTCAGCACGGCCTGGCCGCTGAAGTCGGTCGGCGGAATCACGGTGATGACCGCATTCGCCTGCGCCGCCGTCAGATCGAAGTTGCCGCTGCCATCGACGGTGATGGTGGTCGAGCCGCTCTTGAGGATACTACCACTCGGCACCCCGGAGATCACCACCGCGTTCGCCGCCGTGCTTACCACTTCGTTGGCGTTGACGTCGGCCACCGCCAGAGTGAACGTGGCAGTGGCATTTTCCAGGACGCTCAGCGAGGCTGGCACCGTGATGGCGGCGCCTTCGACCACCACCGAGACGTTGGAATTGCTCGAAACCGTCGAGCCGTTGGCATAGGTGACGGTGTAGCTGAAGCTGTCCTTGCCGGTATAGCCGGCGGCGGCGGTGTAGCGCAGTTCCTCGTAGCCGTTGGTCGTCACCACCGAGACCGTGCCGTGGCTGGCGGTGCCGACGGTCAGGGTATAGCCGGCCAGTTCCGTGGACCCGGTGACCAGATGATCGTGACCGATCAGGGTGCCGGTACCGTCCTTGATGCCGGCGCGGAAATCATTGGCCAGCACGTCGATGATGGTGGCGCTCGCATTGACGAAAGCGCTGTCGGCGACCAGGACCGGCGTCGCCAACTGGAGTCCCATGGCATGGACGGAATTGTCCTGGGCGATGGCGGTGTTGGCCGCCTGGGTGGTCAAGCCGGCCAGTTGCGTGGCGACGGACGAGGCGCTGGCAGCGGTGCCGGCCTGGGTCACCGCCGCCTGAGCGGCGGCGGCGGCGGCATTGGCGTCGGCCAGCGTCCCCGAGGCCAGCGCACTGGCGAAATTGAAGTTGGAGAGGGCCGCCGTATAAGCCGCGTCGGTCGCCGCCTTCTCGCCGTAAATGGTGTGGACGGTGGCGGCGTCGCTCACGCTGCCGAGCGCCGAGGTCGCGGTGGTGTCGGCGCCGGTCGCCGCGACCTTGGCCTTGCCGGCCGGATCGCTGGCGGCCTGCGGCAGGCCGGACGTGCCGAGATAGCTGTTGAGATCGGTCGATGACGCATGCGCGCTGGCCTGGGCCAGGGAGCCGGTGGACAGAGCGGCGGCGGCGGCGGTCTTGGCGTTGAGCGCGGTGGCGACCGCGTTGTCGTAGACCGACTTCCAATAGGTGATCTCCGCCACCGGGTTGCGGTTCTGGGCGAAGGTCAGGGCGGCGGCGGCGTCGTTGCGCGACTGCACCGCCTGGAGATAGGCGTTGCCGGCGGTGACCACCGCCTGCTCGGCGCGGCTCAGTTCGTTGGCGGCGACACCGGCGGTGGCGGTGGTGGCGTTGGCGGTGTTGACCACGCTCTGGGCGGCGGCGAGATCGGTATTGAGGGTGGCCAGCGCCGAGGTGACGCTGGTCAGGTTGGCCGTGGTCGCCGAGGTGTCGTAGGCGAGCAGGGCGTTGCGGAAGGCGGTGGTATCCGCCGCCACCGTCGAAAGGGCCGTCAGCACCGCCGCCGGCGTGCTGAGCGCGGCCGATCCGGCCAGACTCAGCCCGGTCTGGACCTGGGCGACCGCATCGACCAGGGCATTTCCGGCCGTGGTCGCCTGGGTGGCGGCGGTATTGGCATCCGTCTGGGTACTGGAAACGCTGACGGTGGCGTCGGTGCGGGCGGCGGTGTCGGCGGTCGCGGCGGCGGCGGCGGCGGTCGCGGCGGCGCTGGCATCGGCGGTGGCGGTCTTATCGACCGACTGGGCGGCGGAGTTCAGGGCCGTGACGATGTTGGCCTGGGCCGTCTGCATCTGCTTGGTGAAGGTGGCGGACTGGGTGTCGGCGGTCGTCTGCGAGGCGGTGGCCTGACTGAGCGCCTGCTGCGCCGCCTGATCCGCCTGAATCGCCTGGGCCAGCGCGGTGGAGGTCGAGGTATGGTTGGTCTGGGCGGTGGTCGCGGCGGAATAGGCGGTGTCCACCGCCGTCAGCGCCGTTTCGGCGGCGGTGATCTGGGCGGGAATGGCGCCGAGGGCGTTGGACAGCGCCAGTTTGGCGGCAAGGGCGTTGGTCAGCGCCGTGTCGATGGCGTTGAAGGCGGTGTTGGCGGCGGTCGCCGCCGCCTGGGCGGTCGAGGTCTTCAAGGCATTGGCGGCGGCGGCGAGCTTGGCGGCGTTGGCGGCGTTCCACATGCCGTACAGGGTGGAGGTGCCGGTATCGCTCGACGAGCCCAACTGGCTGAGCAGGGTGTTGTATTCGGTCTGAACCGTGCCTTGCAGGGTGATCAGGCTGCCAGAGCTGGGCGATGTCGCCGCGTTGACGATGGCATGAACGTCGGTCTTGGCGGACAGGGCGGCGGCGACGTCGTCGGCGCGCGACTGGGCGGCCGAGGCATCGGCCGCGACCTGGGCCAGGGTAGCCTTGGCGTTGGTGGCGAGGGCCAGTTGGGCGGCGGCGGTATTGGCGGCGGTGGACGCGGTGTTGGCCTGGGCGCCGGCATCGGACGCGGCCGAGGCGGCCGTGGCGGAAGCGGCCTTGGCCGTCGTCACGTCCACCGCCGCGTCGGCGGCGGTCTTGGCGGTATCGGCGGTTCCCACATCGGCGCCGGCGGCGGCGGTTGCACCGGTGGCGGAATCGGCGGCGGTGGCGGCGGTGGTATAGTAGCCCTGGACCGTGGCGATCAGGGCCGCCTTCTGGGTGTTGTAGTCGGCCAGGGCGGCACCGGTGACGTTGGCCGGCGGCGCGACCGCGTTCAAGGCGTCGATCACCGCCTTGATGGCGTCGCGGGAACTGGCGGCGGCGACGGCGGCGGCGGATGCGGCCGACGCCGAGGTATGGGCGCTACTGTCGGCGGTCGCGGCATTGGTCTGGGCGGCACCGACCGTCGCGGCGTTCTGCAACGTCACCTGAAGGTTCAGCGCCTGGGCTTGGGCCAGCGCCTGGATAGCCGCCAAATCCTGCTGGTTGGCCACCGCCAACTGCTGGTCGGCCTGGGCCGCGACCGCGACCGCCTGATTATAGACGGCCAACGCCGCCTGACGGGCGGAGGTCACCGCCGTCTGGTCGGTGGTCAGCGCCTGGGACAGATTGGAGGGGACCGGCGAGGTGGCGGCCCCGGTCCAGGCGGCACCGCTGGCATCGATACCGTAGGAATGCAGCACGCCCAGCGCGGTCTGCACCGCCGCATTCGCGCTGTTGTCGGCGGTGGTGGCGTTGGTGAGTTCGCCATCGGCCGCCAATTTGGCGGTGGTCGCGCCGGCGACGTCGAAATGATTGGTCGCTGCATCGGCCAGGGCGGTCGCCGCGTCGGTGGCGGCATTGGTCGCCGCGGCGGTGGCCAGCGTCAAGGCGGACTTGGCCGAGGTCAGGGCATTGGCGATCTGGGTGTCGAGGGCGGATTGCCATGATGCCTCGCCAGCGTGCTCGGTGCCGATGGCCAGGCCGTCGGCATGGGAATCGTTGGCCACAGTGCCTTGCTTGTCGGCGTAGGCAATGGCGGCATCCACCGAAGCCTGCTGAGCCTGGTCGAGTGCGGCCTGGGCGGTAATCAGCGCGTCGTCGGCCACCTTGGTCGCATCGGCCGCGATGACGAAGGCGCCCTGGTTGCTGGTCAGCGCATCCTTCCACACCGCCAACAATTGATCGGTTGCGACTTGGCCATCCGCCACCGTAAGGGCGTCCTCGATGGCCGTCACCGCCGCTAAGTCGGTGGCATTAAGAGTGACCCCGGCACCACTGATGTCATAACCAGCCGCCAACAACTCGCCTTTGAGGGCGGTCGCCACCGTTGTGTCGAAAGAATTGAAACTGAGCGATCCGGAGGGGTTGTAGCCCGCCACCGCCAACTCTGCCTGGAGGGCGGTCCAGCCGGTGGGCAATGACACGGAGACAAGGGTGAGATAGCCCTTAGCTGCGTTGAGGTAGTTGGTGAGGGTATCGACCAAGGCGCCGGTCTGGACCCCCAGCACCGCGTCGGCGGCGGCGGCGTTGACCAGCGGCGTCTCGAGGTTGAGCAGCGCCGTATGGGCGGCGGTGGACGCCGTTTCGGCGGTTGTTTTCAGACCAGCTAGGATGGCGGTGTCGGTCGCCAGGGTACCATCGGCAGTGACGCGGGCATTGATCAGGGTGCCGTCGCTCCACCCAGCGGCGTTGTCGGTGTTGCGGCTGTTGATCGCCGCTTCCGCCAGACCGATCTGGGTATTGGCGTCGGTTTCCGGGGCGACGCCGCCATTGATGGCGATCAACTGGGCGGTCTTGTCCGCATCAATGTTGCCGAAGGCATCGTACGCGACGGTGTCGGTCAGGGCGGAGGCCACGAGCAGCGCCGCGGCTCCATGACCGGAAGCATCGTTCGTAACGACTTGCGCGTGATCCGTGAGGTCATTGTTATTGGCAACAATATGATCATCCAATACCTTGTTTGCTAGGGCCAGTTCCAGGTTGGCGTGGTAGGTATCGTTGGCGTTGGCATAGGCGATAGCGGCATTGACGTGGGCGATGACCGACGCATGGTCGGCCTGCACCGCGAGGAAATCCGTCTTGGCCTGTTGTACCGCCGCCGCATCCGCCGCCGCGGTGTCAGCGACAGCTTGCTCGAATTGGTGAACGACTGTTTGGACCGCAACCTCGACGGCCTTTTGCTCCAACTGCGCCACCAACGCCTGGGCTAACTTGATCTGCTGCTGGGCGCCCTGGACCTGGGCCTCGTGCAGGGCCTGAAGCTGTTGCAGCGGGCTTGCCGGTGCCTGCCCCTGCTGGTCGTTGGCGGGAGGCGGTGGAGGTGGGGGCGGCGTCTGCTGCTGCTGGAGTTGCTGCTGCACCTGCTGCATGGCCTGGGTGAAGGCGTTGGACAGCAGATTGGCGGCATTGGGCAAGGCGGCGCCGGCATTGCCGGCGATCTGCATGACCTGTAGCGGCGACATCTGCTGCTGCGTCAAACCACCACCGGCCCCGATCACGGCCGCCGCACCAACCGAATTCAGCGTCAGAGTCTGCCCCCCGGGAGTGGTCACGCTGACCTCGCCGGCGACGCCGCCCTTTTCCGCCATCATGGCGACGGTGCTGTCGTTGCCGGCCAGGCCGGTGCCGCGAATGCCCACCGTCATGGTGGGGGTCTTGAGTTGCAGCGCGTCGGGGGTGGTCTTGGGGATCTGGCCCGACACCAGGGCGAAGGAGCCGCTGACCAGGGTCAGGTGAGCGTCGCCGGTCTTGGCGCCGGGATCATAGGCCAACTCGTCGAGGACCAGACGCCCCTTCTCGCCCAGCGACATGGTGGTGCCATCGGAGAACACCATGCCGACCGCGCCGCCCTGATCGGTTTGCAGCACGTCGCCTTGGAAAACCGTGTCGCCCTTATGCAATTCGCCGGTAGTGCCGTCGGCGTGCTTGACGTGGACGCTGCCGGTCTGGGTCTGGACCTTGCCGATGGCGGGCTCGCCAGCCGTGCCGGCCGCCTGGGCGTATTGGCCCGGCGCCAGCGGTCCGGCCAGCTTGGAGGCCAAGGCGCCGTCGATGGTGGCGCCCGCCTCGTTCAACAGGGGCGGTGGCGCCTCGGAGGCGAAGTAGTCATGGATCAGAACCCGGGTGCCGTCGGCGCCGACCAGCACCAGATCGGCCCCATGGCGCACATATTCGGCCATCAGGAGGAAGTCGCCGCCCGGAACCACGATCTTGGCCATGCCAGCCGCCGACATCACCACGGCCGGATGATCGGTGATGGCGTCCGGTTTGACCGGGACATCATGGGCGCCCCTCGTCACGCCCCCCATCTCGGATGACTTCTCGTCCCTAGGCGCCATTACGACCTCATCATCAAAATCTGCCGCAGCAGATCCCCTGCCCCGCCGAAACACCCCCGGCGGGCGCACTTCACCACCGTGCATATTACAGCCTTTTGCGGCGGCACGTCAATATACGGTGTTACCCTGACAGTAAATATTCACTATATATTCTGCGTGATTTGAAGGATTGCCCGCGACAATTCACGGCTATAAAAAGAACGCATTAAGTTAATAATATTACACTATCAATAACGACCGCATTTTGTGCCGGACGCTATATTTAAACACATATTTTATTTCGGCATGAGTGCTTTGTGATGAATAGTTTCGCGCGACAGGCACGTCACATGCCTCGTCGCGCTCTATTCCCGCCCATATCGTATGACGAGGCTCCCTGGCCTCAGGTGGCGCCGCCAGCCGGCGGGGCCGAACGGATCGGCAGGGTGAAGTGAAAGACGCTGCCCTTCTCCGGCTCCGATTCGACCCAGATATGGCCGCCATGGCGTTCGACGATTCGCTTGCAGATGGCAAGGCCGATGCCGGTGCCGGGATATTGCTCGCGGGTATGCAGCCGCTGGAACACCTGGAAAATACGCTCGAAATATTCGGCCCCGATGCCGATGCCGTTGTCGGCCACCGAGAACAGCCACGCGTCGGCCTGACGCTCGGCGCTGACCGCGATCTCGAGGACCCGGTCGGGATGACGGTATTTCAGGGCGTTGCCGATCAGGTTCTGAAACAGCCGGACAAACTGCGAGCGGTCGGCGGTCACCACCGGCATCGGCCCGATTTCGATCCGTCCTCCCGCTTCGCCCATGGCCGTGGACAGGTTCAGCCGCACATCCTCCAGCGCCTCGGCGCCGTCGAACGGAACGAATTCCCGGCCCATCCGGTCGACCCGCGAATATTCCAGCAGATCCTGGATCATCCCCTGCATGCGCTTGGCGCCATCGACCAGGAAGCCGATGAATTCGTCGGCGTCGCTATCGAGCTTGCCGCGATAGCGACGCTCGATCAGCTGGGCATAGCCGGCGATCATGCGCAACGGCTCTTGCAGGTCATGGGAGGTGACGTAAGCGAACTGCTCCAACTCCTTGTTGGAGGCGTCGAGCTTGGCCAACAGCGTCTGGGTGCGGGCTTCCATCTCGCGCCGCTCGCTGACGTCGCGGCAGATGAACAGCAGGCAAGGCTCGCCGACGACCATGATCTGCTGGACCGAGACCTGGACGATCATGGTCTGCCCGTCCTTGCGTCGCAGGATCGTCTCGAAATCCTCGACCTGCCCCTCGTCGGCGAGGGTGGCGAGCAGCCGGTCCCGGTCCTTGGGATCGTCCCACACCCGCAACGCCTTGGCGTCGGTCCCCATGAATTCGGCGCGGCTGTAACCCAAAAAACGGCAGAAGGCGTTGTTGACCTCCACATAGGCGCCATCGGCCATGGTGGAGATGACCATGGCGTCGGGGCTGCCCCGGAACGCCTTGGCGAATTTGTCCTCGGACTGAACCAGCTTCTGCTTGTCTTCCCGCGCGGCGGTGATGTCCTCGAAGGTCACCACCAGCCCCGCCGCGTTGCCCAGCGACGACGCATAGCCCCGCACCCAGCGGATGGTCCCGTCCGGCGCGCAGATCCGCATCTCCTCGGAGATCTGGCCGCCGTCCCGGGTCACCTCGGCCCAGGCCGCCGCCACCCAGGCCCGATCCGCAGACGCCACCACATCGCACCATTTGTGCCCCAGCAAGGCGTCGCGGCCACGCCCCGTCAGTTCTACCCAGCGGTCATTGGCGTAAACACAGCGTCCGTCGGCCTCGGCCTGGACGATCCCCATGGGAGAGCGATCGTTCAGCAGGCGAAAGCGCGCCTCGCTGGCGGCAAGCACCATCTGCATGCGAGAGCGCTCAAGCTGGCGGCGATCCGACATCACCGCCAGCCCGATCAGCACCGCCGCCAAGGCCAAGGCCGCCGCCGCATGCGACGCGGCATCCGCCCGCCAATGCCGGAGGCCTGGCCCGGTGGCCACCCCCACCGCCATGACCAGCGGATAGGTCTCGAACCGGCGATACGCCACCACCCGCTCGGCCCCATCGGTTCCGGCATGCCCGTGCTGGACGCCGAAAGACAGGCCGGTGGCCAAGGCCCGGAACACCTCCCCGTCGGCCAGCGACTTGCCGCGCCACATTTCGGAATCGGGCTCGCGGGCCAGTACGATGCCGTCGTCGCGAATCAGGGTCGCCCGCCCGCCCGAGGCCGGCACCACCGACCGCAGCGCGTCCTCGAACAGACTGGGATCGATGGCGATTCCGGCCACGCCCTGAAACGTGCCGGCGGCATTGCGAACAGCGCGGACGGCAAAGATGGAAACCTTGTTCAGTGCCCGGGTCTGAAGCGGGGGCGTGATGAACAACCGCCGGGCGGGATCGGCGGCAAGGACGGTAAAATACTCACGGTCGCTCACATTGATTCCAACCATGCCCGGCATGGCCCCGGCGGTCACGACCCCTTCCGCGTTGGTCAGGAAAGCGTTGCGGATGAAAAAGAACTGCTTCATCCGGTTCGACAGCAGGGAACCGAACCCCTCCTGATTCACCCTCCCGTCATCGGGCACTAGGTCCACCATCTCGGCCAGCACCACGTCGATGCCGCGCATGATGCCGGCGACATACTCCTCCGACACTCGGGCCAAGGCCGTCGACAGGGTCTCCAGATCCGCCACCGCCTCGCGGTAACTGGTCCAAATCTGCCAGACGGTCAGCACAAGGATGCAAAACACCGCCGAGCCGGCGGTGATCCGCGCGCGCCAGCTGGTTCGCACGCGACCGGAAGCCTCGGCCGCCGCGAGGGAACCGGATCCGGATTGATCGTGGGTGAAAGGACCATTCATGGAGCCGAAAGCATAAGACATTCGCCCCACCGCCACAACGGCGACAACGGGGGCGACGGCAGGGGAAATCGACCCCGCTTGTCATGGAGCCGGTCGTCGCCATATGCATTCCGTCGCTGTTGACCTTATGGCCACCGGTTCTGTAAAACCAAACCGTTCAGTTTAGTTTATAGCCGGATCAGGATGATGCCCAGCAAGCCGAACGGGTTTTCCCTTCCTCTGCCCGCGCTCCTGGTTGGAGCGCTGGTCCTGCTCGGTGTCGCCGCCGGGGTGATGTCCTTCACCGGGTCGTCCTCCAGCTCGGTGCCGGCGGCGGCGGGAGGGCCGCCGGTGACGGTGGCGACGCCGCTGAAACGCAGCGTCACCGACTGGAGCGAATATACCGGCCAGTTCACCGCGGTGGACTACGTCGAGGTCCGCGCCCGGGTCAGCGGCTACCTTACCGAGATCCACTTCACCGATGGCCAGCAGGTGGCCAAGGGTGACCTGCTGTTCGTCATCGATCCCCGCCCCTACGAAATCGCGGTGGCCTCGGCCCGCGCCAAGCTCGACCAGGCGGCCGGCACCAAGGAATTCGCCAAGCGCCAGCTCACCCGCGCCGACGAGCTGCGCCGCAAGGATTTCGTGCCGGAAAGCACCCTCGACCAGCGGACCGAGGAATCGCGGGGCGCCGGCGCCGGTGCCGAGGCCGCCCGCGCCACCCTGCACGATGCCGAGCTGAATCTCCAGTTCACCCGCATCACCGCCCCGGTCTCCGGGCGCATCAGCTCGCGGCAGGTCAGCATCGGCAACCTGGTCAGCGGCGGCCCCAACATCCCCTCGGCCACCCTGCTCACCACCATCGTGTCCCAGGACCCCATCTACTTTTCCTTCGACATGAGCGAGGCCGACTATCTGGTGCAGGCACGCCGGGCCCAGGCCAAGCCCGACACCGGCATCCTGGGCTCCACCGCCCTGATTCGGCTGATGGACGAGGCCGACTGGCCGCATCCGGGCAAGATCGATTTCGTCGACAACCAGATCGACCGGGGCACCGGCACCATCCACGCCCGCGCCGTGCTGGCCAATACCGACCGGTCGGTCACCCCCGGCGCCTTCGGCCGGGTGCGCATGGCGGCGTCCGATCCCTACGACGCCCTGCTGGTCCCCGACACCGCCATCGTCACCGATCAGTCGCGCAAGCTGGTGATGACCGTCAAGGACGGCACCGTCGCCCCCAAGGTCGTCCGCCTGGGTCCCATGCAAAACGGCTTGCGCGTGGTGCGGGGCGGCGTCGATCCCGACGATCAGGTCATCATCAACGGGTTGATGCGGGCGCGCCCCGGCGCCAAGGTGACGCCGCAGCCCGGCAAGATCGAGTAGGGATCGGAATCCGTCATGCGCCTGTCCCATTTCTTCATCGACCGGCCGATCTTCGCCACCGTGGTGTCGGTGCTGATCACCATCATCGGCGGCATCGCCTATTTCACCCTGCCGGTGGCCCAGTATCCCGAGATCGCGCCGCCCACCATCGTGGTCAGCGCCTCCTATCCCGGCGCCTCGGCCCAAGTGGTCAGCGACACGGTGGCGACGCCGCTGGAGCAGCAGATCAACGGCGTCGAGAACATGCTCTACCTCAACAGCCAGGCCACCGGCGACGGCAACCTGAAGCTGACGGTGACCTTCGCTCTCGGCACCAATCTCGACACCGCCCAGGTGCTGGTGCAGAACCGGGTCGCCATCGCCACCGCCCGGCTGCCCGACGACGTCAAGCGCATCGGCATCACCGTGGCCAAGAACTCGCCCGACATGCTGATGGTGGTGCACCTGAACTCGCCCGACGGGTCGCGCGACCAGCTCTACCTGTCCAATTTCGCCACCCTTCAGATGATCGACGTGCTGGCCCGCCTGGACGGCGTCGGCGACGTGCGGGTGTTCGGCGCCCGCGACTACGCCATGCGCATCTGGATCGACCCCGACAAGGCGGCGGTCCGCAACCTGACCGCCGGCGAGGTGGTCAAGGCGTTGCAAGCCCAGAACGTCCAGATCGCCGCCGGCGTGCTGGACCAGCCGCCGGTGCCCCAGCAGGGCGCCTTCCAGTTGTCGGTCCAGACCCTGGGCCGCCTCACCGACCCGGCCCAGTTCGAGGATATCATCGTCAAGGCCGACCCCTCCGGCCGGGTGGTGCGCCTCAAGGAGGTGGCCCGCGTCGAGTTGGGAGCCCAGGACTACAGCGTCAACGGCTCTCTCAACGGCAAGAACGCGGTGCCGGTGGCGATCTTCCAGCGGCCAGGCTCCAACGCCCTGGCCACCGCCGACCGCATCGTCGAGAAGGTCGAGGAGATGTCCAAGACCTTCCCCTCGGGCGTCAGCTACACCATCGCCTACAACCCCACCCGTTTCATCGCCCAGTCGGTCCACGAAGTCATCAAGACCATCTTCGAGGCGGTGGTGCTGGTGGTGGTGGTGGTGATCCTGTTCCTCCAGACATGGCGGGCCTCGCTGATTCCGGTGGCCGCCATCCCGGTGTCGCTGGTGGGCACCTTCGCGGTGCTGAGCGCGCTGGGCTACTCGCTCAACAACCTGTCGCTGTTCGGGCTGGTGCTGGCGGTGGGCATCGTGGTGGACGACGCCATCGTGGTGGTGGAGAACGTCGAGCGCAATATGCGCGAAGGGATGAACTCCCGCTCGGCCGCCCACCAGACCATGGACGAGGTCGGCGGCGCCCTGATCTCCATCGCCCTGGTGCTGTGCGCGGTGTTCATCCCGGCCGCCTTCATCCCCGGCATCTCCGGCCAGTTCTTCCGCCAGTTCGCCGTGACCATCGCCGCCTCGACGGTGTTCTCGCTGGTGGTGTCGCTGACCCTGTCGCCGGCCTTGTGCGCCCTGCTGTTCCGGGGTCACGGCCCCGACGAGCATCACGACGACACCACCTGGACCCGGCCGGTCACCCTGTTCTTCCGCGGATTCAACCGGGGCTTCGACCGGCTGGCCGGCGGTTATGGCCGCCTGACCCGGAGCGTGGTGCGCAAATCCACCATCATGCTGCTGATCTATGCCGGACTGATCGGCGCCGCCGGCTTCGAGTTCGTCAAGACCCCCAAGGGCTTCATTCCCGACATGGATCAGGGTTACCTGATCACCATCATCCAATTGCCGCCGGGCGCGTCGCTGTCGCGCACCAACGAGGTGGTGCGTCAGGCCGCCGACATCATGGCCGCGACGCCCGGCGTCGAGCACATCCTGGCCTTCTCGGGCCTGGACGGCGCCACCTTCACCAATTCGTCCAGCGGCGCCGCCATCTTCTCGCCGTTGCAGCCGTTCGAGGAACGCTATGCCAAGGGCCTGTCGGCCAATGCCATCACCGCCGACCTGCGCCAGCGGCTGTCGGTGATTCAAGAGGCTTTCATCATCACCATCGCGCCGCCGCCGGTGCGCGGCATCGGCACCGCCGGCGGCTTCAAGATGATGTTGCAGGACAAGGGCGGGCGCGGCCCCAAGGCGCTGGAGGACGTGGCCCTCGACATGGCCGCCGCCGCCAACCAGGTTCCCGGCCTCGCCGGCATCTTCACCCTGTTCAACACCCGCACCCCCAACGTCTATGCCGATGTGGACCGGGTGCGCGCCCAGATGCTGGGGGTTCCCGCCGACCGGGTCTCGGAGGCCTTGCAGGTCTATCTGGGATCCAGCTTCGTCAACGAGTTCAACTTCCTGGGCCGGACCTTCCGCGTCACCGCCCAGGCCGACGCGCCGTTCCGCCTCGACGTCGCCGACATCGCCAACATCAAGGTGCGCAACGACAACGGCCAGATGGTCCCCTTGAGCGCGGTGACCAACTTCCGCTTCGACACCGGCCCCTACCGGGTGCCGCGCTACAACCTGTTCCCGGCGGCGGAGATTCAGGGCTCGGCGGCACCGGGCTATGCCAGCGGCTACGCCCTGGAGCAGATGAAGATCCTGGCCGCCGAACGCCTGCCCGAGGGCTTCGGCTTCGAATGGACCGAATTGGCCCTGCAGGAACTGCTGGCCGGCAACAACGGCTTGCTGGTGTTCGCCGCCTCGGTGCTGTTCGTGTTCCTGCTGCTGGCGGCCCAGTACGAAAGCTGGTCGCTGCCGGCCGCCGTGGTGCTGATCGTGCCCATGTGCCTGCTGGCGGCGGTGTCGGGCCTGATCATCCGCGGCATGTCCATCAACATCCTGGCCCAGATCGGCTTCATCGTGCTGATCGGACTGGCGGCCAAGAACGCCATCCTGATCGTGGAATTCGCCCGTCAGGGCGAGGCCGAGGGCATGGACCGCATCGAAGCCGCCGTCCATGCCGGCCGCACCCGCCTGCGGCCGATCCTGATGACCTCGCTGGCCTTCATCCTGGGCGTGCTGCCCCTGGTCATCGGCACCGGCGCCGGCGCCGAGATGCGCCAGAGCCTGGGCACCGCCGTGTTCTTCGGCATGCTGGGGGTGACCGGCTTCGGCCTGATCTTCACCCCGATCTTCTACGTGGTGATCCGCAAGCTGGTGGCCGGCCACCACGCCCGCGCCGCCGACCGCCACGCGGCGGAAGAGGCGCGGGGGCGTTGACAGGAAGAAACTGTAAGGACGGGTAGGAAAAACCAACCCCGCATAGGCGGGTTTGCAGAATTGCATAAGAGTCTGGAACCATTCCGAGGTAAATATGCTGCAGCGCAACATCGCCCCTCGGAGGGTTCCATGTATCTCCTGATCGAATTGTTCTCATCGCTCATGGCCCATCTGGGCCGCGCCTCCGTCCCGGCCAAGCCGGACGCCACCGCCGCCGGCTACCACGTCTCCCCCGACGCCATCCTGTCGTGATTTCCCCTTGATGGGGAGGGGCGAAGGCGGGGCCTATTTCTGATCGAAGCGGATCTCGATGCGGCGGTTCTTGGCGTAGGCGGCTTCGCTGTCGCCGGAATCCAGCGGCTGGAACTCGCCGAAGCCGGCCGCCGCCAGCCGGTCCTTGGGAACGCCGTTGGCGGCCAGGGTGCGCAGAACCGTGATGGCCCGCGCGGTGGACAGCTCCCAATTGGACGGATAGCGCCCCGAGGTGATGGGGCGCTTGTCGGTATGGCCGTCGATGCGCAGCACCCAGTTGATGCCCTTGGGCATGGTCGCGGCGATATCCTTCAGGGTGGCGGCAAGGTTGCGCACCTGCTGGATGCCCTCGACGCCCAGTTCGGCCGAGCCGGTGTCGAACAGCAGCTCCGACTGGAACACGAAGCGGTCGCCCTCGATGCGGATGCCGGGACGGTCGCCCAACACCTTGCGCAGCCGCCCGAAGAACTCCGAGCGGTATTTCTGCAACTCCTCGACCTTGCCGGCCAAGGCGACGTTGAGGCGCTTGCCCAGATCGGAGATCTGCGCCTTCTGCTCCTTGTCGCGGGTCTCCGAGGCGTCCAGGGCGGCGGCGATGCGGGCCAGCTCCTGCTTCATGGCGTCGATCTGGCGGTTGAGCAGGGCGACCTGGGTACGGGCCTCGTCGGAGACCTTGCGCTCGTCGGCCAGCGCGCCTTCCTTCTCGCCCAGGGTCTTGTCCATGGCGGCGATCTTGGCTTCCAACTCGTCCTTCAGCGCCATCAGGGCGGTGACATCCTGCCCCAGACCGGCGGCCCAGGCCTCGATCCGGTCGCGGTCGGCCTTGCTCGCCACCAGTTCGGCCTGCAACGCCGCGTTGGCCGCCTTCTGCATGTTCAGGGACTCGGCCAGGGTCGCCATCTGGCGCCCCAACTCGTCCAGCGCCTTCTGCCGGCCCGACAGCGCCTGACCCAGGAAATACTGGGCCAGCACGAACACCATCAGCACGAAGACGATGACCATGATCAGCGTCGCCAGGGCATCGACGAAGCCGGGCCAGATGTCGATGCTGCGGCGGGCGCGGCGGGACAGCGGCATGGCTATCGCTCCAGCGGCTCGTCGGCGATGGCGGCGATGGTGCGGGCCAGCAGGCGGATTTCCGAGCGGAATTCCGACACCAGCTCCTGGCGGCTGGACACGGTCTCGTCCACCAGCCGCTTCAGCGAGCCGTCCATCCCCCGGATATGGTTGCGGGTGGTCTCGTCGATGCCGCCGGTTCCCTCGACCAGCCGCGCCATCAGGGCGCGGGTCTCAAGCTGGCCCTCGCCCAGTTTCAACAGCAGCGACTGCTCCGCCCGCATGTGATCGGTGAGGGTCGACAGCTTCTCCGCCAGTTGGGTCATGGACGTGGTGACGCTGCCGCGATTGTCCTCGCCCCGGCTGATCACCCGTTGCAGGTTGTCGAGGCTGTCGGCGGTCTGCTCCAGCAGCGCCTGGATATAGGCCGGCACCGATTGCTGCTGGTCGTCGCCCAGGGTCACCGGGCCGCCGGTGCCGCCAATGCGGGTCTGGCCGGCCAGCCACTCTTCCAGTTCGTTGTAGAAGGCGTTCTGGGCCTGCCCCGCCTGGAGGTCGAGGAAACCCAGCGCCAGCGACCCCGCCAGACCGAACAGCGAGGTGGAGAACGCGGTACCCATGCCGTTCAGCGGCTTGGCGAGGCCGGCCTTGAGGCCTTCGAAGGCGGCCGCCGGATCGTTGCTGCTGACCGCCAGCGATCCGATCACCTCGCCCACCGAGCCCACCGTCTGCGACAGGCCCCAGAAGGTGCCGAGCAGGCCGAGAAAGATCATCAGTCCGACCACGTAGCGCGACAGGTCGCGCTGCTCGTCCAGCCGGGCCGCGATGGAATCCAGCACCGAGCGCAGCGCCATGGCCGACAGGTTCATGCGGCCCTGGCGGTCGCCCAGCATGCTGGCCATGGGCGCCAGCAGACGCAGCTGCCCCGACAGGGCCGGCTGGCCCCGCCGCCAGCTTTCCAGCCACTCCACTTCGGGACGCAGCAGCAAGACCTGACGGAAATTCAGCACGATGCCGGCCAGGAAGACGCCGTAGATCAGCCCGTTCAGCGGCGGATTGTGGGAAAAGGCCTGGCTCAGCCCGTCATACAGGAAGACCGCCACCGCCGCGACGGCGGCCAGGAACGCGGCCATGCGAAACAAGAAGCGGTTGGGTCGGGTCATGGCGAGGGCGCTCGGTTGAGTCAGAGGAAGCCGACGGGAAATCCTGATGGGCGATTGTGGCCATTCAAGGGCGGCAGGGACAGCCAAAAGTTATGCCGGAAACGACAAAGGGCCCGACCGGCAAACCCGGTCGGGCCCTTTTCCGTCATCATGTCAGCGGCTGCCCAGCACCACGTCGACGCGGTCGGCGGGACCGCCCTCGATCTTGTTGCCCAGGGCGCGAACCTCGATGCGGGTCGAGCGCACGCCCAACTCCATCAGATAGGTGCGAACCTTGAGGGCGCGGGTCAGCGACAACCGCCGCGCCTTGCTGGCATTGGCCTCGTCACCGGCGGCATAGGCCAGCAACTGCAAGGTCAGCCCCTCGTCCCGCTCCATCTTCTGAGCCAGCTTTTCCAGGTCGCCCTGGGCGGAGTCCGGCAGATGCTCGCTGTCGGCGGCGAACAGCACCGTCAGATTGTCGCCCTTGCGGATGGTGACCGCGGCCGGCGGCGCCACCGCCGCCAGAAGCTGCGACGTGGCCGGGGGCTGGACCACCGGTGCGACGGGAGCCGGAACAACGGGAGCCGGCGGCGCGACAGCCACCTGGACCGGCGGCGGCGGAGGAGGAGCGGCGACCAGCGGAACCGGCGGCGCCACGGCCACGGGTGGGGCGACCACCGGAGGAGCCGGCGGCGGTTCCGGGGCCTTGACGAACTGCACCGCGCTGGGCGCCGCCTCGACCTTGGCCGGAGCCTCGACGGGAGCCGGCGGCGGCACCGCGGCGGTGGGAGCCTTGATCTTGCTTTCCGCCGGCGGCTTGGCCACCTTGGGCGGCGGCGGCACATCGGCCGCCACATCGGCCTTGGCCGGCTTGGGCGGCTGCGGCGCCGCCACCAGCTTTTCCGCCGGCGGCACGCCTGGAATTTCGGCGACCTTGGCCTCTTCGACCACCGGCTTGACCGGCTTGGCGACGACGATCTCGGTGTCGGCGGGCTTTTCCACCTTCACCTTGGCCACCTTGGCGGGTTTGGGAGCGGCGGCGACCTTGGATGCGGCTTGACCACCATAGGGCTTGAACACCACGCCCTTGCCGACGGGAGCGGACGGCTTGGCCCGCTGCGGCTGACCAGTCACCAGACCGGGCAGCGTCGGCTCCGGCCCCAGCTTGTCCAGCACGTCCCAATTGACATCGACGCTGGGACGTTCCCCACCACCGATCACCATCTGCGCGGCCACGGGAGACACGGCAACGGAAACCAGCGCCCCCAGCGCCAGCATTATGACCCTGCTCCCCCTCGTCATCCCGCCATACTCCCGGCTCGGTCCCAAAACGTCAAATTATGGCGGGAGTCTAGCCGAAGCGGACTCCGACGACAACAGCCGCTTTGACCGGGAACAAGATACCGACAAGCGTTCGCTTGGAGGCAAGGCCAAAGGCCGCCGCGCCACATGGCGCGAGAGCCTAGCGAACGGAGTGAGCGCCCGGCGATTGAGGGACGGAAATTAGCCGCGAGCCGCCTTGAGCAGGCGCAGCAGCGGCTGATGCAGGTGATCGTTGGCCGCCACCAGTTCGCCGGTTTCCAGCATCTTGCCGCCACCGTCGTAATCGGTGACATAGCCGCCGGCTTCCCGCACCAGCACGATGCCGGCCGCGATGTCCCACGGCTTGATCCCGGCTTCCCAGTAGCCGTCGCAACGCCCGGCCGCCACATAGGCGAGATCCAGCGCCGCCGAACCGAAACGGCGAATACCGGCCACCTGGCCCATCACCACCTTCAGTTCCTTGAGGAACACCTCATGGCCGGGACGGCCCAGGAACGGAATGCCGGTGGTGAGAACGGTTTCTTCCATCTTGCGCCGTGCCGAAACCCGCAGGCGACGCTCGTTCAGGAAGGAGCCGGCGCCCTTCTCGGCATGGAACATCTCGTCGCCCAGCGGCTGGTAGACCACGCCGGCGAACATTTCGCCGTCCCGCTCCAGGCCGATGGAGATGCAGAAATTGGGAATGCCGTGCAGGAAGTTGGTGGTGCCGTCGATGGGATCGATGATCCAGCGATGGCTCTTGTCGTCGCCGGTGATCTCGCCGCCTTCTTCCAGCAGGAACCCGTAGCCGGGGCGGGCCTTCTTCAATTCCGCCCGCAGGGTCTTCTCCGCCCGGATGTCGGCCGAGGAGACGTAATCGGCCGGCCCCTTCATGGAGACCTGAAGTTGCTCGACCTCGCCATAATCGCGCACCAGCGACCGGGCCGCCTTGCGAGCGGCCCCCATCATGACGTTAAGCAGGGCGGAACGAACGACCACGAACGGGAATCCTTTATATAAGGGGTATCAGCCCTTGTAGCGTTCCACGTAGGAACAGTCGGTCGTGTTGACCCAGATGACCTCGCCCTCTTCCAGGAAGGGCGGAACCAGGATCTTGAGACCGTTTTCCAGCTTGGCCGGCTTGTAGGACGAGGACGCGGTCTGGCCTTTGACCACCGGGTCGGCCTCGACCACCTTCATCACCACCTTTTCCGGCAGGGAAATGGACACCGGCGAGCCCTCGACGAAGTCCACCTCGACCACCATGCCGTCCTGCAGGAACGCGATGGTGTCGCCCAACGTGTCGTTGGGCATGGTGAACTGCTCGAAGCTTTCGCTGTCCATGAAGGTCATGTGGTCGTCGTCGCGGAACAGGAAGGTGGCTTCCTTGGCTTCGACGTTGCACTTCTCGATGGTGTCGGCGGTGCGCCAGCGTTCGTTGGTCTTGTTGCCGGTGCGGATGTCGCGCATTTCAACGGTGATGAACGCGCCGCCCTTGCCGGGCTGCACAATCTGGATCTTGAGCACGGCGTATTGGCGGCCGTTATGCTCAAGAATATTACCGGGACGAATCAAATTAGCGTTGATCTTCATGGCGCGATCCGGGGGCTGTCGGAAATTCAGGCGCGGAACCTAACAGGTCGTCACCCGGAAGGCAAGCCGGGCCGCCGTTGACCGCCCCCGCCGCTTCTGCGACCCTGGATCGATCATGACATTGCCGCCGCACGAGTTGGACAAGATCGTCGCCGTCACCCTGGACCACTACAACCGGGGAGCCGAGGATTTCTGGGCCGGCACCCGCGACCATGACGTCAGCCAGAACATCGCGGCGCTGCTCGGCCACATGGACGGCACGCCGCCCTTCACCATTCTCGACTTCGGCTGCGGTCCCGGCCGCGACCTCAAAGTGTTCGCCGAGCAGGGCCATCACGCCATCGGCCTGGACGGTGCCGAGCGCTTCGCCGCCATGGCGCGGCGTCACAGCGGCTGCGAGGTCTGGCAGCAGGATTTCCTCCGGCTGGCCCTGCCGCCTGGGCATTTCGACGGAATCTACGCCAACGCCTCGCTGTTCCACGTCCCCGGCCAGGAACTGCCCCGGGTCCTGCGGGATCTGTGGACAACCCTGAAGCCGGGCGGCGTGCTGTTCTGCTCCAACCCCCATGGCGACAACCAGGAGGGATGGAGCAGCGGCCGCTATGGCTCCTACCACGCCCCGGATGTCTGGCGGCGCCTGGTGGCGGCGGCCGGCTTCGTCGAACTGGCCCACTATTACCGCCCCGCCGGCCGGCCCCGCCCGCAGCAACCCTGGCTGGCCACCGTCTGGCGCAAGCTCAGTCCCGCCGATACGGATGCCCCATCCCGGCCGGATCGGTGACGCAGGCCCCGGCCTCGTCCCAGTAATCCGGCCCCACCGGCACCTTGCCGGCGCCGCCGGGAATGTCCAGCACGTAGGTGGGCTGGGCGATCCCCGACAGCCGGCCGCGCAAGGCCCGCATCAACGCCCGTCCCTCGGCGATGGAGGTTCGGAAATGGCTGGTGCCCGGCGCCAGGTCGGGATGATGCAGGTAATAGGGCCGCACCCGGTTGCGCACCAGCGCCCGCATCAGGGCGTCCAGCACCTCGACGCGGTCGTTGACGCCTTTCAGCAGCACCGTCTGCGACAACAGCGGGATGCCGGCATCGGCCAGCCGCGCCAAGGCGGCGCGGGCTAGGGTCGACAGCTCGCGCGGATGGTTGACGTGCACCGCCAGCCATACCGCCAGATCGGCGCTTTCCGGCGGCCGCAGCGCCGCCGCCAGGGCCGGACTCACCCGCTCGGGGTCGGCCACCGGCACCCGGCTGTGGAAGCGCACCAGCTCCAGATGGGGGATGGCGGCAAGGCGACGGACCAGGTCTTCGATCCGTCGCGGCGGCAGCATCAGGGGATCGCCGCCGGTGATCACCACCTCGCGCAGCTCCGGCCGGCCGGCCACATAGGCCAGCGCCGCCTCAAGCTCCGCCTCGCTCAGGGTCGCGTCGGCATCGCCCACCCGGGCGCGGCGGAAGCAGAACCGGCAATAGACCGGACAGACCAGCAGCGGCGTCAGCAGCACCCGGTCGGGATAGCGGTGGACGATTCCCTTGACCGGGCTATGGGCGAGGTCGCCGATGGGATCGTTCAACTCCTCCGGCGCGGTGACCAGTTCCGCCGCCGACGGCACGTATTGCCGCCTGATGGGGTCATCGGGATCGGCGGGATCGATCAGGCTTGCCACCGCCGCCGTCACCGCCACGGCATAGACCTTCTCCACCCGCTCGACCGCGGGCATCTCGGCGGGGCTGATCAGACCGGCGGCGGCAAGCTCGGCGGCACGGCGCAAGGTGGAACGGCGGGACATGGCGGAATCCGCACTGACGGCAACGGGCAGTTGCCATATCACTAAGGCGTTCCAAAGGCACGAACAACCAGGAGCACCACCCCCGAAAGGATGATGGACCGACCGGTCGGTACACTGTTCGGCGCAAGCGTGAGTTCACACGGATGCGGGTAGATTTCGCGCATTGACGAGTCCGTCATATCTGCCCAGGATAACGCCTTCCGACAGGAAAGAGACGATGATCGAGGCCGAGACCATCCGTCGAGGAATAAGAGCCTGGATGTGGCGTGGGCGCGCGGCGGCGGCCCTGCTGGTGGTGTCGATCTGCGTCCTGTGGGGTTGGCAAGCCTGGCAGAATCGCGAACGCGAACTGGCCAATGCCGAGATCCTGGTCACCTCCCTCCAGCGCGCCGCCGAGTCCCAGATCGACGGCTCCATGCGCGCCATCGAATTCCTGCTCGACGAGGCCGCCAACCGCATCGATCCCGCCACCTGGCCCGACCCGGCCCAGCAGGAATGGTTCCGCGCCCGCTTGACCGGCCTGCCCGAGATCAGCGCCTTGGTCGTGGCCGATGCCGACGGCCGGGTGGTGGGCAACGCCATCTCGCGCGAACCGGCACGGCCTCCCCGGGGCAAGGCCAACATCGCCGACCGCGCCTATTTCACCGACATCAAGGCCCAGTTTCCGGCGCGCACGTTGCTGATCGGCACGCCGCTGCCCAGCCGCTTTTCCGACAGCACCAGCATCCCGATCGTGCGCGCCCTGTCGCGGCCCGACGGCAGCTTCGGCGGCGTCATCGTCGCCGGACTGCGCCCCTCCTCTCTCCGGGACAAGCTGGATTCGGTCCTGATCAAGGATGACGGCGTCGCCATCGTGTTCAACTCCACCGCAATGTATTTGGCGCGCAGCCCCGACAACGACCGGTTCCTGGGCCGCTCCATTCCCGAAAGCCCGCTCATTCGCGACCATGTGATGGTTAACCGGGCGGGTGTCGCCCATTACCGCGCCGTGGCGGACGGTTTCGAAAAGATCGCCGCTTACCGAACCTTGGAGCGCTACCCGCTGGTGGTGGTGGTCGGCATCACCAAGCAGGCCGCCCTGGCCTACTGGAACCGGCTGATGCTGATGGAAGGGCTGGCCTTGGGCGTGCTATCGGCCGCCTTGCTGGCCGCCGCCATGCTGTTCGACCGGCGCGCCGCCGCGACCCTTCGGCTGACCGAACTGCTCTCGGCCAGCCACGCCGACCTGGAACGTCAGGTGGAGGAGCGGACCGCCCACCTCGCCGCCACCAATGCCGAGTTGGAACATTTCGCCTATGCCGCGTCCCACGACCTGCAGGAGCCGCTGCGCAACGTCACCGGCTTCCTCCAGTTGCTGTCGCGGCGGTATGGGGGAACCCTCGACGCCGAGGCCGACGAATATATCGGTTTCGCCGTCAAGGCCGCCAAACAGATGTCGGCCCTGATCACCGACGTTCTGACCTATTCCCGTATCGGCGGCTCCGAAGGCCAACTCGAACCCACCGACGCCACGATGCTGGCCAAGGCGGCGACGGAGACGTTGGCTCCGGCGATCCAGGACGCCCAAGCGACGGTGGAGATCGCTCCGCTTCCCCGCGTGGTGTGCCATCCAGCCCAGGTCCAGAGCCTGTTTCAGAACCTAATCGGCAATTCGGTCAAATATCGCGATCCCGCCCGCCCGGCGACGGTCACCATCCGCTCGATGCCCGGCGACTCGCCCGAGATGGCGGAATTTCTCGTCTCCGACAACGGGATCGGGATCGAGACGCAATATCTTGAAAACATCTTCGGCCTGTTCCAGCGGTTGCATCCCCGCGCGCGGTTCGAGGGAACCGGCATCGGGCTGGCGCTGTGCCGCAAGATCGTCGAACGGCATCAGGGCCGCATCTGGGCGGAATCGGTGGCTGGGCAGGGCACCACGGTTCGCTTCACCCTGCCGCTGGCGGCTCCCGCTTCGACGTGAGTCAGATCAAGGCGTCGATGCCCTGCGTCTCGGTCTTGGCGATGCTGGAGATGGCGTGGGCGGTTGCCGCGTAGGTCTGCTTGGCGATGGTCAGGTTGACCAGTTCCCGCCCCAGATCGACCTCGCCCTCGGATGGCAGCGGCACATAGGCCGCCCCTTGAAGCGGCTTGGACACCACTTGGCCCTGCTGGCTCTGATAGCCCGGGGTCGTGGCGTTGACGATGTTGGTGGCCGCCGTCTGAGCGACGCTTGCCTGAACGCTGAGGCCGTTGGCCAGGGTTGTCAGCGAAATCGAGGAAATCATGGCCGTTCACATCCGCTAATGCCCCTACCATCATGCGCCCGAGTGCTGTCGGTGGGCAAGTATCAGAGCATGATCGCCGTCAGCCGGGCCGCCATCTCCACCGCGCCGGAGCGCTGGGCCGGTTCATAGGCCAAGGCTTGGCGCAACAGCTCGGCGAAGGCGTCGGGCAGCCCCTCGACCGCCCGCAGCCGCTCCCGGTCGGGGAAATGCCCGGTCACCAGGCGGATGCCGATCACACCCAGCGAAAAGATGTCGGCCCGGTCGGTCACCAGGCCGGCGTTGGCGTATTGCTCGGGACTGATGTAGTCGCGGGTTCCGATCCACACCGTTTCGGCCGATGGCGGCTCGTCCGGCGTCTTGGCCATGCCGAAATCGCTCAGCCTGACCCGGCTGCCGGGGCCGTTGGACAGCAGCAGGTTGCGCGGCTTGAGGTCGCGGTGGACGATGCCCTGCCCATGCACGGCGACCAGGGCAGACAGGACCTCAAGCAAGATCCGTCGCGCCCGGGCCGGGCTGACGGCGCGGGGACGATCCTCCGCCGTCAGGATCTCCTGCCGCTCGAACACATCCGTGCCGATCTCTTGCTGCAACGACCCCGACATGTATGGCATGACCATGCAGGGCCGCCCATCGTCCAGGCGGGTCAGCGAGACCACGGGCATGATGTGGGGGTGATCGAACCGGGCCAGCAGCCGGGCTTCCTGCACGAAACGCCGCCGCCATTCGTCCACGTGGAACGGGGGGATCATGCCGTTCCCGTCGGGTTTGGGCGCGAAGACCTTGACCGCCACCGCCCGGTCCAGCCCCCGATCCTCGGCCAGCCAGATCTCGGAAAAGTCGGTCGCCATCACCTTGCGAACAAAGCGCCAGCCGGCAAGGCTTGGCGGGGCCGCGTCCTGGTCGTTCATGTCCCCCCTCGCGAAAAAGGAAAGGGCCCGCCCGCCTTGCGGCGGACAGGCCCCTCGACGCTACCACATCGGCCTTAGTACTTGATGGCCTCGATATTGGTGAAGTGGATGGTCTCGTCACCCTGGTTGGAGTGGATGGTGATGTCGCCGCCCTTGTCCTGACCCAGCTGGATGGTGGCGTGGGCCTGGTGATCGCCATCCGAAGCCACCGTCCAGCTATGGTTGTCGGCGGTGGTGATGGTGATGGTCGCCCCGGCATGCATGTTGGTGGACAGGTCGATGGTGTCGGTCCAGTTGGTCCCGGCGCCGCCGTCCACGGTGTCGTGGCCATGGCCGAAGTCGAACAGGAAGGTGTCGTTGCCATCCTGGCCCAGCAGGGTGTCGTTGCCCGCGCCGGCCACGACGGTGTCGTCACCGGCACCGGCATGGACGGTGGTGGTGCCACTGCCGGCGGTGATCAGGTCGTTGCCGCCCGCCGTCCACATGACGTCGCTGCCGGACCCGCCGGCCACCGTCATGTTGCCGTAGTCCATGTTGGGAGTGGTCATATCCAGCACGGCGTTGCCGTCACCCAGCTGGATGTGGCTGATGCCCTTGATCATCTGCTGGCCATAGCCGTTGTCCAGCGAGATGTAGTCGTTGCCCGACGAGCCCAGCAGGGTGTCGTGGTTGTCGCCGCTGATCACGCCATTGTGCTGGTTGTAGCCGGCGATGGAAAAAGTGTCGCCGGTTCCGGCCTGACCCGGATTGCCCGAGTCCCAGGCATACCAGCCGCTGCCCCAATGGCTGTCGGTGCTGGCGTTGGTGGTGATGGTGTGGTGATCGTTGCCGCTGTTCTCGCCGCCGACCGTCCACGACCCGTCGGTTCCCCAGGTCTCGGTCCGGCCGCCGCCATTGCCCCAACCAACCGGCTGGGCCGCGCCGCCGCCGCTGTGGCCGGTGGCGGTGTAGCCGACGTCGTTGCCGGCACCGCTGACATTGACGGTGACGCTCTGGTTGGCGGTGCCGCCATGGCCGTCGCTGACCTGCACGGTGAAGGTGTCGGCCCCGCCCTTCCAGTTGGTGTCGGTGCTGTCGTAGAAGAACGAACCGCTGCTGGAGTCGACGGTCAGGCTGCCGTGGTGGGTCGAATTGTCCGACAGCACCGAATAGGTCAGGTGGTCGCCGTCGGCGTCGGTCGCGGTCACCTGGCCCATATCGGCGGAATGGGTGCTGTTCAGGGTCAGCGACGCGGTGGTGTGGCTGGCGTCGATCACCGGCGCATGGTTGGGCGCCGCCACGTTGACCGCGATGGTCTCGGTGGTGGTGCCGCCATGGCCGTCGGAGACCACCACGTTGAAGTGGTCGGCCCCGGTGAAGCCCGTCGTCGGGGTGTAGGTGAAGCTGCCGTCGATGCCCAGCACCACCGAACCATGCTGCGCCCCGTCGGTACCGGTCGCCAGGGCATAGCTGAGATGGTTGCCGTCGGCATCCGTCGCGGCGATGGCACCCGACAAGGCGGTGTTGATGTTGTCGCTGTAGCTGACGCTGGCCGCGGCCGACGGACCATGGTTGGTCAGGTCGTCATGCACGGTGGTGGCGGTCGCCGTGGCGGTGGCGGTAGTGCCGTTCTCGCTGCTGACCGCCGTTACCGTGACGTTGATGTCACCGGCGAAGCCCGCCGCGGTCTTGACCGACAGGCCGGTCAGGTGGGTGGGATCGATGCTGTAGACGCCGTTGACCGCCGTCAGGGCGACGCCGTCCTGATAGAGGGTCGAGCCTGCGGGCAGGTTCGACAGGCTGACGGTATGCTTCTCCGAGCCGTCCATGTCGGGGAAGGCCGCCGTGACCGTCAGGGGATGGGTCGCGGTCGGAGCCGCCGCCTGCCACGTCACCGTCGCGTTGACGTCGTTGAAGTCGCGATCCCCGCCGCCGGCCAGATCTTCCCAATTCTGGTTGCCGGTATCGACGCTGGCGTCACGGGTATGGCCCAAGCCGTCGGTGTTGAGCGAAGCCTTGTCGAACAGCACGCCGGCACCGTCACCGGACAGAACCTGACCGTTGGCGACCGCGTGCCATCCGGAGCTGTCATGGGTGAAGGTGATGTTGGTGCCATCGGTCAAATTGGGATTGTCGCTGTGACCGTTGGGAATGATGAAGAAGCCCACATGGTCGGGATCGACGCCGGTGACGGTCTTGATGACGTTGTCTTCGGCATGGGTATTGGCGAAGACGATCTGACCGGTGGTCGGGTTGCCGTTGGCGTCGGTGACGTAATAGCCGTAGGTGTTGCTGTAGCCGGCCTCGCCGTCCAGGTTCTGGACGGTGAAGCTGCCGTTCGGCGTCACCGTGCCGGCGCCGATCTGCACCGACACGCTTGCCTGGTCAGCCGCGCCGCCCACGTTGACGTTGACGGTTTCGTTGGCGGTGCCGCCATGGCCGTCGGAGACCTTGACGGTGAAGCTGTCACTGCCCGACCAGTTGTTGTCGGCGGCGGTGAAGGTGAGGTTGCCGCCGGCATCCACCGTCATGGCACCGTGATGGGTGGCGCTGTCGGCCACCATCGAATAGGACAGGGTGTCGCCCGCGTCCACGTCGGTGGCGCTGACATGTCCGGTCACCACCGTGGCGGCGCTGGACGTGCTTTCGGTGCCGGAAATAGTCTGAGTCGCGCTGACCACCGGAGCGTCGTTGCTGCCGGTGATGGTCACCGCCACCGTACTCGGAGCCGAGCTGGCGCCGTGATTGTCGGTCGCCACCACCTGGAAGCTGTCGTTCAGCTTGGCCCCGACACCCAGCGAGGAGTCGTTGGCGGGCGTGAAGGTGTAGTCGCCGGTCGCGGTGTTGATGCTGACCGCGCCGTGGTCGGTGGTCAGAGTCTCGTGACCATGACCGTCCGCGACGCCGCCCACCACGTGGTAGCTCACCGTGTCGCCGGTATCCACGTCGGCACCGGTGGCATGACCGGTCACGGCGGTATGGTCGTCGGCGGTGGTGATGCCGGCGACGCTGACCGTCGGACCGTCGTTGCTGCCGGTGATGGAGACCGCCACCGTGCTGGGGGCCGAGCTGGCGCCGTGGTTGTCGGTGGCCACCACCTGGAAGCTGTCGCCCAGGGTCTGGCCGACGCCCAGCGAGGTGTCGCCGCTGGGGGTGAAGGTGTAGTCGCCGGTCGCGGTGTTGATGCTGACCGCACCATGGGCGGTGGTCAGGAGTTCGTGGCCGCTGCCGTCCGCGACGCCACCCACCACGTGATAGCTCACCGTGTCGCCCACATCCACGTCGGCGCCGGCGGAATGGCCGGTCACGGCGGTGTGGTCGTCGGCGGTGGTGATGTTGTTCACCGTCACCGTCGGCGCGTCGTTGCTGCCGGTGATGGTCACGCTCACCGTGCTCGGAGCCGAGTTGGCGCCGTGATTGTCGGTCGCCACCACCTTGAAGCTGTCGCCCAGGGTCTGGCCGACGCCCAGCGACGAATCGCCGCTGGGGGTGAAGGAGTATTCGCCGTTGGCGGTATTGATTTTGACCGTGCCATGGTCGGTGGTCAGGGTCTCGTGGCCGCTGCCGTCCGAGACACCTCCCACCACGTGATAGGTCATCGTGTCGCCGGTATCCACATCGGCGCCGACCGCATGACGCCCCGTCACCGCCGTGTGATCGTTGGCGGTGGTGATGTTGCTCACCGTCACCGTCGGCGCGTCGTTGCTGCCGGTAATGGTCACGCCCACCGTGCTCGGAGCGGAAGTGGCACCGTGATTATCGGTGGAGACCACCTTGAAGCTGTCGCCCAAGGTCTGGCCGACCCCCAGCGACGTGTCGCCGCTGGGGGTGAAGGTATAATCGCCGGTCGCGGTGTCGATGCTCACATGGCCATGCGCCGTATCCAGGCTGGTCACATGGGCGCCGGTGGAATCCACCAGGCTGTAGCTCACCGTGTCGCCCGCATCCACGTCGGCACCGGCGGCATGGCCGGTCACGGCGGTATGGTCGTCACTGGTCACCAGCGGGCCGGCGGTCACCGTCGGCGCGTCGTTGGACCCGGTGATGGTCACGCCCACCGAGGCGGTCGGGCTGCTGGCGTTGTGGCTGTCGGTGGTGAACACCCCGAAGCTGTCGCTGGCAGTCGCCCCCACGCCCAGGCTGCTTTCGCCCGCCGGGGTGAAGGTGTAGGCGCCGGTGGCGGTATTGAGTTCCACCACGCCGTGGTCGGTGGTCAGGCTCTCGACGCCGTTGGCGCTGCTGACCCCGGTGCCGGCCAGATGGAAGGTGACGCTGTCGCCGGCATCGATGTCGGAACCGGCGATGGAGCCATGGGCCACCGAGTGGTCGTCGCTGGTGGTCAGCGGGCCGGCGGTCACCGTCGGGCCGTCGTTCAGGCCGTCAACCGTGACGTTGAAGGACTGGACCGCGCTGGTCGCGCCGTGGCTGTCGGTGGCCTGCACCTGGAACTGATCGGTGACGCTCTGGCCCACGCCGAGGGCCTGGGTCTCGTCGGACGCCACGAAAGTATATTTGCCGGTGGCGGAATCGATGCTGACGGTGCCGTGGTCGTTGGTGATGGTATCGACCGCGTGGCCGCCGGCATCGACCAGATGATAGGTCACGGCATCGCTGTCGGGATCGGTGGCGTGGATGGTTCCGGTCACCGTCGCCTGCTGATCGACGTGGACGCTGCCGGCGGAGGTGATGGTCGGCGCGTCGTTGGTGCCGGTGATGTCCACGGCGCCATGGGCCGCGCTCGAGCCGCCATGGCCGTCGGACACCGTCACCGTGAAGCTGTCGGTGGCCTGAGCGCCCTCGCCGAGGCCGACCGCGGCGGCATTGGGGGTGAAGCTGTACTCGCCGGTGGCGGAATTGAGGTTCACCGTGCCGTGGTCGGTCGCCAGGGTGGTGATGAGGCTGCCGTCATCGTTGGTTCCGAACGAGTAGGTCAGCGTCTGGCCGGGATCGATGTCGGAGGCCGCCACATGGCCGGTGGTCAGGCCGGCATGGTCGGACGCGGTGGCGTCGGTGCTGTTGGTGAGGTCGATCACCGGATCATGGTTGGTGGTGCCGGTGATGCTGACATTGACGTCGATGGTCTGGGCGGCGGTGCCGCCCTGGCCGTCGGACACGACGACGCTGAAATGATCGGTGGTGGAGGTGCCTTCCGGCAGGGCCTTCGCCGCGTCATTGGGGGCGAAGGAGTAGTTGCCGTTGGTGGGATCGACGGTGGCGGTGCCGTGCGGCGTGTCGACCGACAGGATCGGCTTGCCGTCGTCGCCGGTGCCGAACGAATAGGTCAGCGTGTCGGCCGGGCCGATGGTGACGTTGGCGCCGGTGAGAGCGTCATGGACCACGCCGGTGTCGGCGTCGGTGGCGGCCACATGGCCCGCGCCGCCGACCTGATCGGTGACGTTGATGCTGGTGTCGGTATGGGCGAGATCGATCACCGGGCCGTCGTTGCTGCCGGTGATGGTGACGTTGACCTGGGTCGGGTCGCTGGCGGCACCGTGGTTGTCGATGGCGACGACGCTGAAGTGATCGCCCACCTTCTCGCCGACCCCCAGTCCGGCATCACCCACCGGAGTGAAGGAGTACTCGCCCGTCTGGGGATCGATAGTGACGGTGCCGTGATCGGTGGTCAGGCTGGTGACATGGGCGCCGGTGGCGTCCACCAGGGCGTAGTGCACGGTGTCGGCGACGGCACCGACGGTGCCATCGGCGTTGGTGGCGGCGACGCCGTCGACCACGCCGGTATCCACATCGGCGCTCTTGACGCTGCCGCTGATCGCGGTGTGGTCGTTGGCGGTGACAAGGTCGTCGTGGGTGGTAACGGTCGGCGCGTCGTTGGTGCCGGTGATGGTGAGCTTGACGGTCTCCACATTGCTGGTGGCGCCGAAGGTGTCGGTGGCGGTGACCTGGAAGGAATCGCCAACGCTCTCATCGACGCCAAGATGGTCGCCGGCCGGAGGCGTGTAGGCGTACTCGCCGGTTGCCGTGTTCAGCGTCACGCTGCCGTGATCGGTGGCCAGGGTCTCGGTGCCGTCGGTATTCACGACGACATTGTCGCCCGACAGGTGGTACGTCACCGCGTCGCCGTCGGCATCGGCCGCATGAACCTGTCCTTTGACCGGGGCATGCTCGTCGCCGGCGTTCGACACCTCGCCCGCCATGGTCGGGGCGTGGTTGACGTGGCCCTGGTCCAGCGTGATGGTGCCGGCGTCGGTCAGCGGCGCGGCGGCCGCGGCGGCGGCGGCGGGAGCGGTGTAGCCGGCCGTCCCGACGACCGGCGGAGCGAGGCCGGCCGGGCCGACCGTCACATCCTGCGGCTTGAAGTTCGAGTCGGGCAGCGCCAGATCGGGCAGCGCCTGCACGTTCAGCGGCGTGCCGCCCTGGGCGGCGACGGTGGTGTGTACCGCCTCGTCGACCACCGTGACCGGCGTGGAGTCGATGGTGGGCGGCGGCGCCGAACCGGTCTGGTTGGATTCGATGGCGACGTCCAGCGCCACGTTGACGCCGGTGGTGATGCCGCCGACATCGTGGACCTGGGGAGCGCTGGTCGAGCCCTGCTGCACATTGGCCAGGTTGCCGAGCGAGGTGTCGCTGACGTCCACCGGCCGCGCCACGTTGAGGCGCGAATCGCCCATATTCTGGTTCTGGACGTTTTGCAGCACCGTCAAATCATCGAGCGCCTGCTGGGCATTGCTGCCGCTGTCGGCGTTGGTGGCGGTCGGCTCGTTGGGGTTTGTCGGGTCAGCCATCGTGCAGCTCCAGCGCAAAAAGAAACCCCGGCCTCAAGGAGGTCCGGGGTGGTTACGGGCATACTGCGCCAAATTTACGGCGAATTGCAAATGGAAAATGCAAGGCCGATCCGAGCGCCCAACCGGGCGAGTGGTCCGACCATTGCGCTGACGACATGGGTCCGATGCCGAGAACGCGGTAGCTATTGCCGTCCCACCCCCAATATATTGATTGTGCACTGCAGCAAAAAAGGAGCGGCAGCCGTGCTTGATGAATGGATTCGCAATATTCCCCTGACCCTGGTCGAGCGCATCGTCGCTGATCGCAAGGTCCGGGGAAACCACATCTGGAATCTGGCCCTGGCCGAATTGGGCCGCCGCCGCCACCACTGGGGCCGCGCGGCCTGAGTCTTCCCGTCGCCCGAACAAGGGCGACGTCGTCGGCCTGCCGCCCCCCATCCCTCCTCCGCCCGATCCGGGCCGCGCCTGCGGCCCAGGCCGGAGAGAGGGCAAATCCCAGGCATCTGGGATGATTCTGACTCGGATTATCGCCGCAACTTTGTTTCTTTGTCCCCGTGCTTTACGTAAGGGACTTGCGATGCATCGGACGCGTTGTCTATTCTGCGGGTCCCCTCGGACGATGATGGAAGCGAAGGTTTCCCGCTCTTTCCCTGGGCCGACAACGCAGCAGAGAGTGGGGCGAAATGGCAGACAGAGCTTTGATCACGGTCGACGGCAACGAGGCTTGCGCTTCGGTGGCATACCGGGTCAGCGAAGTGGCGGCGATCTACCCGATCACGCCGTCTTCCACCATGGGCGAGCTGGCCGACCAGTGGGCCGCCGAAGGCCATAAGAACGTCTGGGGCCTGGTCCCGGAAGTGGCCGAGATGCAGTCCGAGGGCGGTGCCGCCGGCGCGGTTCACGGCGCGCTTCAGGCCGGGTCCCTGGCGACCACCTTCACGGCCAGCCAGGGCCTGCTGCTGATGATTCCCAACATGTACAAGATCGCCGGTGAGTTGACGAGCTTCTGCATGCATGTCACCGCCCGCACCCTGGCGACCCATGGCCTGTCCATCTTCGGAGACCATTCCGACGTCATGGCCTGCCGCCAGACCGGTTTCGCCATGCTGGCCTCCGGCTCGGTGCAGGAAGCCCACGACATGGCCGCCGTCGCCCATGCCGCGACGCTGCATGCGCGGGTGCCGTTCCTCCACTTCTTCGACGGCTTCCGCACCTCGCACGAAGTGGCGAAGATCGAGGAACTGACCGACGACGACCTGCGCTCGCTGATGGACGTGACCGCCATCGAGGGCCACCGCGCCCGCTCGCTGTCGCCGGACCACCCCACCCTGCGCGGCACCGCCCAGAACCCCGACACCTTCTTCCAGATGCAGGAAGCGCGGAACAATTGGCACACCGCCTGTCCCGACATCGTGCAGCGGGAGATGGATCGCTTCGCCGCACTGACCGGTCGGTCATACAAGCTGTTCGACTATGTCGGCCATCCCGAGGCGGAGCGGGTCGTCATCATCATGGGCTCGGGCGCCGAGACCGTGCACGAGACCGTCACCGCCCTGATCGCCAAGGGCGAGAAGGTCGGCGTACTCAAGATCCGCCTGTTCCGGCCGTTCTCGGTGGACGCCTTCATCTCCGCCCTGCCGCCCAGCGTGCGCGCCATCGCGGTGATGGACCGCACCCGGGAGCACGGCTCCATCGGCGAGCCGCTTTACATGGACATCCTGGCCGCCCTGTTCGAGGCCAAGGCCGAGGGCCGGCGCGCCACCGCCGCCGACCCGGTGGTGATCGGCGGACGCTATGGCCTGGCGTCCAAGGAATTCACCCCCGGCATGGTCAAGGCCATCTTCGACGAGTTGGCCAAGTCCAAGCCGAAGCCCCACTTCACCGTCGGCATCAACGACGACGTCACCCATCTGTCGCTGACGGTGGACGAGTCGTTCCGGCTGGACCAGCCCAACGTCAAGCGCGCCGTGTTCTTCGGCCTGGGCGCCGACGGCACCGTGGGCGCCAACAAGAACTCCATCAAGATCATCGCCGAGAACGCCGGCTTCCAGGGTCAGGGCTACTTCGTCTACGATTCCAAGAAGTCGGGCGCCATCACCATCTCGCACCTGCGCTTCAGCCCCGACCCGATCCAGTCGGCCTATCTGCTGGACGAGGCCGACTTCGTGGCCTGCCACCACTTCGTCTTCCTGGACAAGTACGACGTGCTGCGCTACGCCGCGCCGGGAGCCACCTTCCTGCTCAACTCGCCCTATTCCAAGGACGAGGCCTGGGACCACATGCCGCACGAGGTCCAGCAGGAGATCATCGACAAGAAGGTCAAGGTCTACGTGATCGACGCCCGCAAGGTGGCCCTGGCCACCGGCATGGGCAACCGCATCAACACCATCATGCAGACCTGTTTCTTCGCCCTGTCCGGCGTCCTGCCCAAGGACGAGGCCATCGACCACATCAAGAAGGCGATCAAGAAGACCTACGGCCGCAAGTCGGAAAAGCTGGTGGCCAAGAACTACGAGGCGGTGGACCAGACGCTGGAGAATCTGGAGCAGATGACGGTCCCCGCCGCCGTCACCGCCACCCGCGGCCTGCCGCCCATCGTGCCGGACAACTCGCCCGACTTCGTCAAGCGCGTCACCGCCATGATGCTGGCCAACAAGGGTGACCTGCTGCCGGTGTCGTGCTTCCCGGTGGACGGGGTGTGGCCGACCGGCACCGCCCGCTACGAGCACCGCAACATCGCCGCCGAGATCCCGGTGTGGGACGAAGGCCCCTGCATCCAGTGCAACAAATGCGCCCTGGTCTGCCCGCATGCCGCCATCCGCGTCAAGGTGGCCGAGCCCGCCGACATGGCCAACGCTCCCGCCGCCTTCAAGCGCATGGATTATCGCGGCAACGAGTTCAAGGGTCAGGCCTACATCGTCCAGGTCGCCCCCGAGGACTGCACCGGCTGCACGCTGTGCGTCAAGGTCTGCCCCGGCAAGGACAAGAAGGACCCCAACCGCATCGCGCTACGCATGGAAGACAAGGGGCCGCATCTGGAGACCGAGAAGGTCAACTGGGACTTCTTCCTGGGCCTGCCCGAGGTCGACAAGGAAAAGCTGGGCGCCCCCACCGTCAAGACCGCCCAGTTGCTGCAGCCGCTGTTCGAGTTCTCCGGCGCCTGCCTGGGCTGCGGCGAGACCCCCTATCTCAAGATGATGACCCAGCTGTGGGGCGACCGCTTGATGATCGCCAACGCCACCGGCTGCTCGTCCATCTATGGCGGCAACCTGCCCAGCACCCCCTACGCCCAGAACAGCGAGGGACGCGGTCCCGCCTGGGCCAACTCGCTGTTCGAGGACAACGCCGAGTTCGGCTTCGGCTTCCGCCTGGCGCTGGACCGCCACAAGGAGCATGCCAAGCTGCTGCTGGCGGCCCTGGCCAGCAACGGCAAGCTGCCCGAGCGGCTGGTCAACGAGTTGACCCATTCCCCGCAGGACACCGAGGTTCTGATCGGAGTCCAGCGCGGCCGCGTCGCCGAACTGCGCAAGCTGCTGGCCGGCATCAACGACCCGCTGGCCCATCGCCTGGAGCAGGTGGCCGACTATCTGGTGGAAAAGGTGGTGTGGATCGTCGGCGGCGACGGCTGGGCCTACGACATCGGCTATGGCGGCCTCGACCACGTCTTCGCCTCGGGCCGCAACATCAATATCCTGGTGATGGACACCGAGGTCTATTCCAACACCGGCGGCCAGCAGTCCAAGGCGACCCCCATCGGCGCCTCGGCCAAGTTCGCCACCGCCGGCAAGACCTTGCCCAAGAAGGATCTGGGCATGATGGCCATGGCCTACGAAGACGTCTACGTGGCCAATGTGGCCTTCGGCTCCAAGGACGTCCAGACCTCCCGGGCCTTCCAGGACGCGGTCGCCTATCCCGGCGTGTCGCTGATCGTCGCCTACTCGCATTGCATCGCCCACGGCTACGATCTGGCCCATGGCCTCGACCAGCAGAAAATGGCGGTGGATGCCGGCTATTGGCCGCTCTATCGCTGGGACCCGCGCAAGCTGGGCACCAACGAAAGCCCGCTGACCCTGGACAGCAAGGAGCCCAACGGCTCGCTCGCCGACTTCATGAAGGGCGAGGCCCGGTTCCAGATGGTCGAGCGTGCCGATCCCGAGCGCTACCGGGGATTGGTCGCCCACGCCGAGTCCAATATCCGCCGGCGCTTCGCCATGCTGCGGCGCTTCGCCGGCCTGCCCGACCTGACCCTGCCGCCGGCCAACAAGGACGCGGCGGAGTAAAAGAGCCTTCCACCGGAAAGCCCCTCTCGGAAACGGGAGGGGCTTTTTCGTTGCCGCCCCCTCCAACGATGCGCATAATCATGCGCAGAATTGAATGGAGCGGTTTGTCCATGACCACCAAGGCATCGGTCCGATTCGACCCGGATGCGCCCAAGCGCCCCACCAATCTATCCATCAACGAAAGCCTGCTGGTAGAAGCGCGCGCCTTGAAGATCAACCTGTCCAGGGCTTGCGAGCGTGGCCTGCGCCAGCAAATCGCCGAGATCCATGCCGAACGCTGGCGCGAGGAAAATCGCGACGCCGTGGCGTCGTCCAACGACTTTGTCGAACGCCACGGCCTGCCGCTGACCCGGCTCCGCCAGTTCTGATGGCCCAGTTCGACTACTACCGCTTCGGACCCGGCTATCTCCTCGACGTCCAGGCCGACCTGCTCGACGGTCTCAATTCCCGCATGGTGGTTCCCCTTCTGCCCGAGACGGAAGCCCCTAAACCGGCCAAGCGGCTCAACCCGGTATTCACCATCGACGGCATCACCGTGGTGATGGCGACCCAATTCATGGCGGCGGTTCCCACGGCGGAGCTAACCGACAAGGTCGGCTCCCTCACCCACTGGCACGATCAGATCAAGCCGGCGATCGACATGCTCTTCGACGGAGTCTAAAGCGAGAGAATACCATGTGCCGAGACAGATACCGCCCAACCTGACGGATCGACACGATCCCTTCACAGCCTCTTGCTCCCTCCTTCCGTCTTCGCTAGCCTTTCCGCGACTGGTCATACCGGAGAACAATCATGCGCGTTCTGGTCCTGGGAGCCGGCGGTACCGGCGGCTATTTCGGTGGACGGCTGGCCGAGGCCGGCGCCGACGTCACCTTCCTGGTGCGGCCCAAGCGCGCCGCCAAGCTGGCCGAGACCGGGCTTGTCATCAAGAGCCCGGCCGGCAACGCCAGCCTGACCGTCAAGACCGTCACCGCCGACCAACTGTCGGGGAGCTGGGATCTGGTGATTCTCAGCTGCAAGGCCTACGACCTGGCCGAATCCATCGCCGCCATCGCCCCGGCGGTGGGGCCGACGACCATGGTCCTGCCCATCCTCAACGCCCTGGCCCATTACGACGCGCTGGACGCCGCCTTCGGGCGCGAACGGGTGGTGGGCGGCCTGTGCCACATCTTCGCCACCCTCGGCCCCGAGGGCGAGGTTCTGAGTCTGGCGCCGATCCACCGCCTGACCTTCGGCGAGCGCGACGGCGGCACCAGCCCCCGCACCGCCGCCATCGCCGCCCTGTGCTCCGGCGCCAATTTCGACAGCGTCCACAGCGGCGAACTGATGCAGGACGCCTGGGAGAAGTATGTGATGCTGGTTACCCTGGCCGGGATGACCTGCCTGATGCGGGCCGATGTCGGCACCATCATGGCCACCGCCGACGGCGGCGCCATCACCCGTGAGTTGTTCGAGGAATGCACCAAGGTGGCGCAGGCCGCCGGCCATGCCCCCCGTCCGGCGGCGCGGGATCTCGCCCTGGGCATCGTGACCGACCCCAATTCGCGCCAGACCGCCTCCATGCTGCGCGATCTGGAAGCCGGCGGCCGCACCGAGGGCGAACACATCATCGGCGACATGCTGCGCCGCGCCCGCACCCGGGGCGTCGAGGCGCCACTGCTGCGCCTTGCCCACTGTCACCTGCAAGCCTACGAGATCAGACGGAAAGGATAGTCAGCCTCACCCTTCCGCGTACCAGCGGATGAAGAAGGTGTCGTCGCCCTCGTCCCTCAGGCCCATGGTGGGAGCGCCGGACGCGTCGATCAGGCCCATCTGGCGCAGCCAGCGCACCACCTTGCGGAAATGGGCGAGGTTGTGGAGGCTGCTGCCCCCTTCCATCCAGTTCTGCTCCAGGAAGGCCAGCACCGCCGGCTGCCCCAACTCGGCCTCCCACAGGATGCCCAGCAGCGAGCACAGCCCCTCCTCCACGTCGCGCTCGGGCAGGAACAACGACTGCACCGCGTCGGCCTCGGCCTTGCGGCCGCTTTCGGGACCGGCGCCCAGGCCGAAATCCAGCACGGCCCGGCGCTCGGGCGAGGCCAGCTGGTAATGGGCCACCTCGTGAATCAGTACGCTGGGCTCCAGCCGGATCGCCACCGCGCGGCCGTCCCAGGTGAAATGCTCCTGCGGTGACAGGTCGAGGATTTCGAAGCCGAACCGGCGGCACAGCTCCACCGCCTGAGCGTGGTGCGCCGGGTCCTCCGACAGGCTCATCAGATCGCCGTCCGGCACCAGGGCGGTCACCCGGCGGAACACGGCGCGGGCCAGCGGGTCGGCCGCCAGCGCCTGATCGAACTCGGCGCGCAGCCCCGCCAGGATGGAATGGTCGACAGGTGTCAGGATCATGGTCGGGAGTTGTAGCGCAAGCCTCCCCCCGCTGCCAAGTCCCTAGCCCACCGCCTCGTCCGCCATCAGGTCGATGACGGCGCCGTCGTCGGAGATCGCCAGGGCGAACCGCGCGGCCAGGGCATCCTTCGCCGCGCCCCAGGCCTCGGCCAGTCCTTCGATCCGCCGCCGCGCATCCTCGATCCGCGACGTCTTGGCCGCCGCCTCGATATCCGAGGCCAGCGCCGCCAGGGACAGACAGCCGGCCGATCCCGCCATTCCCTTGAGGTCGTGGGCCAGTTCCCGGACCAGGACGGGGTCGTCCTGGGATTGGCGCAAACCGTTGCAGACCTGACCGGCCTGGGTCGCGAACACCTGGATCAGGTCGACCAGCCCGTCGCGCCCGAGGAAGTCCGCCACTTCGTCAAGGGCGAAGCCGGCGGCGGCCGGCTCGGCGGCCGCTGGCACCTCGGCCCCCAGCACCCGCGCCATGGCGGCGAACAACACGTCGGGATCGACCGGCTTGGCCACATGGGCGTCCATGCCGGCGGCGATACAGCGGTCGCCGTCGCGGCGCATGGCGTTGGCCGTCAGGGCGATGATCGGCACCTTTCCCTCGGGCGACGGCAGGGCGCGGATCCGCCGCGCCGCTTCCAGGCCGTCCATCTCCGGCATCTGCATGTCCATCAGGACGAGGTCGAACCCGCCGCGGCCGGCAAACTCCACCGCCTCGATACCGTTATGGGCGATGGTCACCCGGTGGCCGTCCCTGCCGAGGAAGCCGAGGGCGACCTTCTGGTTGACCAGATTGTCCTCGGCCAGCAAAACCGCCAGTCGCGGCAGACAAACCGAGGACCGTGGCCGCCCCGGCTCCACCGCCGGCTCCTCGGCGGCGGCGAAGGGCAGACGGAACCAGAAGGTGCTGCCGGCGCCGGCAGCACTCTCGACGCCGATCACGCCCCCTTGGGCCTCGACCAGCTTCTTGCAGATGGCAAGCCCGAGGCCGGTGCCGCCGAAGCGCCGGCTGATGGAGGCGTCAGCCTGGCTGAAGACCTGGAACAGACGGTGCTTGTGTTCGTCGTCCATGCCGATGCCGGTGTCGGCGATGGAGACCGCGATGTCGCCCGGAGTGGACGCGGGCTCGACCCGAACCACGACGCCGCCGGTTCCGGTGAACTTCACCGCGTTGCCGATCAGATTGAGCAGAATCTGACGCAGCCGCGAGGCGTCGCCCTTCACCCAGATGGGCAGGTCGGGGGAAATCTCCACGTCCAGGAACAATCCCTTTTCATCCGCCCGCGTCTTCAGCAAGGCGACGACGCCGCCCACCGCATGGCGCAGATGGAAGGGGGCGGCCTCGAAATCCAACTGCCCGGACTCAAGCTTCGAGATGTCGAGGATGTCGTCGAGGATGATCAGCAGCGCCTCGGCGGAATGGTGCACCATCTCCAGCCGCTCGCGATCCTCCGACGCCATCGGACGATCCAGCAGCAGCCGGGACAGGCCCAGGATGCCGTTCATGGGCGTGCGGATTTCATGGCTCATCACCGCCAGGAAGCGGGCCTTGGCCACCACCCCCGCCTCGGCGGCCTCCTTGGCCTCCAGCAGAGCCTGATTGGCCTGGCGCTCGCGCTCCATGCGCAGATAGTCCTCGCGGCGCAAACGGCCATTCTGACTGCGCGCGACGCCCCCGACCCCGAAGGCGATGACGGTCATCAGGACGATGGCGGCCAGATCGCTCGGCGTCTCGGGCACCGGACGCAGGATGCCCCAGAACACCAGGCTGATCCCCGGCGCGAAGGCGCACAGCACCGCCACCCGCCGGAAGGAGCCGGGAAGATTGAGGAACAGCGTCATGGCGATCAGCGGAAAGAACATCCCGCCATGGCGCTCCAGCAGCGGATGATTGAAGACCAGCGCATTCAGGCTGAAGAAGACATATTGGTGGATGTGGGTGACCAGAACCACCTTGGATGTGGTCGTCGCCATCGACAACACCAGCAGGGTCGCGATCATGATGGCGGCGATCAGCACCCGATCAGCCAGGAACAGCGCCAGACGCTCCCCGGACATCATCACGATGTCCATGGGAATGAAGGCGATGCAGGTGATCGACGTGGCGATGATGCAGAGGCGGGCGCCGTCGAAATTCGGCTTATAGCTGGCGCTTAAAAACAGCTTCTCGCATTCGCTTGAAGCGAATTCGCCGAAAAGCGTTGTTTTTGTCGAAAGTCCATCCATGCCATGCGCCATCTTACCGTGGCTGCCACCACACCATGGGTGATCCACCCACCGTGTCCCCATGGAGGAACTTTAGTCACTTGATACGGCTCCGCAACCAAAATCGTATCGCGATGCGACCGGTGTTCGCGTAACTGGGGTCAAGACCCTACCCCGCCCTGACGAACGCTGTCGCGAACCACTCGCACCAGAACCTGTTGCAACGTGGCGATGGACGCCGACACCTCACCCGCCATCTCGCGCACCAGGGCGGCATGCTCGCCGGTCTGGGAAGCCTCCTGGGACACGTCGCCGATACTGGCAGAGACTTCCTGGGCGGCGGCGGTGGTCTGACTGATGTTGCGGGCGATTTCCTGGGTGGCTTCGCCCTGCTGGTGGACCGCGCCGGCGATGGCCTCGCTGATCTGTTCGATCTGGGTGATGGCGCCGATCACGTCCTTGACCGCCGCCACGGTGCTGTCGGTGACGGCGCGGATTTCGGCGATCTGGCGGTTGATCTCCTCGGTGGACTTCGAGGTCTGGTTGGCGAGGTTCTTGACCTCGCCCGCCACCACGGCGAAGCCCTTGCCGGCCTCGCCGGCCCGCGCCGCCTCGATGGTGGCGTTGAGGGCGAGAAGGTTGGTCTGCGATGCGATGTCGTTGATCAGGCTGGCGACGTCGCCGATACGGGCCACCGCCTGGGTCAGCTCGGCCATGGTGGCCTGGGCGCGGCCGGCGGTGGTTACCGCCTGACGGGTGATGTCGGCGGAATGGCCGACCTGATCGCGGATCTGGCCGATGGAGGAGGTCAGCTCCTCGGCGGCGGCGGCTACGGTCTGGGCATTGGACAGCGACTGCTCGGCGGCGGCGGCGACACTTTGCGCCTTGGCATCCACCCGCCGGGCCGAAACCTCCATCTCGTCGGCGCGGCCGGCGACGGCGCGGGTACGTTCCGTAACAGCGCCCACCGCCGTTTCGGCCTCGTGCTCCACCGTTTCCGCCATGGCTTCCAGTGCCTGATGCTTGGCCAGTTCGGCGGTGGCGGCCATGCGGGTCTGTTCCGCCCGCAGGCGTTCAGCCTCGATGGCGTTCTCCTTGAACACTTTCAAGGCCCGAGCCATGGAACCCACCTCGTCCTTGGCCTCGGTGCCGTCCACCGCGCTGTCGAGCTGGCCCTTGGAGATGGCGCGCATGGCCTGGATCAGATGCCCCAGCGGACCGGTGATGCTGCGCCCCACCAACAGGGAAAGCGACAGGAACACCGCCATCAGGACGGCGGTGACGATCCAGAAGCGGCGGGAGGCGGCGTCGGCGGCGGCGCGGGTGGACTCGGCCGCTTGGCCGGCGGCGGTGTCGATCAGCGTCTGCGCCGCGTCGATCTTGGCCGACATCTCGGCGAACTGCTTGTCCACATGGCTCATCAGCGGAATGGCGATCAGCCGGTCCGACTGCGCCATGTCGTTCATCTGGGCCACCGCCTTGGCATAGGCGGCGAGGCGGCCCTGGATGTCGGCCATGGCGGCGGTGACCTCCGGCTCGGATTTGAGCTTCTCCACCAGCCCGCCGGCCTTGGCGAGATTGCCGGCGATGGACTTGCGCATGCCCTCCAGCTTGGCCTCCGAGGTGCCGGAATCCACCAGGGCCAGATGCCGCGAAACGTCGGAGTGGGTTTGATAGATGGTGGCGATCAAATCGTCCACCTGGCTTCGCCGTTCGGCGGCCTGGACGTGAATGGTGTCGATGGCGGACAGGGCCGTTCCGGCCTGCATGTCCGCCATCACCAGCAGGAACGCGGTGAGCGCCAGGACGATGAATGGCGCCACCGTGATGCGGGCGGCGAGCGACGTATGACGCAACAGGGCGATTGGACGCTCGAACATGCCCGCCTCCTCTTCTTTGCAGGTTTACTTATAGATGCCGGAATAGACGATCAGGTCCTTGCCCGGCACCTTCTTCACGTAGGTGATCTTGGGCTGGATGGTGTTGGTGGCCGGGTTCTTCCAGCGGTATTCGGTCCAGCCTTCGCCCTTGAGGCCGGTGGCGAGGATGTCCTTGCCCAGTTCCTTGCCGTCCTCGTCGATGAAGTTCAGCACGCTCTTGCCCTTGTTCTCGGGCTTGGGCGGGAACACGACCCAGGTGCCCTGGGTGTCGATGACGTTGATGTAGACCTCTCCGAACTTGAACTCGCCCTCGGTGGTGAAGGCCTTGGCGGCCTCGTCGATCCCCTTGGCGGCGACGAACTCGGCGGCCTTGACGGTGATGGCCTTGACCTCGTCCTGGGTCGGCTTCTTGGCCTGGGCGTTGACGATGGTCGTCGCGGCCATCAGGGACAGCACGGCGAGCATGGCGATACGCAGCAATTTCATGGACTCTTCCCCTCTTTGCGGACGATGCACGGGCGGGAAGCGACGCCCCCGCCGTTCGGCCCCTTCCCCGGGCCAGCCCCCGCCTGAGGCGAAGACCGTTGGATCATATTGCACCGCAGTATGTATGGGTAGTCATATTACAATTGGTCGAATGAAGCATTTTCGGCGCCGCCCTTGACCTCGGCGAGCCCGCCGGGCTAAACGGAGCATCCATTCTTCAAGGACATCGCATATGGACAGGATCCGCATCATCGGCGGAACGCCGCTCAAGGGCACCATCACCGTCGGCGGCGCCAAGAACGCCGCCCTGGCGCTGATGCCGGCCTGCCTGCTGACCGACGAAACCCTGTCGCTGGCCAACCTGCCCCATCTGGTGGACATCACCACCATGGCCAACCTGCTGGCCCAGCACGGCGTGCGCATGATCCTCAACGGCGATTCCGCCAATGGCGGCCATACCGGCCGGGTGCTGGAACTGACCGCCGCCGAGATCACCAACACCACCGCGCCCTACGATCTGGTGCGCAAGATGCGCGCCTCGGTGCTGGTGCTGGGCCCCCTGCTGGCCCGCTGCCGTCAGGCCAAGGTGTCGCTGCCCGGCGGCTGCGCCATCGGCACCCGCCCGGTGGACCTCCACCTCAAGGCGCTGGAGCAGATGGGCGCGGTCATCGACCTGGAAGAGGGCTACATCGTCGCCCATGTGAACGGCCGCCTCAAAGGCGCCCACATCATCTTCCCGCAGGTCACCGTCGGCGGCACCGAGAACATCCTGATGGCGGCGTCCCTGGCCGAGGGCGAGACCGTCATCGCCAACGCCGCCCGCGAGCCCGAGGTCGCCGACCTCGCCCAGTGCCTGGTGGCCATGGGCGCCCAGATCGAGGGCATCGGCACCGGCACCATCCGCATCCAGGGCGTCGACCGCCTGCACGGCGCCGAATATTCGGTGGTCCCCGACCGCATCGAGACCGGCTCCTACGCCGTCGCCGCCGCCATCACCCGGGGCGACATCGAACTGGTCGGCGCCCGCTTCGACCTGATGGAATCGGTCAACAAGGTGCTGACCGAATGCGGCGTGCTGGTGGAAGAAACGCCGCGCGGCATGCGGGTCTCCGCCGAAGGCCGCGACATCAAGGGCGTCGACATCATGACCGAGCCCTATCCCGGTTTCCCCACCGACATGCAGGCCCAGCTGATGGCGCTGATGTCCACCTCGTCGGGCGCGTCCATGATCACCGAGACCATCTTCGAGAACCGCTTCATGCATGTGCCCGAGATGACCCGCATGGGGGCGCGCATCAACGTCCACGGCGCCTCGGCCATCGTGCGCGGCTCCCCCCGGCTGTCGGGCGCCCAGGTGATGGCCACCGACCTGCGCGCCTCGGTGTCGCTGATCCTGGCCGGCCTCGCCGCCGAGGGCGAGACCATCGTCAACCGGGTCTACCACCTGGACCGCGGCTATGAGCGGGTCGAGGAAAAGCTGGCCGCCTGCGGCGCCCGCATCGAGCGCCTCAAGGACACGGCGGCGGAGTAGGTTGGAGCGTGGGCGTCCCGCCCGCGCTCCGATACCCTATACCACCTTCACCACCATCGCCCACAGCTTGGCCACCACGCCCACCTTCCACAGCAGCGCCACCACGCCCACCGCCACCGCGACGGTGACGGCCAGCCGCCACGGCGGCTGCTTCTGGGCGTAGGGGTCCTTCAGCGAGCGCACCGCCCCTTCCGGCAGCTTGGCCAGATGGGTGAGCGCGGTGCCGAACGGAATGTTGATGCGGGCATGGGTGTTCACCGCCCAGCCGTTGGCGTCGAGAATCGGCCCCAGGTTGCGCTGATGCAGCTTGAACGCCGCGATCACCATGGACGGCCCCGACACCGCCAGCAACCCGCCGACCAGCGCCAGCGGAATCTGCCACCACGGCAGCGACAGGAAGCCGGTCACCACCGAGGCGATGGCGGTGCCGATGGCGCCGATGGCCAGCCCCATGGCGGCGAAGATGCCGGCGAAACGGCCGGCGTCGAACGGTTGCGCGGCGGCGGAAGCGGCATGAACCGGAGCGGGTGAGGGCGCGGGGGCGCCGACCGTCCGCGCCGGAACCGGAACGGGCGCCGCCGGAACCGGTGGAGCCGGCGGCGCGGCGGCGCGGGCGGCAGCCATCTTCTCCACCTGCTGGCCGACCAGCTTGCCCAGCTTCTTGTAGGGTGACCAGAACGACTGGCGGATGCTGATGGGGTGGTCGATGATGCGGACCACGTTGGCGTCCCAATCGCCGCCCCGGCGGTCGTAGAACACCCCGTTGCGCCCCACGATCAACTGGTCGGAATCACCGGCGGTGACCGCGGCGGCGACATACATCTTCTCGTTGCCGTCGCCGCCCCGGCGGATGCATTCGCAATAGACAAGGTAGATGCGGCTGAGGGTGGCGATGGGGGCGTGCTTGTCGGGGTCCTCCACCTTGACGCACAGCTCGCAGGAGCGGCCGTCCAGGAACAGGGTTCCGGCCTGGAACACCGCCCGGTGCTTGCGGGTGTAGAAATCGCGGAAGGCCACGAAATTGTTGAGCAGGACGATCAGGTCGCGGCAATAGCGCAGCAGCTTGTCCACCGAGGCCAGCGCCTCGGCCTCCGCCTCCAACGCCAGATCCTGGGCGATCAGGTCCTCGATGGCGGCGCGGGCGCCCGAGGCCAGGATTTCCCGGATGCGGCCGACGCCGAGACCGCCCACCGCACCCTCGGGCTTCTCCGCCTGCCAGGCGGTCCAGGCGGCGAAGCGGGCCTTGATCGCGGCCCAGTCCTCGCCGGTGAGGGCGGCGCGCTCCCCCAGCAGCGGCGCCACCACCTCGGCCCGCAGGCGGGCGATGGCGTCGGCCCAGGTCGGGTTGAGGCCAAGCCCCAGCGGCAGCGACGCCCCGGCGGCGACGGCGGCCAGGGGGAACCCGGTCAACCCCTCGTCGGTGTTGGACAGCAGCCGGCCGGCCAAGGCCACCCAATCCTCCTCGGACCGATTGAGCGGCCCGGTGGAGCGCGGGTCGAAGGCGGCGAGGGCACAGCGAGTAAACCAGTCGTCCACCTTGGCCGCCACATCCGCCACCAGTTGGGCGGCGCGGTCGCTGGCATCCCCCAGCACCCGCAACTCCGGCTCGGTCTCGGCCCGGGCCGCCCAGGCGGCGAAAACCTCCGCCGCATCGAAGAAGGCCGCCACCTTTTCGGTGGAAACACCTTGGAGGCCGCTGCGGTCTTCCTCGCCGCCGACGCTGGCGATGATGTCCTCGATCACCGAGCGCAGGCCCGGATCATCGACGATGTCGGGCGGAACGATGCCATCGCCGTTGAAGTCGTTGGCGGCGAAGACCTGCTCGACCCCCGCCACCTCGGCCAGGGTGATGACCTCGGCCCCGGCCTTGCCGCTTTTGGCCAGGATGCGGCGCGCCGCCGCCAGCACCGCCCTGCCGTCATCCTTGGAATCGTCGATGGCGTCCAGCGGCAGGATATCCTCGTGCTTGAGCAGGATATCGGGCTGCTTCAGCAGATGGGTGGCCCAGTCCACCGCGGCGATCAGCTCGCCGGCGCGGATGCGGCCATCCTTGTCGCTGTCGATGATGTCCAGGGTGCGGGAATCCAGCTCGATGCCCCGGGTCGGGCAGCTCAGCGCCGCCCACAGCTTCTGGTCCAGCTTGCCCAGCGACGCCAGCGCGTGGCCGGTGTCGATGCGGACCTGATCGAACCCGCCGGCCCGAAAGAACTTCCAGTGCTCCGTCTCGGTCTTGGCCTCGTGCGCATCCCCGGTCATGCTTGCCCCCTGTCGCCGCCTGCTCCGATGATGCCCGAAGCGGCGAAAGAGGCAAGCCGTGTTGACGCTCCACCCGGTTACGGGGATGCTGTTCCGATGATCCACCGCCGGGAGAGCCTTATGCGCCGCCTGTTCGCCGCCTTGCTGCTGACGACGCTGCTTGCTGGGCAGGCCCTGGCCAAGGACGAGCTGGTGATCGGCATCACCCAGTTTCCCGCCACCTTCAATCCCGCCATCGAATCCATGCTGGCCAAGACCTATGTCCTGGCCTTCGCCCAGCGCCCGATCACCGCCTATGATGCGTCGTGGCAGTTGATTTGCCTGGAATGCGAGACCCTGCCCACCCTGGAGAACGGCGGCGCCAAGGTGGAGGGCAAGGGCATCGCCGTCACCTATACCCTGAAGGCGGGGGCCAAATGGGGCGACGGCCAGCCGGTGACCAGCGACGACGTAGTGTTCAGCTGGAGCGTCGGCCGCCATCCCCAGTCGGGGGTCGCCAGCGCCGAGCTGTTCCGCCGCATCACCCGGATCGACGTCAAGGATGCCCGCACCTTCACCCTGCACATCGACCGGCTGACCTTCGACTACAATGCCGTCAACGACCTCCGGCTGCTGCCGGCCCATCTGGAGCGAAGCCGCTTCGAGGCCGCCCCCGCCGAGTACCGCAACAAGACCGCCTACGACCAGGACACCACCAATCCCGGCCTCTATAACGGCCCCTACCGCGTCACCGCGGTGGTTCAGGGCAGTCATGTGGTGCTGGAGCCCAACGCCTATTGGCCCGGCCCCAAGCCGGCCTTCAAGCGCATCGTCATCAAGGCGATCGAGAACACCGCCTCTCTTGAAGCCAATCTGCTGTCGGGCGGGGTGGACATGATCGCCGGCGAGCTGGGCCTGCCGCTGGACCAGTCGCTGGCCTTCGAGAAGCGCCACGGCGACCGCTTCACCGTCGTCACCAAGCCCAGCCTGACCTACGAGCATCTCGACCTCAACCTGGGATCGCCCATCCTGGCCGATGTCCAGGTCCGCCGGGCGCTGCTGCTGGCGCTGGACCGCGACACCATGACCCGGCAGTTGTTCGACGGCCGCCAGCCGGTGGCCCATTCCATGGTGCCGCCGCTGGATTGGGTCCATGCCGACGACATCGCCCAATACCCCTATGACCCGGTCCAGGCGGCGGCCCTGCTGGACGCGGCCGGCTGGAAGACGGGCGCTGGCGGCATTCGCGCCAATGCCAAGGGCGACAAGCTGGCCTTGGAGCTGGTCACCACCGCCGGCAACCGGTCGCGCGAGCTGGTGGCGCAGGTGCTGCAAGCGCAATGGCGCAAGCTCGGCATCGACCTGCGCGTCAAGACCGAGCCGCCGCGCGTGTTGTTCGGCGAGACCGTCACCAAGCGGAAATTCGCCCATATGACCATGTTCGCCTGGTATTCGGCGCCGGAGAACGTGCCGCATTCGACCCTGCACTCCGACGCCATCCCCAGCGCCGCCAATAACTGGTCGGGCCAGAACTACACCGGCTACGTCAATCCGGCCATGGATCGGCTGATCGGCTCCATCGAGACCGAGCTCAACCGTCCCAAGCGCAAGGTGCTGTGGCGGGAGTTGCAGGCGCTGTACGCCGCGGACCTGCCCGCCCTGCCGCTGTACTTCAAGGCCGACGCCTTCATCCTGCCCAAGGAGTTGAAGGGGCTGGAGCCCACCGGCCATCAGGACCCCTCGCCCTATTGGGTGGAGTCCTGGCGATGGGAGTAACCCGGCCATGACGCGGACCATCGCCTTTCGCCTGCTCCAGTCGCTGGCGGTGCTGCTGGTGATGTCCTTCGTGGTCTACGGGTTGATGGGCCTGATGCCGGGCGATCCCATCGACCTGATGATCGCCGGCGACCCGCACCTCTCCGCCGCCGACGCGGTGCGGTTGAAGGCGCTGTACGGTCTCGACCGGCCGTGGACCGAGCGCTGGCTGCGCTGGCTGGCGCAACTGCTTCAGGGCGAGTTGGGCTATTCCCGCCTCTATGCCCGCCCGGTGGTCGAGGCCATGGGACCGGCGCTGCTCAACACCGCCCTCCTGATGGCCGCCAGTCTGGCCGTGGCCCTGGTCGTCGCCCTGCCGCTGGGCATCGCCGCTTCCTTACGGCCGGGCTCGCTGCTGGACGGCGCCGTCAACCTGATCGCCTTCGCCTCGGTGTCGCTGCCGGTGTTCTGGCTGGGCCTGATGCTGATCGTGGTGTTCGCGGTGGAACTGGCCTGGCTGCCGGCCGGCGGCATGGCCGAGGTGACGGGAGACGGCGGCGGCACCCTGGCCCATCTGGTGCTGCCGGTCGCCGCCCTGGCCCTGGCCGGCATCGGCCAATACGCGCGGCACATGCGCGCCGCCATGATCAACGAGGCCGGCCACGACTATATCCGCACCGCCAAGGCCAAGGGCTGCTCGCCGGCCCGAGTGGTGCTGGGGCATCAGTTGCGCAACGCCCTGATTCCGGTCACCACCATCGTGGCGCTGGAGGTGGGCGGCCTGTTCTCCGGCGCCCTGATCACCGAGACGGTGTTCGCATGGCCCGGCATGGGCCGGCTGATCTACGATTCGGTGATGGGCAACGACTTCAATCTGGCGCTGTCGGGGCTGCTGCTGGCCACCGCCATGACCCTGGTGGGGTCCATCCTGGCCGATCTCGCCTATTGGCGCCTCGACCCCAGGGTCAGGAGGACGCCATGAGAGCCGGCGCCGTCATCCTGATCCTGCTGACGCTGGCGGCGGCGCTGGCGCCGCTGTTCCTGCCCGCGCCCGATGCGCTGGATCTGGCCGCACGGTTCGCGCCGCCATCGCTGGAGCATCCCTTCGGAACCGACGAGTTGGGCCGCGACCTCGCCTCGCGCCTGCTGCATGGCGGCCGCGTCAGTCTGGCGGTGGCGCTGGCGACGGCCCTGCTGGCGGCGGCGGTCGGCACCGGCATCGGTCTGGTGGCCGGCTATCACGGCGGCCTGGCCGACGCGGCGCTGATGCGCCTGACCGACGGGGTGATGGCGCTGCCGCTGCTGCCGCTGCTGATCGTGCTGGCCGCCGCCGACCCCGCCAAGCTGGGCGTGCCTTCCGAGGCCATGGACTCGGAAGGCTTCGCGGTCGGGCGGCTGGTGATGATCATCGCCTGCGTCGGCTGGACCACGGTGGCACGGCTGGTGCGGGCCGCGACCCTGTCGGTGCGAGCCCGCGACTACGTGCGGGCGGCGGTGGCCATGGGAGCCTCGCCGGCCCGCATCATGCTCCGCCACATCCTGCCCAACATCGCCTCGCCCATCGTGGTCGCCACCACTCTGTCCGTAGGCAACATCATCCTGATCGAAAGCGCCCTGTCCTTCCTGGGCCTGGGGATCCGGCCGCCGCTGGCGTCGTGGGGCAACATGCTGACCGGCGCCATGGACGTGGTGTGGAGCACCCCCGCCCTGGCCGTCTGGCCGGGCGCCGCCATCCTGCTCACCGTCATGGCCTTCAACCTGCTGGGCGACGGCTTGCAGCGCGCCCTCGACCCTCGGAAAGACGCGGCATGACTGGGCAGAAACTGCCCATTATTGCTACTATTAGTCTAATCACTTGATATCGTTAGTGTTTTCGCTGTTTTTTTGGTGAAATATGTGTTTGCTACAAATTTTCATACAAAGTTTGCCCGAATTATTAATACAGCACCATTGTTTCTTCATTGATTCTTTGGCAAGTTATAAACCGCATATCCATTTGATTTCACTACATATTTTTGGGCGGTTTATTTTTTGCTACAGAACATATATCCTAAATCCGCTACAAATTTTTTGGGGGGATATTCGCTTTGCCACTACAGAAAAGGGGTAAAATATACTACTATCGCAAGGGTATTCCTGCGGCAATTCGCCCGTTAATTGACTACCCTGATACTGGCAAGACTGAGATTATCATATCCCTGAAGACAGACTCAATTCGGGAAGCCAGAGATAAGGAACGTGATGCTGAGGAACACTTCCAAGCCATATTTGATAAGGCATTTGCCAAACTAGGCAAGCCAGTTACATCTGGCGTCCATTTCAGAACAATGCTTTCAGCAAGATCAGGTATTATCACAGCACCAGATCCAAGAAACACTCCAATAATTATTGAAGAAGAATCAGTTCAAATCATACATGAATCCAATAGGCTTGGCATTGAAAAGGTGTTTGAAGCGTATGCCCAATATGGAAAAAAAGAAGGCGGATCATTACCAGACGTTACCAAGCGAAACTTTCACAGCTCTTTAAATAAGTTCATTGAAATTAATGGACTAACTCCAAAAACTGATGTAACAAAAATACGCAAATCTCACGTACTTGCATATTGCGATTATCTTGAAAAGACTCCAGGCAGACAAGGAAAAATGCTTGATCCATCAACCATAAATTTTAGATTAGCCGCCATAAAAGCAACACTATCGTATGCGGTTAAGAAGGGATATATGGACACGAACGCAGCAATTGGGGTTAGCGTCAACACATCAACGAAAAAGAAACGATTGCCATATAGCAATGATGATTTGGCAAAAATATTTAGCGATAAGATGTTCTCCGATGAAAAATGGACATACAAACAATGGGTTCCATACATTGCGCTGTACACTGGCATGCGACTCGAAGAAATATCTGGCTTGCTGATTACTGATGTGAAAAAGGATAATGACATATGGTACTTTGACATTACAACGCTTGATGAGGATGGTAATGAAGTTAAATTAGTTAAGAATGAAAGCTCAGTTAGAAAGGTGCCAATTCCCAAAAAACTTCAAGATATGGGAATATTGAACCTAACAATGAATGAACAATACCTTATTCCAGACATTCTCCCAATATCCCATGGAAGATTCGGCTATAAGGTTAGTGCTTGGTGGCAAACTAAACGTGAAGATTTTGGCATCGCAAACAAAATGAAGGTGTTCCATTCATTTCGCCACAATATGAAGGACGCATTACGCGAAGCATGCCCAAACAATAACGAATTAATAAATGCTATCTTGGGGCACACCACTCCTGGACAGGGACCACATTATGGTGATGGCTTTAGCCTAGCAATGCGTAACGAAGTTATCAACAAGGTTGCATACGAAGCCATAGAAAAACTACACAGATAAACATCTCTGAAATATTATACTGCAATGGTCATGCTATGCAATTCGCACAAAATGAAAAAAGAGGGTGGAATTATCCACCCCCTTTTTTAACTGCTACTTGCCCCTTGTGGGAGCATACCTTTTTGCAGACTGAATGTAGGGAAGCAACGGAGGAACGTAGGTTGCTTTCTTTTCATCGAAGGACGACGCTTTGATGA
>NZ_CAINTR010000215.1 GCF_903853455.1 uncultured Magnetospirillum sp.
CAAAGGCAAGGACAGCGCCAGCGACACTTAGAAAAGTCTCGTCATCTTCACTGTGGTAATTGTCGTTTCGACGGCGTAGCGACAATTACCATTCCATCTAGATCGAGACCGCAGCGACAATTACCGTAATTGTCGCTGCAATTCCTTATTGCTGAGCAATGCTTGCTTGTGATAGCGGTATAGGTGCTACTCGACGGTGTCTCATACCGGTCATCCTAATTGTCGCTGACCGGCCACCGTAATTGTCGCGCGCCAGGTCGAGGCCGATCTGGTCGGTCCGCTCGGGCATGCCCGGATCGCGACGACGTTCCTGATGGTCTCCAATAATGTGTGCCGGGACTCCGATCCGTTCCTGCTGGAGCGGGAGCGCATGGATGGCGGCACGCTGGGGGTCTATGTCGCGCGAGGGAGTGGGCCGGTAAGCCTCCTTGACCTGGGCCTGCAGGCGGCCATGGGGCGGTGGGCCAGCAACGAGGCCCTTTCCCGGGGGACATCACCCTGGCTGGAAGTCCGCACGAGTCAGCGCAAGCCCCTGGTCTCCGTCGATGGCGAGGTCGAAAAGATGAAGAGCCCCTTTCGCTTCAACATCCTCCCCGGGGCACTGGCCATGCTGGTGCCGAAATAATCTCGGCGGCGGCCGTGGTGGCGAGGTTGCCCTCCATGCCGGCCTCCTGCTATAGACTTTGATACGGTGGCAAAATGCCGACGCCCATACTGGGATGGCCGATGAAATCAAGCAACTGCCAGGAATGCCGCGACCGTGCCGCTTGGTTGGATCTGTTCACCGCCCTGGCATTGGCGGTCTTCAAGAGTGGATTGGGAGTCTTGAGCGGCAGCATGGCGCTTCAGGCCCATTCGCTGCATTCCTTCGGCGATTTTCTGACCAAGGGTATCAATCTCGCCAGCGTAAAGTTGTCCAGCCGGCCGCCGAATGCATCCTTTCCCTATGGCTATGGCAAGATTCAGTTCCTGTCTGCCAATTTCATCGGCATCAGCCTGATGGCCGGGGCCTTGGCCATGCTGTGGTACAATGTCAGCCATCTGGGGTCCGGTCATGTCCAAGTCCCCGAGGTCTGGGCGGTCTTCGGCGCGCTTATTTCCGCAGGCACCGCCGAGTTGATGCACCGGTACCTGCGTTGCGTCGGCGAGCATACCCACAGCCCGGCCATTCTGGCAGCAGCGGCCGATAATCGTGGCGATGCCTATTCGTCCATGGCCGTTCTGGCCGGCATTGTGCTGTCGATCCTCGGCTGGGTGTCCGCGGACCATTTGGCTGCGATCCTTGTATCGGTCCTGGTTTTTCGGATCGGCGCCGTGATCGCGTGGGACAGCATTCACGGACTGATGGACGGCAGCGTTTCGACCCGTCGGATCGAGGGGATCCGGCGTCTGCTGGCAACCCATCACCCTGGGGTTCACGTCCTCGATCTGCGTGGGCGGCGAATGGGCGAGACGTGGGAAGTCGACCTGAAGTTGGGCATTTCAAGCCAGGTCACGGTCGATGAGTGCCATGCTCTCGAGAGGGAGCTTGAGAGCCGGATCAGTCGGGAGGTGTCCCACGCTTGCCACCTCCGCATCAGGTTCGTTCCCCATTCCGGCGGTGCCTCAGGTGACGTGGCCCTCGATGCGGCGGCGGACATCGACGACGTCGCCGATCTGATCGAGGGGGTGTCGGCCGCCCATGGCGTGAGTCCCAGCGCTCCCTAGCCACGGCGCGGCCAGCCCGGAGTTGCAAGCAAATACAAGGGGCTTCGGCACAGACTTCAGACGAGACTCCCGCTGACGGAAAAGTGAATAAAAACCGTCACTTGCCAGCCCCCGTCGCACTGCAATATGCCTGGAGTCGTTCTAGCCCTTCAGCAGTGAGGTGACCATGGCTGCGCAACGGCACATTCTCTTGGCGGACGGTTGTGGTGCGTTCCGCCACATGGTTGGCGAAATCCTGAAGGGGGCGGGGCTGTCCAACGTCACCGATGTTGGCAGTTACAAAGAGGCCTTGAGTGTCCTGAGGGCATACAAGGTCGATCTGCTGATCATCGCCGCCGAAATCGACGGCAGCAGCGGCCTGGATCAAATCAACCTGATTCGTGCCGGGAAGGCGGGCTGCAAGAAGGCGCTGCCCGTCATCGTCCTGGCGAGCCCTTCCGACAGCAACGACGTGGCCCATGGCCTGCACGAGCGGGCCATGAGCGCGGGAGCGTCGGCCTGCATGTTCGCGCCGCTGTCCATGAAGGCGCTGATTCCCGTCGTCTTCAGCGCTCTCGGGGAGAGAATCGAGACGAAAAAGCATTCGGGGAAGATGCTGTTCGCTCGTCCCGGCTTCTCCCGCTTCTTGATGAAGAAGCTGAACGTCATGGGGCGGATGTTGGTGTCGGTGCCTCAGGAGGGATAAGGGCTGCTATGACGAGGGGCGCAGGCGTTTGAAGGCCGCTTCCTGGGAATCAGCGGCTATCCGCTCCTTCAGGGCTGCATTCGCGACGCCCAGTCGCTGCGCTGCGACCTGGAGGAGAGAGGAGTTGGGGGAGCCATCCAACTCGTTCAGCTTGTTATCCAGCGCAGCCAAGGATAGTACGTTTTGCCACCCGGTCTTCATGAGTTCAATCATGTCAGCGGAAAGCATGGCGTATCCGCCAAGCATTCTGACGAGGTTCTCGAACTCCGACATCTTGTAGAAGACCTTGGACGATGATCCCAATGCGGCGGGTACGGTACCGTCGACGACTCTCGATGATTCATGGACCGTCCGTTCCAGCCCCCCCAAGAGAATTCCGAGCGAGAATGTGCCGACCAACCCCATGATCTCGTCGTACTTGCTCTTGAAGAAGGGGATCGTCTCGCCGCCTTCGACGCAATAGCCGTGGATCAGCCCCATCAGGTTCATCAGGCGATTGAAATGGTCGCCGATCTTTGCCTTGGCCTCTTCCGAGGTGGGGGCGTCTAGAAGGATCTGAAGTTCGTTGGAGATGCGCAGAGCCTCCTGAACCACCTGGACGCGCCGTCGCGGAAGCGATGGTTGATCGGGACTCCTGGCGGGCTCGGCGAGGTCGCCGATGGCACCGGACGGGCCATCGCCTCTCTGGAGCGGCGGCAAAACCGAGGCTCCGGCAATGCCGCTTTTCGGTGTCGGCACCGGGGAGAGTGGGGGGGGATTTTCCCCCACAGCCGGTTTCGCATCGGCCTTCGTCGCCGCGTTCATCCTTGCCGTCGCCGCGCGGGCCTCCGCTCCGTCGGTCGAGCGGCGGCGAGGCCCCTGGTAGTTCGAAGGAGTTTGCCGTCGGCGATCCGGGCCGACATAGGCTTCTGTTTTGATGAATTCCCTGGGGTCGCCGAGGACGGCCGAAACGGCCTTCAGCATGTCACGAAGGGTGAGGGGGAGTGTGGCGAAGCCGGAGGCTCCCGCGTTCTGGGCTTGGATCAGGCGCGGGCTGTCCCACCCTTCGGTTACGCACAGGAACGGAACCGAGCACGCCCTGCCGCTAAGCTCACGCCGGATATATTTTAAAAAGCTAATGTGTCCATCGTCCGTCGAAGCCCAAATGACCAGATCAATCGAGGTATAGCGAATCTTCAGACTGGCGTGATCGACCGAATCGGCTTCGTGAATGGTGACGATTCCGATCTGATTGAGGACGCTGGACAAAAGCCGGCGCCTTTCCTTTTCCCCGGAAATCAGAAGGCAGGAAATACTCTTGAATGAGGGAAGCGTCAGCACGAGGCGCTCCAAACGCCCTCGGCGTCGATTTCGAGGGGGGAGCGGAAGAGAAAAGTGACAGAGATGGCGGATAGGGCCAATTTCACAGTGCTCACCTCCTATGCCATCATGGACGTTGCCCCCACGGACGCAACCTTATTACCTTTGACGTGGGGAGTCGATGGTGGCACCTTTGATTTTGTGTTCCCTGGAGACGCGGGCCGATGGGGGCGGTTTCTGATCGTTCCGGCTCGCCATGAAAAAGTCTCATGCCGGGACGCATCCGGGGAGGGGGCTGCGCCCCCCGAAATTATGATAATTCGTGGGTTGCGATCGGGCTTGGCCCGTGCTTCCGTGGACTGCCAATCGAAGGGGTTGAGGGAGGATTGGCCTAAGAAATGAAAGCGCTTCCGGCCTGTAAGGGATTCGTTGCTATTGCGGATAGCGGTCTTCGGAGAGTGCTGCGCGAGTTGTTGCTTGGCGTAAAGATGTGTGAGGTTGAATTTTTCGCCGACGCCGAAGCCGTGGTTTATGCCCTTCGCGGTAATCCGGCGGTCGATCTCATCATTGCACAGTCCGATTTGCCTGGGGGAGGGTGCGCGGCAATCGCGCGCTTTGTCCGCTGGAAGTTGCCGACCGGCGTCAACACGCTTCCCATCATCAGTGTGGGGCGGGACTGGACCCGGGAGACGCTGATCGAGACGCGCGAGGCCGGCATCTGCGAAATCATCGCCATGCCGACCTCCCTTCAGGCGGTGCAGGTCAAGCTTCTGTCCGCCCTGGATCCAAAACGCGCTTTTATTTCGACCGACATCTATCGCGGCCGCTGCCGGCGCAGGAAATCATCCAAGGGATATCAGGGGCCGTTTCGTCGGGCGGAAGACCGAGTCGCCGAGCAGTTGAATCAGGCGGAAAAGAGGTCGGCGCGACTGGCGGAGAGGCAGGAGGGGGGGGCGTCCCATGCCGCTGTTTCCCTGCCTCCTTCCCCGCAGCCAGAGGAGGCCGCTACCGCAGTTCAAACCTCTGCTGTTGAATTCGATGGCGAGGCGGGAAACAACCGACAGACTCGCGCAGTCATCGACAAGGCATTCGTGACCGCTCGTCTAACCGAACAGCTTCTGGCGCGGCTGGCGACGACCGGCGAGGAGAGCGTCCGTGCCGCTCTGAACAAGGCGGTGGCCGACGCCGAAGAGCGGTTGATCAATCTTATGGCTCTGGTGCAGTTGCGCATCGAGCAGCATGGGTGTTCGCTCGCGGATCTTGAACGGTTGCGTCTCATCCGTAATTCGGTCGATACCTGCGCGACATCGCTTTTGCGGGCACTGCTATTCCGACTGATCAAATCCGCCGACGACATCGTATCGGGCCGTAGAGGCCTTCCTTTCAGTATCGGTGTCGCCATGCAGGGGCGAATGAGTTACGCCCAACTCCTGATCAATGTTGGTGGTGGCCTCGATCACCTTGACGACGACCTGAAGGGCGCGGTCGCCAAAGCAAGGGATCTCGTGAGCCAAGTCGTGGAGATGGAGGCCGGAATCATGCCGCTGCGCCGGTTTGACACGGGAACTTCGTCTCGGCCTTCGGAGGCGCGGAAGGTGTTCGACTGACATGTCGGAACGATCTTCCGGCGCGCAGATCCGCCTCTCCGTTCGCCACCGCCTCCCGGCCGGCATGGCCATCCTCCTGAGACTTTACCTCCAGCGGCGAACGCCCCTCTTGCGGGGAGGGGCTCGAGTTCACATACTCTGGCGCACGACCGGGCCGTCGATGGGCTATCCGCCCGACCTGGGCGGGGGTTGAGGAGGTCCGATCTGCGGAAATGGAAAGCGACCGAGAGGCTAACCTAGCGGAAATCGTCAATAAAATCCGTGTCCTGCTGACAGGCGACGATCCTCCGGTCAGCGAGCCAACCTCCGAGAGCGCGATCCCGACGGAAGATGACGCTCTCGTTTCCGCGCGAGTCCAGCGGTTGACCGTCCTGGCTCATCAGGTGTTCGGGGACGAGGCCAAGGCCCGGGCTTGGCTGACCGAACCACAGCCGCATTTTCGGGGAAAGTCGATTCTACAACTCGCCTCGCACGAGGTCGTGGCTCGCCAGATCGAGGAAGCATTGCGCCGGATCGATGAGGAGCGGATTTTCAGCGAGCCCAACGCTTTCGAGCCATAGGGGGGTGAAGTTTCACGCCCCCTCGTCTATGATCGGTCGCCGCGTGCCTCGGGGCGTGAAGCGGGGGGCGCCCCCGTCTGAGGGACCATGGTGCGGCTCACCTGTTTGGGAAACGGCCATGCTGACAGCGATCATCGCCGGAATTTTGTTGTTTCTGTTCGGGGTTCTGATCAAGGGTGTCTTTGCACACGCCATGGTGCTTCTTGTTGCATGGCTGGCCAAGAATGGCCTGTTACTGGCGTTCCTGAGGACCCGATTTGGGCGGCGCGTGGTTCGGAACGTGCGCTTCAAGACCTACACCCAGGTGGGGCGGGGGGCGCCGCGACGTCGAGCTTACCAGGTGTTTAACCGCATGGCGGCTGCCGAGCGCGCGACGGTTCGTATCCTGGCACGGATCGGGGCTGGGGCCGCCTTGATCATCCGGGGCGCGAAGCCAGTCTCCCCCTTGCGCCCCGGCGCCAAGCCCCGGATCGGAGCCTCTCCGGTCTCGCGGCTGTCGCCTTCACTCGAGAAGAAATCCCGCTGAGTGGAAATGGGGCACCGTGGGGCGATGGCGCCAGGGATCAGATCAGCGTCCTGACGTCGATCTCCAAGGCGTCGGCGATCTTCCGCAATAAGATCATGTCAAATCCGGCCTCTAGAGCTGCCAATGCCTCGACGCTGATCCCCGCCTTCTGGGCAAGGGCTTCCCGGGTCATGCCGCGATATTCCCGGTAGATCTGAATCGGGCTCAGCCCCGCCATCAACCGATCGACCACGATGTGGGGGAAGCGCTCCTGGTTGTCCTCGGCGATGGTGGGGCGCAACGGGGCGGCTTCCGGGGGAGGAGGGGACGGCTTTGGCGGTTCGGCGGCCCGCGGTGCCGCCTGCGGCCCTTCTCCAGTCAGCAAAACCCTCATCTTGTCGAGAATTTCCGCCATCTTGGCGTCACGTGCGCTTTCGGCTTCCGACGAAGGCGCCTCCTTCTCCGTGCCCATTCATACCTCCTGCTTGGACCGACGCCGAGAAGGGCGAGGCGTTCCAGCCCCAATGGGTCAGGGTGCCGTATTGTCCGCCTGATTCGCAAGGGATTTGATATCCCGACATAACCATGCTTCAATACACATCAATCGGATTTGGGCAAATACGGGAAGAACATTTTTCGATTTTTTGTTAGCTGCTTTGGTGCTCGTGGAGTGGCGGAACACGCGTGGGGGTTGGGGGCGTGGTATGTCGTTAAATATGTCCTTCTTCGGAAAGGCCTGCTTGGTCGTCGCTACGGACGAATCTCTTTGCAGTTTGATCGCGACATCTTTGCACCAGATCGGATTTGCCGATGTGGTGACGGTGAGTAATGTTCACGACGCTGTTCAATCGATTTCCTCCGCCGCCTATAACCTCATAATTTGCGCGGGAACAAATATTGACGAGCCCCTCGACATGGTTCGGCACATTCGAATGGATGTTCCCGAGGAGGCGGAGATCGTGCCGCTGATCTGCATCGTCAGTCACATGGATGTCGGTAATTTGGCGATGATGCTGAATTCCGGGGCGAATTGCGTCATGACGCTGCCCATCAGCACGCGCAGCATGCTGAAAAACGTCAATCGTGCACTTAACGATAAGCGGGAGATCATATCGAAGCCGAGCTATCGCGGGCCTTCCCGCCGGAACCCGATTCAGGGCCCTTACGAAGGGACGCGCCGCCGTGCCGCTGATCGTCAGGAACACACGCGTCCACCGCCCATTGGGGGCGTGCAAGTCGCCGTGTCCGAGGGCGCGACGGTCGGGGGCGGTCGCCGCGCCAGGGCGGTCGTTGACCATGGCGAACTTTTTAATTCCCAGACCTCGATCATCCTTAACGGTGTGAACGAGATCGCGGCCAGAATTGAATATCTGAAGCAAGCCTTGCATGCGACCGATAATGAGCGGACGAGAAAAGACGTGCGTGCCGAAATCATGGAGGCAGCGCAACGGCTCGTTAACCTTGTCGCGCTGGTCGACCTGAACAAGAATCTTCATCGGAATGGCGATGCGAAGTTGCACCACCATATCGACAGGATAATGGCCTTATTCGTCGATATATTGCGGCAGATGTCCTGTTCCAGGCTGGATACAATCATTGCCGACATGGAAAAGTACCTGCATGGCGGTGAGATCGCGTTGGGGTGTTCCGACCTGCTGCTGGAGCGATTGGCTTCCGTCGAGGAAATCGTTGCGGTCCTGGGGGGGCGCAAAGTCGATGAGGGTCTCAAGGGAAAGCTTGATCTCGCATGGGATGGAATTGGCAAGCTCCAGAAAATGGAGGCGGGTCGATTTGAATTGGCCGATCTGGCGGGCAAGCGCCGCAGCGGCCCTCGGGGGAGCATGATCCGACGCCCTGTCGAAGTTGAGGCCGAGGCTGAGGGGGTGGCGAGCCAGAACGGGGTTGCGAATCGTCTGCGCTCTCGTGGAGATGACAGCGGAAAGAAACCCTGATCCGGCCAGATTCTTATCCCGGGTGACAGTTTTATACCGACGAGCCACTGTCGTGATGAGGTGGACGGCCCCTGCTCACCGGCGTCGCAATGCGCCAAAGTGGTCGTTATCAACACGCCACATAGAGGCCAGCACGTCCATGGGGCAGCTCTTCTCGCGGCAGCGGAAGAGCTCAAACCCAGAGTAGGTGGACTTCTTGGTCTTTGTGAAGCGCTCCACCTTGACGCACAGGTAGTCCCCCCTGCGGGTGCCAGAACAGGC
>NZ_CAINTR010000216.1 GCF_903853455.1 uncultured Magnetospirillum sp.
CAATTACCGTAATTGTCGCTGCACTTCCTTATTGCTGAGCAATGCTTGCTTGTGATAGCGGTATAGGTGCTACTCGACGGTGTCTCATACCGGTCATCCTAATTGTCGCTGACCGGCCACCGTAATTGTCGCGCGCCAGCGCCCCCGCTCCTTGGCCCGGTAAAGGCACGCATCCGCTCGCTCCATGACGGTCGCAATGCTGTCTGCACCTCCGGCTAGGGTGCTCACGCCCACGCTGACGGTGAACCGGATGCTGCCAGCCTTAGCGTTGGCGAGGTTGAGGCTCTCGACCGTCCCGCGAATGCGTTCGGCCACCAGACGTGCCGCGTCCAGATCTACCTCCGGCAGGACAATGGCGAATTCTTCACCGCCGATGCGCCCCACGCAGTCGATCTCGCGCAGTTCAGCAACACAGGTTTGCGCCATCATATGTATCACTTGGTCGCCGCAAGCATGGCCATGCGTATCATTGATGGCCTTGAAACGGTCGATATCCAGCATCAGCAGCGACAGGGGGCGGCCATAGCGTTTCGCGCGATCCAGTTCGGCGAGAGCAACGTCCAGAAACTTGCGCCGATTCGCCACTTTTGTCAGTTCGTCGGTCGTGGCCAATTTTTCCAACTCGTGAGTTCGTTCCTGAACACGCTGCTCCAGGATGTCTCGTTCCTGGGCCAACTGGCCTAAGGCCGTCTTGCGCTGTTGCAATGACCGGATCAGGGCGGCGATGAGCAGCGCCTCCAGCAAAATAGCCGCTAGAGAAAGACCAATTTGCCAGCCGTAGCGCGTCCAGATGGAGTCTTCCCGGTTGATAACAGTGTTTGGCGTGGGCAAGAGTCTGTTGGGAATATTCCAGCGCGCCAACTGCTGGTCATCGAACATATACCCTTTGAGACGCGCATCCACGGACGCAGCATCGGTCGCTGGCGTTATGCCCTGTGCGATTTGCGCGATAAGCCCGCCCTCGTTGCGCGAACTGAGCGAATAGCCCCCAACGATGCCATAGCCCAGAAAGGCATCGCGGTTACCGAAGACGGGTACAGGCGCCGTCTGGCTCAATTGCCTCACCACGTCGCGCGGGATCTTCCTGGCGCCATTGCGGTCATGCTGCGTGGGGAAATACAGAATGGCGCTGCCACGAGAGAGCTGGCTGGCTCGCATATAAAGTTCATCAAAACTGAAGTTGTCCCAGACCTCTAACGTCACGCCTCGCGGCAGCAAGGGCGCCGCCGCCAGCAGGCCATTCTTAATGCGCTGGCCGTTCTCTGAGTAGTCAACCACCGCTACCACACGCTCGCACTCGGGCAACAGTTGGGTGACAGTGAGCAGCTCCCTGGTCACATCTTCGCTAATTGTGACGATATGGCTTTGCTCCATCAAACCATGCTTGGCAACATTGATCGAATAACGGTTCGCTTGCGGAAACAGGTCTGGGTGGCGCAGCAAAAAGCTTGCCGCGCTCTGCGCCTCGGCGATGACCAAGTCCAGATTTACGTTGGCATACTTTTTCTGCAGATACAGGGACAACACCTCGTCGGAGACGCTGATACGCCCGTCATCCATTCGCTCCTCGTAGATCTCCGGGCGCTCGGACTCCGGCAACTGGTCCAGCGTTTCCTGCATCCCAGCCCGAATACCAGCCTGCCAGGGCATCTGGTCATGCCACGAATAGATGATCAATACCCGATGGTGGTCAGCGGCATGCGCAAGCTGCCCCGCCATTATCATGCACACACCAACAGACGCCAACAGACGCAAGCTCAGCATCATGGCCCGAACCAGATGAGTCGTTAGGAGTCCGTCCATATATTTTTGAACCTGTCCGATCTGGAATCGGGAGTTCATTCGGTCATTGGTAATAATTCTGATGCCCCAAGATCAGCTACTGCAAGCAAGCAGAACTTGGGGCACGCGTCGAGCCGGGGCAAGTGATAAAAAAAATCAGGTAGCATCGAAGTTACGCCAAATAAGTTTGCCCCACAGAAAAACGGTAAGAACGGGGTCAGAGTCAACTTACGCTCCCCCCCCTCCAACACGTAATTCCCGCCGGTCTGCTTGAACCCCATCCGTCGCAGGAAACGGTCGGAGCGGGCCGCGTCGACGCCGTTCCATGGGTCATCGTCACGGTCCGTCCCCACTCTGCGCCTCGGGGTCCCCATCTTCGGGGAATCGGCCGACACTAGAAAACCGTATGCACCTCGTCAAGACCTGTCATTCGACATATGGTTGTAGCGGCGTTCCGGAGATATCGCGTTGATTCACGCTCTTTGGCGCATCGCCCGGCGGCCGGACGCGGATTTTTCACCACCAAGTCACCAAGGGAACCAAGAAGCCTTCCGTCGGACATTCGTCTTGTGCCCGGCGGGGAATCTACCACAGAGACACAGAGGCACAGAGACGGCACAGAGACGGCACAGAGAAAAAAGATATTTTTCTTCTCTGTGAAACCTCTGTGTCTCTGTGCCTCTGTGGTTAATCATCTGTCTGTTACAGAATAATCGTTGGAGCGGTAGCTAACGTTTCTTTTATCCCTGCCATGGCCTCCCGCTTTCGCGGGAATGACGGAAGAGTGTCGGCCCCCTACTTCCCCGCCTTCTCCAACTTGCGCCAATTGGCCACGTTGGCGTTGTGCTCCTCCAGCGTGCGGGCGAAGGCGTGGCCGCCGCTGCCGTCGGCGACGAAGTACAGATCCTCGCTCTTGGCCGGATGCAGCACCGCCTCCAGCGCGGCGCGGCCGGGATTGGCGATGGGGGTCTGCGGCAGGCCGTCGATGACATAGGTGTTCCACGGATGCCGGGACATCAGGTCATCGCGGGTCAGCGGGTGATCCAACTCCCCCATGCCGTTGGACAGGCCATAGATCACCGTCGGATCGGATTGCAGCCGCATATGCTTGGCCAGACGGTTGTAGAACACCGCCGCCACCCGGGGGCGCTCGGCGTCCAGCGCGGTCTCGCGCTCGACCATGGAGGCCAGGATCAACGCCTCTTCCTTGCTTTTCAGCGCCAGACCGGGGGCGCGCGCCACCCACAGCACGTCCACCGTCTGGCGCATGGCCTTTTCCATGCGGGCCAGGACGTCGTCGCGGGCCTCGTCGCGGGTCATGTGCCAGGTCTCGGGCAGCAGCCAGCCTTCCGCCGGTTTGCGGGTCACCGGACCGGCCAGGAAATCGGCCTCGGCGACCAGATCCACCACCTGGCGCACCGTCAGCCCCTCGGCCACGGTCAGCTTGTGGATCACCACCTTGCCCTCGGCGATGATCCGCATGGCCTCTTCCGGCGAGACCGCCGCCGGGAAGGCGTATTCGCCGGCCTTGAGGGTGGCGTGGCGCAGCTTGGCGCCGATGGCGAAGATCCAGCGGCTGGAAATCACCCCCGCCCCTTCCAGCGACTGGGCGATAAGCTCGGTCCCCGCCCCCTTGGGAATGACCACGGTGACCGGCTGCGCCGACGGACCCGGCGCGATGAAACGGCGTTGGCCCTCCCAGGCCGCACCGCCGCCGACCAGCCCGGCCAGCACCACCAACCCCACCAGAACCTTGAGTATCGTCTTGATCATGCTTCCCCCGGACATGCAGAAGGCCCCCATGCGCCGCATGGGGGCCTTTGCATCATTGCTCGATCCGATCCTTACGGACCGGCCTTGAAGATCAGCGAGGCATTGGTGCCGCCGAACCCGAACGAGTTGGACAGGACGACCTTGACCTCGCGCTCCTTGGCCTTGAGCGGCACCAGATCGATGTCGCAGCCCTCGGACGGATTGTCCAGGTTGAGGGTCGGCGGCACGATCTGATCGCGCATGGCCAGCAGGGAGTAGATCGCCTCGACGGCGCCGGCGGCGCCCAACAGGTGGCCGATGGCCGACTTGGTGGACGACATGCTGAGCTTGTAGGCGTGTTCCTTGAACAGCCGCTTCACCGCGCCCAGCTCGATCTCGTCGCCCAGCGGCGTCGAGGTGCCATGGGCGTTGATGTAGTCGATGTCCTCCAACGCCACCCCTGCCCGCTTGATGGCGGCGGTCATGGCGCGGAAACCGCCATTGCCGTCCGCCGCCGGAGCGGTGATGTGGTGGGCGTCGCCGGACATGCCATAGCCGATGATCTCGCCATAGATCTTGGCGCCGCGCTTCTTGGCGTGCTCGAGTTCCTCCAGCACGACGATGCCGGAGCCCTCGCCCATGACGAAGCCGTCACGATCCTTGTCCCACGGGCGCGAGCCCTGGGTCGGGCGATCGTTGAAGTTGGTGGACAGCGCCTTGGCGGCGGCAAAGCCCGCCATGCCGAGGCGATGCACCGCCGCTTCGGCACCGCCGGCGATCATGACGTCGGCATCGTCGAACTGGATGATGCGGGCGGCGTCGCCGATGGCGTGGGCGCCGGTGGCGCAGGCCGTCACCACCGCATGGTTGGGTCCCTTGAACCCATAGCGGATGGAAACATGGCCCGACACCAGATTGATCAGGGCGGCGGGAATGAAGAAGGGACTGATGCGGCGCGGACCGGATTTCTCCAGGGTCAAGGCCCCATCGGCGATGTTGGGCAGACCGCCGATGCCCGACCCGATCATGACGCCGGTGCGCTCCTGGCCCTCGTCGTCCTGAGGTTTCCAGCCGGAATCCTCCACCGCTTCCATGGCGGCGGCGAGGCCATAGACGATGAAATCGTCCATGCGGCGGCGATCCTTGGCGGAAGCCACGGCATCGAGGTCCAGTTCGCCCACGCCGGTACCACGCGGAACCATGCCGGCGATCTGGGCGGGAAGGTCGGACACCTCGAAGGTATCGATGCGGCGGACGCCCGACTGGGAGGCCAGCAGGCGCTCCCAATTGGTCTTAACCCCGTTACCGAGAGGGGTGACGAGGCCGAGGCCGGTGACGACAACACGTCTCATGGAACCCTGGCTTTCGGAAGTGTCTGGGACATGAAAGGCCGCCGGCCCGCCGCGATGGACGGACCGGCGTCCGATTTCATTTAGGAATTCTTCGTGATGAAGTCGATGGCGTCCTTCACCGTAAGGATCTTCTCGGCCGCGTCATCGGGAATTTCAACGGAGAATTCTTCTTCGAAGGCCATCACCAGCTCGACGGTGTCGAGGCTGTCGGCGCCCAGGTCATCGATGAAGCTGGCGTTCTCGGTCACCTTGGACTCTTCGACGCCCAGATGCTCGACGACGATCTTCTTAACCCGTTCAGCCACGTCACTCATTTGCGATTCCTCGGAAGTTCTCGTCTGTTGGAAAATCTGGTTCCACGCCTGCCTGGCGCAGCCCCCTGTCAGGCGGAAAGTGCCGTTACCTAGCACACTTTTTCCGCCTTGACCAGTGTTGGCGCCTCGTTTCCGAACGCCTTTATATCATCGCCATGCCGCCATTGACGTGCAACGTCTGGCCGGTCACATAAGCCGCCTCGTTGGAGGCGAGATAGACCACGGCGGCGGCGATTTCCTCCGGGCTGCCCATGCGGCCGGCGGGAATGCCGGGCAGCAGCTTGGCCTTCTGGTCCTCGGTCAGCACGTCGGTCATGGCCGAGGTGATGAAGCCGGGCGCCACGCAGTTGACCGTGATGTTGCGGCTGGCCACTTCCTGGGCCAGGGCCTTGCTCATGCCGATCATGCCGGCCTTGGAGGCGGCGTAGTTGACCTGCCCCGGATTGCCGGTGACGCCGACGATGGAGGTGATGTTGATCATGCGGCCCCAGCGGCGCTTCATCTGGCCCTTCATGGCGGCGCGGCACAGCCGGAAGGCGGCGGTGAGGTTGACGTCGAGCACGGTGGCCCAGTCGTCGTCCTTCATGCGCAGCACCAGACCGTCGCGGGTCAGGCCGGCATTGTTGACCAGGATGTCGATGCTTCCCAGCGCCGCCTCGGCCTCCTTGGCCAGCTTCTCCACCGCCTCGGAATCGGACAGGTTGGCGGGCAGGACGTGAACCCGGTCCCCCAGTTCGGCGGCCAGGGCGTCCAGCGCCTCGCGCCGTGTGCCGTGCAGGCCGACCGTCGCGCCTTGCGCGTGCAGAGCCTTGGCGATGGCGCCGCCGATGCCGCCCGAAGCGCCGGTCACCAGCGCGGTCTTGCCGGAAAGATCGAACATCAAACTCTCTCCCAGTCGACGAACCAATGAATGAATTCATTGGCGAGGAGTTGCGGGCAAGGCCCGGCGCGGCTCGTGCCGCGAAAGCCAAGCGCGCGGAGGCGCGCGCCCGGCGCTTGAGGGACTATCTTAAAGACTCTTCAAAAACGCCTCGATGTCGGCCGGCGTCCCCACCGAGCTGCCCGACAGTTCCTTGTCGATACGCTTGGCCAAGCCGCCCAGAACCTTGCCGGCGCCCAGTTCCACCAGCGAGTCCACCCCCTGGGCCTTCATATAAAGGACGCTTTCGCGCCAGCGCACCGTGCCGGTGACCTGGCGCACCAGCAGGGCGCGAATCTCGTCGGGGTCGGTGACGCGGTTGGCGGTGACGTTGGCCACCAGCGGCAGACGCGGGCTCTTCATGTCGATCTTGGCCAGCGCCGCTTCCATGGCGTCGGCGGCCGGCTGCATCAGGGCGCAATGGAAGGGAGCGGAAACCGGCAGCAGGATGGCCCGCTTGATGCCGCGCTCGGCGGCGATCTTGATGGCGCGGTCAACGGCGGTCTTGTGGCCGGACAGCACCACCTGGGAGCCGCCATTGTCGTTGGCCGCCTCGCACACGTCACTTTCGGCGGCGGCGGCGGCGATCTCCTTGGCTTGCTCCAATTCAGAGCCCAGCAGGGCGGCCATGGCGCCGACGCCCACCGGCACCGCCTTCTGCATGGCCTGACCGCGAATCTTCAGCAGCCGCGCCGTGTCGGCAATGGTGAAGGCACCGGCGGCGGCCAGGGCCGAGTACTCGCCCAGGGAATGACCGGCGACGAAGGCGGCGGTCTTGGCCAGATCGATCTTGCCCTCGCTTTCCAGCACGCGGACCACCGCCAGCGACATGGCCATCAGGGCCGGCTGGGCGTTCTCGGTCAGGGTGAGGTCGGCCTCCGGGCCTTCGAACATCAGGGCGGACAGCTTCTGCGACAGGGCGTCGTCCACCTCCTGGAACAACTGCCGCGCCACCGGAAAAGCCTCGGCCAGTTCGCGGCCCATGCCGACAGCCTGCGACCCCTGGCCGGGAAAAACGAATGCGCGGGTCATGGGGCGAACTCCGTGTGGGACATTGGGCAGGCGAGAGAAAAGGGAAACCGGGGGGGCGTGTCAAGGGGCGTGTGGAACGTGAAGCCCGTTGCGTAACGTTATGCCCCACCGAGACCAGCCGCATGATCACCCAGGCGCCGCTAAATTGGGACACCCCGACTTCGATGAAGTTACCAATGATTGACACGACAGCAACATCAAGATTACCATTTGAAGCACATCGTGGCAGAGACAATCGATTCACAGAGCAAATTCTCCACAACCGCATGGCTCTGGTATTTTTTATAAATATTCACATCTAATAACTATATTACAATAAACAATCATAACGTCCTCAGTTCAAATCCATATGGACCATCACTTATGAACGGCACAGAAGATACTCGTTCTTATAGTGCGGAACAGCTTGCATCTCAAGGCAAGGCGTTCTGGACGATGGGGCAGGCGCAACTGGCCTTTCCGAATGTATTTCGCGCCATCACCCTTGACCCTGGAAATTATGACTTCCACTTTCTAGTATTTTGCTGGATCTGGCAGGCTCCCGATTCTGACGTCGAACAACTGGCAAATCTATGGGCGGAAAGCTATCTGCCCGGCCTTGGGCTGGAGGTGTGCGAGGAGTCCCTGATCGAGGCGTTCGGCGAACATCCGGACCGCTACGAACTCTTTCTGGCGCTTTCTTCGCTTGAATTCCGTCGCGGCCGGCCGGATCGGGCGGAAGAACTTTTCGGCTTTTGCCTCGCCCCGCTGGACGACCAGGATCAGGCTCCGACGGTCGCCGATGTCCTCGGAAAGTACCACTCCAACTCCGGGGGATATGACGATGCCGAACATCATGCCGACACTATAAAGCGCTTCCTGTCCTTCACGGAAAGGCATCTGTCGGGACGATCCGGCCTCACCATCATTGATGCGGCTTGCGGGACCGGAGGGCTGGCCTTTGGCCTGCGGCCACATGCCGCCCGGTTGATCGGAGTCGATCTGTCCCCGGACATGGCGGAACGTGCCAAGCCTCATTACGACACCATGATGGTGGGGGATATGTCGGCTGCCATGTCGGGGTTAGGGCATCCGGCCGATGTGATCACCTGCTCCGGCGCCACCTATTATCTGCGGGATCTGGCGCCATTTCTTCATGGTGCGGCGGCAGCCATCAAACCTGGAGGAATGCTGCTGTTTTCCGACTTCTCCGCCCCCGCCGGGAGCGGAACCATGATTACTGCCGGGGGCACTCGCCGCTATTGCCACAGCCCCGACCTCGTGCGCGATCTCGCCCGGCAGGCCGGGTGGTCCGAGGCGGGATTCGACATCGGCATCAGTTACAGCCTGCCGTGCCGATTTTGGTGTTTCACCGCACCATAACGATGGCCTCGCATCGGGGGATCCTGGCGAAATCTGGGCGACGACAGGGGAAATCGAATTATCGCTCCATCCGCTGACGGAACCATTCGGCCAAGTCGGTTTCGGACAGAGTCCCGGCGGCGACGTTTTCCATGGTCCGAACGGCCTCCACCGGATCAAACCGCAACCGGAAGCCATTATCGGCCAGGAAGAGGCGGCCCGCGATCCAGGCCGTGCGCTTGTTGCCATCGGCGAAGCCATGAATACGGGCGAGGCCATAAGCATAGGCGGCTGCCAAGTCCGCGGCATCCGGCTGACCATACGCCACCAAATTCAGGGGCCGAGCCAGGGCCGATTCGACAGCCCCAAGATCGCGCACGCCATCAGGCCCGCCATGCTCGGCGAGTTGCCGATCATGAATGGAGAGAATGACGTCAAGGCCGACCCAGCGCCAAGACTCACCTGCGCTCATTTGGCCAACGCCCGCAAGATGTCGCGGTCGTCGTGCATGATCTCTTCGGCCAGGGCCATCTGGCGCTCAAAATCCGGGTTACAGGGGGTAAGACGATAGCCGCCGCCGGGAGCTTCCGTCAGATATACGGTATCGCCCTTCTGAATCCTCAGTTTAGCCATCGCTTCCTTGGGCAGGATAAAACCGGCCGAGGAACCAACCGTGGTGACCTTGAACGCGAGCATGATGAACTCCATGACTATATAACGTTTATTATATAGCTGCGCCGAGGCGACATCAAGCCCACCCGCCAAAATCCGTTGCATCCTCCGCGTCCTTGTGTATATTCCCCGTCCTCCAACCCTTGCCGTCCCTCCAATCGGGGGTGCCGGCTATGCCCGCTCGTCCATTGGGGATGAATGGGAAGAGAAAAGCCAAAAGGGGTTTTTCATATGTCGTTGTACGAATGCGTGTTCATCGCGCGCCAGGACATTTCCGCCCAGCAGGTGGAGACCCTGACCGCTGAACTTTCCGAAATCATCACCCAGGGTGGCGGCACGGTCTCCAAGACGGAGTACTGGGGCCTGCGCAACATCGCCTATCGGGTTAAGAAGAATCGCAAGGGCCACTACATCCTGCTGAACATCGACGCTCCTTCCGCCGCCGTGAAGGAAATGGAACGTCAGATGTCCATCAACGAGGATGTGCTCCGCACCCTGACCATCCGCGTCGAGGAATTGGAGGAAGGCCCGTCGGCCATGATGCAGTCCAAGAACAGCCGTGACGAGCGTCCGCGTCGTGGTGACGGCGAAGACCGTCCCCGCCGTGAAGATCGTGGCGACCGTCCGCGTCGTGACGACCGCGAACCCCGCCGTATGGAAGGAGGCGAGTAATGTCCGACGACAAGATGGGCGAGCGTCCGCGCCCCGCAGCCGCCGCCGGCGCCCAGCGCCGCCCCTTCTTCCGCCGCCGCAAGACTTGCCCGTTCACGGGCGAGGGCGCGCCGAAGATCGACTACAAGGACACCAAGCTGCTCAGCCGCTTCATTTCCGAGCGCGGCAAGATCGTGCCGTCCCGCATCACCGCGGTGTCGGCCAAGAAGCAGCGCGAACTGGCCCAGGCCATCAAGCGCGCCCGCTTCCTGGGTCTGCTGCCCTACGTGGTGAAATGAGTTTGGGACCGGCCGGGTCGTTGTGACCGGGTCGATAGGCATCGCGCTGGCGTCAGGACTGCTGTCTTCGTTGCTGTTCCTGTCGCTGGCAAAAGGCTTCGCCGCCGGCATGCTGCTTTCCTACCTCGCTCCCCTGCCATTGATGATGGTGGGGTTGCACCGGGGGTTGGCGGCGGCGCTGGTGGCGGGTTTGGCCGCGATGGCCGCCGTGGCCGCGGTGGCGGGGGGACTGTCCTCCCTGCCCTTCGCGATCATGGCGGTGCTGCCAAGTCTGGTGGTTGTCCGCCAGGCGCTTCTGTGTCGGAGCGATTCCGCCGGAAACGTCGAGTGGTATCCGCCGGGTCTGGTACTGGGCTGGCTGACGGCTCTGGGGGTGGCGCTGATCCTGGTCGGCGCGGCCCTGGTTCCCGAACAGCCGGCCGGCGGGGAAATGGGTGGGGTCCAGGCTTGGGTCGCCGACATGATCGGCAAAACCATGAGCCTCCTGGCCCCCACGCTCACGGACGAGCAGCGCAAGATGGCTCTCGACTGGTGGGTACCGTTCTTCCCGGCGATGTTGGCCGGATCGTGGTTGGTGATGGCGATTGTCAACGCCGTGTCCGCCCAGGGGTTCCTGGTGCGGCTGGGTCGAAGCCAAAGGCCGACCCCCGTCTATCGGAAGCTGGAGCTTCCGGTCTGGCTGGGGGTGGTTCTGGCGGCGGCCTTCGCGGCGGGAGCGGTGGCGGAGGGCGACCTCGGCTATCTCGCCCGCAGCATAACGGCGGTGACGCTGATACCGTTCGCCCTTCTGGGGCTGGCGGCGATGCATGGATGGGCCGCCAACCGGCCGAGCGCGAGGATACTCCTCGCGGTGATGTATGGAGTTCTGTTCCTGGCCTCGGCATGGGCATTCGTCCCCGTCGCCGGCCTGGGACTGGTCAGATTTATGACGCGATTCCGTCGCTCCGCTGACGGTGGCGATGGAAAGGAGAAATAAGATGGAAGTCATCCTGCTCGAGAGGATCGAGAAGCTGGGCCAGATGGGCGACGTGGTCAACGTCAAGCCCGGTTTTGCCCGCAATTTCCTGCTGCCCCAGAAGAAGGCGCTGCGCGCTTCCAAGGCCAACTTGGAGTTCTTCGACAAGCAGCGGGTCCAGCTGGAGGCCGTGAACCTCAAGCGCCGTGACGAAGCCCAGGCTGTCGCCGACAAGATGAGCGGCCTGTCCGTTCTGATGGTCCGCCAGGCCGGCGAAAGCGGTCAGCTGTACGGTTCGGTGTCCGGCAAGGACGTCGCCGACGCCGTCAAGGCCAGCGGCTTCACCGTCGAGCGCCGCATGGTCAACCTGGACAACCCGATCAAGACCCTGGGCAGCTACGCCGTGCGCGTGTCGCTTCACCCCGAGGTCAACCTGACCGTGACCGTCAACGTCGCCCGCTCGCAGGAGGAGGCCGAGCGCGCCGCCGCTGCCGCGGCCGCCGCCGCCGCGGTTCCGGCCGAGGTCGAGGCCGAAGTCGAGGCCGAAGTCGAGGCCGAGGCCGACGAGACGGTCGAAGAGCCGGTCGAGGAATAATCGGTACAGTTCGAAGCGGCGGCCGGATGTTAGTCCGGCCGCCGCTTTCGCATGCCTGAATGCCGGCACCCAGCCATCCCCGCATTCCACAGGCTGTGGATAAGATAGCCGCTGCCGCATGGGGCCGGCTCTGCTAGTCTCTCCACCGTCATGACATCCCTGCCGCATCACGCCTCCGACGCCCCTCCCGAAGGGCTTGGCTTCCGCGTCCCGCCCCATAATTTCGAGGCGGAACAGGCGTTGCTGGGCGCCATCCTGCTCAGCAACCGCGCCTTCGAGAAGGTGTCGGAGTTCCTGCGCCCGGAACACTTCGCCGATCCGGTCCATGGCCGCATCTTCGCCACCTGCGGCAAGCTGATCGAACGCGGCCAGATGGCCAACCCGGTGACCTTGAAGACCTATTTCGAGGCCGACGGCGGTCTCGCCGAGATCGGCGGCACCCCCTATCTGGCCCAGTTGGCCAATTCGGTGGTGTCGGTCATCAACGCCGAGGATTACGGCAAGCTGGTGTTCGACCTGCATCTGCGCCGCGAGTTGATCGGCCTGGGCGAGGATCTGGTCAACACCGCCTTCGCGTCAGACCTCGATTCCACCGCCATGGATCAGATCGGCACCGCTGAGGCCAAGCTCTACGACCTTGCCACCACCGGCCAGACCGAAGGCGGCTTCGAGGACTTCAAGAGCATCCTGGTCGGAGCCATCCGCGACGCCGAGGCCGCCCATAAGCGCGAGGGCAAGCTGTCGGGTGTCCCCACCGGCCTGATCGACATGGACAGCAAGCTGGGCGGGCTGCACGAATCCGATCTGCTAATCCTGGCCGGCCGCCCCTCCATGGGCAAGACCGCCCTGGCCACCAACATCGCCTTCAACGCTGCCTACGCCTACAAGGAAGAACTGGACACGCTGGGCCGCAAGAAGACGGTCGATGGCGCCATCACCGCCTTCTTCTCGCTGGAAATGTCGTCGGAGCAGTTGGCCACCCGTATCCTGGCCGAGCAGGCCGAGATCGCCAGCCACAAGATCCGCCAGGGCGAGTTGTCCAACGAGGAGTTCGAGCGGCTGGTGGTCGCCGCCCAGAATCTCCACCGGCTGCCGCTGTTCATCGACGACACGCCGGCGCTGTCCATCTCGGCGGTTCGCACCCGCGCCCGGCGGCTGCAACGCCAGCACGGCCTGAACCTGATCATCATCGATTACCTGCAATTGCTGCGCGGTTCGTCGCCCAACTCGGAGAACCGGGTGCAGGAAGTCTCCGAGATCACCCGCGGCCTCAAGGCGCTGGCCAAGGAATTGTCGGTGCCGGTGATCGCCCTGTCCCAGTTGTCGCGCGCCGTCGAACAGCGCGAGGACAAGCGGCCGCAACTGTCGGATCTGCGCGAATCCGGCTCCATCGAGCAGGACGCCGACGTGGTCATGTTCGTGTTCCGCGAACAGTACTACCTGGAGCGCGCCGAACCCGGCCAGCGCCCGGACGAGGGCCAGGACAAGTTCAACGAACGCCACGCCAAATGGCAGCAGCGTTGCGAGGAGGTGTGGAACACCGCCGAGGTCATCATCGCCAAGCAGCGTCACGGCCCGGTGGGAACGGTGCGGCTGTCGTTCCAGGGGGAATTCACCAAGTTCGGCAATCTGGCCGCCACGGGCCATTACGAGGAACCGGGATTCTGATATACCGTTTAGCGACCGCATGAATCCGGAACTCCCATGACCGACCTCGCCCGTGCCACCAGCCTGCTCACCATCGACGTGGATGCCGTGGTCGCCAACTGGCGGCGCATCGCCACCCTGATCGCCCCGGCCGAGGCCGCCGCCGTGGTCAAGGCCGACTGTTACGGCCTGGGCGTCGTCCAGATCGCGCCGGCGCTGTTCGCCGCCGGCTGTCGCAGCTTCTTCGTCGCCAATCTCGACGAAGGCATCCAATTGCGCAAAATCGTGCCGGGCGGCGTGATCTACGTCCTGAGCGGGCCGGTGGGCGGCGGCGAGCAGGATTTCGCGGCCCATGGCCTGATTCCGGTCCTCAACAGCCTGGCCCAGATCACCGGCTGGTCGGCCTTCGCCAAGGCCGGCAGCGCCGCCCCCGCCTCGGCCATTCACCTCGATACCGGCATGACCCGGCTGGGCCTGGAGGAGGTCGAGGTGGAACGCCTCGCCGCCAAGCCGGACGTCCTGGCCTCGGTGCGGCCCATTCTCGCCATGTCGCATCTGGCCTGCGCCGACGACGACACCGCGCCCAAGAACAACGAACAACTGGCGACCTTCCGCCGGCTGTCCAGCCAATTGCCGGCCATGCCGCTCAGCCTGTCGGCGTCGGGCGGCATCTTTCTCGGCAGGGCCTTCCGCTTCGACATGGCGCGGCCGGGCGCGGCGCTCTATGGCCTCAACCCCATCCCCGGCCGGCCCAACCCCATGGCGCAAGTGGTTCGTCTGCAAGGAAAAATCCTGCAAGTGCGTGACGTTGACAGCCCCATGACCGTTGGCTATGGTGCCACCCACCGCGTCGCCCAGCGGGGAAAGATCGCTACCGTCGCCGTCGGTTACGCCGACGGCTGGCTCCGGTCGCTGAGCAATCGCGGTCATGGCGTCATTGGGGGATTCAAAGTGCCGCTCGTCGGTCGTGTTTCCATGGATCTGACCACCTTCGACGTCGCCGACGTGCCGGCACCGCTGGTCCATCCCGGCGCGCTGATCGATCTGATCAGTCCCGAACTCACCGTCGACGAGGTGGCGTCCGAGGCCGGCACCATCGGCTACGAGATCCTGACCGCGCTCGGCCGCCGTCATCACCGCCGCTGGCTGACCGGCACCAGGGAAGGAAAGCCGGCGTGACCGATTTCCTCGCCACCGTCGGCCGGGTGTTCATGGCGTTCCTGGCCCATACCGGCCGGCTGTCCGCCTTCACCGCCACCGCCGTGTCGCATGTGGTGCGGCCGCCCTTCTATCCCCGCCTGATCCTGCGCGAGATGATCGAGATCGGCTACTTCTCGCTGCCGGTGGTGGGCCTGACCGCCGTGTTCACCGGCATGGTGCTGGCGCTGCAATCCTATTCCGGCTTCTCCCGCTTCGCCGCCGAGGGCGCGGTGGCCACGGTGGTGGTGCTGTCGATCACCCGCGAACTGGCCCCGGTTCTGGCCGGCCTGATGGTGGCGGGCCGCATCGGCGCCTCCATGGCCGCCGAGATCGGCACCATGCGCGTCACCGAGCAGATCGACGCGCTCACCACGCTGTCGACCAATCCCTTCAAGTATCTGGTGGCGCCGCGCATCCTGGCCGGCACCCTGATGCTGCCCTTCCTGGTGCTGGTCGCCGACATCATCGGCGTGTTCGGCGGCTATATCGTCGGCGTCTACAAGCTGGGCTTCAACTCGGCCTCCTATATCGCGCGCACCTGGGAATACCTGATGCCGCTGGATGTGATTTCCGGTCTGGTCAAGGCGGCGGTGTTCGGGTTCCTGATCACCCTGATGGGCTGCTACAACGGCTATTACTCCAAGGGCGGCGCCCAGGGCGTCGGCGCGGCGACCACCAACGCGGTGGTGTCGGCGGCGATCATGATCCTGGTGTTCAACTACATCATCACCGCCATCTTCTTCGGGAAGTGAGCATGACCTCCTCCACTCCCCCCAAGATCCAGCTGAGCGACGTCCACAAGGCCTTCGGCCCCAAGGTAGTGCTGGACGGCATCGACCTGTCGGTGGCCAAGGGCGAGTCGGTGGTGGTGATCGGCGGCTCGGGCACCGGCAAGTCGGTGATGCTGAAATGCATCCTGGGGCTGCTGCGGCCGGAATCCGGCTCCATCAAGGTGGACGGCGAGGAAGTGGTCGGGATGTCGGGCAAGGACCGCGCCCGGGTGATGACCAAATTCGGCATGCTGTTCCAGGGCGGCGCCCTGTTCGACTCGCTGACGGTGTGGGAGAACGTCGCCTTCGGCCTGATCCAGGGCCAGAAGATGGAGCGCACCAAGGCCCGCGACATCGCCATCGAGAAGCTGGCCCAGGTCGGCCTCGCCGCCTCGTCGGGCGAGTTGTTCCCGGCGGAGCTGTCGGGCGGCATGCAAAAGCGCGTCAGTCTGGCCCGCGCCATCGCCACCAGCCCCGACATCATCTTCTTCGACGAGCCCACCACCGGTCTCGACCCGATCATGGCCGACGTCATCAACGGCCTGATCGTCAAGTGCTGCAAGGAGGTGGGCGCCACCGCCCTGTCCATCACCCACGACATGGCCAGCGCGCGGAAGATCGCCGACCGCATCGCCATGCTCTACAAGGGCAAACTGATCTGGGTCGGCCCGGCCAAGGACATCGACCACTCCGGCAACGCCTTCGTCGACCAGTTCATCCATGGCCGCGAAGAAGGCCCCATCAGCATGGAACTGCGGGCTTAGGCTTCACCCGTCGTCATTCCCGCCCAAGCGAGAATCCACGTGTCGGTCCCTCTTCCCGAGCCCACGTCACAGCCATAAGGTAACACATACGTTACCATGATTGACATCGTCGAGTATCTTCGCGAGGATGGCCGGAGCCCCTTCGGGCACTGGTTCGACCGGCTGGAAGCACGGGCCGCAGCCAAGGTTGCGGTCGCCCGGCTCAAGCTGGCGGCTGGCCAGATGGGCAATGTGAAGCCGGTGGGCGAAGGCGTCGCCGAGTACCGCATCGATTACGGCCCCGGCTACCGGCTTTACTTCGGCCAGGACGGAGCGCGGCTGATCCTGTTGCTGCTGGGTGGCGATAAAACAACCCAGCCCGGCGACATCGCCAAGGCAAAGACCTACTGGCAGGACTACAAGCGACGAAAAAAGGAGGACGCCGGACATGCCCCTCACCCGTGACTTCAAGGATACCGTCAAGGCCCGGGCCGAGCGCGACCCCGAGTTCCGCCGGGCTCTGGTCATGGAGGCCAGCGAATGCCTCCTCGACAACGACTTCGTCACCGCCAAGGCGATCCTGCGCGACTACATCAACGCCACAATCGGCTTCGAGGGGCTGGCGGAAGCGGTCGGCACGCCGTCCAAAAGCCTGATCCGCATGCTCGGCCCACGCGGCAACCCGCAGGCCAGCAGCATCCTGCCGGTCATCGCCTATATCCGGCGGCGCGAGCATCTGGGTGACGGCGACGCGGCCTGAGCCGCCCTCTTTCCCCCTTGGTTGCCGCAATGTTCCCGTGCTATTGTCCCAGCAGGGTTCGGAGGCGTGCATGGCTGAAGTCGATATCACCGCGGTGACCCTCGCCCGCTTGCGGGAGAGGGTGGCGAGCGCGAGCGAGCCGGGTGAGGGCCCTCACCCTCCCACCGCTGCGCGGCGGGCCTCTCCCTCTCCCGCAAGCGGGCGAGGGGCTTTCGACGCCGCCCTCCCCCCCCTATCCGCCGAATAATCTTGGCCAAACCCTCCGCTCAATTCGTCTGCCAGGACTGCGGCGCCGTCACCCTCAAATGGGCCGGCAAGTGCGAGGCGTGCGGCGCCTGGAACTCCATCGTCGAGGAGGCCGGGCGTCAGGAGATTCCCAAGGGCCTGTCCGGCGGCAAGGGTCGCAAGATCGAGTTCGTCGGGCTGGAGGGCAGTTCCGCTCCCCTGCCCCGCATGCTGACCGGCATCGGCGAGTTGGACCGGGTGTGCGGCGGCGGGCTGGTGCCGGGATCGTGCCTGCTGGTGGGCGGCGATCCGGGCATCGGCAAGTCCACCCTGCTGCTCCAGGCCACCGCCGCCCTATCGGCCGGCGCCAGCGTCGCCTATATCTCCGGCGAGGAGGCGGTGGATCAGGTCCGCATGCGGGCCGTGCGCCTGGGCCATGCCAAGGCCAAGGTCGCCCTGGCCTCCGCCACCAGCTTGCGCGACATCCTGGCCTCGCTGGACGGCCCCGACACGCCGCAGGTGGTGGTGATCGATTCCATCCAGACCGTCTACGCCGACAACATCGAATCGGCACCCGGCACCGTCAGCCAGGTACGGGCCTGCTCGGCCGAGTTGATCCGGCTGGCCAAGCGGCGCGGCTTCGTGCTGTTCCTGGTCGGCCATGTCACCAAGGACGGCCAGATCGCCGGCCCCCGGGTGCTGGAGCACATGGTCGACACCGTGCTGTATTTCGAGGGCGATCGCGGCCACCAGTTCCGCATCCTGCGCGCCACCAAGAACCGCTTCGGCGCCACCGACGAGATCGGGGTGTTCGAGATGACCGATTGCGGGCTGGCCGAGGTGGCCAATCCGTCGGCGCTGTTCCTGGCCGAGCGCCGGGGCAACGTCTCGGGCAGTTGCGTCTTCGCCGGCATGGAGGGCACCCGTCCCATGCTGGTGGAAATTCAGGCGCTGGTGGCCCCCAGCACCCTGTCTTCCCCGCGCCGCGCCGTGGTCGGCTGGGACACCAACCGTTTGTCCATGGTGATGGCGGTGCTCGATGCCCGCTGTGGGCTTGCTTTGTCGGGCAATGACGTTTATTTGAACGTCGCTGGCGGCTTGCGGATCGCCGAGCCTGCCGCCGACCTCGCGGTCGCGGCGGCCCTGGTGTCGTCCGCCTCCGATGTGCCGGTTCCCGCCGACATGGTCGTGTTCGGCGAGATCGGCCTGTCCGGCGAGGTCAGGGCGGTCGCCCAGGCCGATACCCGCCTGAAGGAAGCCGCCAAGCTCGGCTTCGCCCAGGCGCTGGTACCGTCGCGGCCGCGGAAGGACAAGGGTAGCGCGACGGCTGGCCTGGGGTCGCTCAGGGTCAGCTCCATCGGCCACCTGCAAGATATTTTGGCCTTGTTCAGGCCGGATCAACACTAGGAAGCGAGCCCGCCGCCTTATGGGAAACCTGAACATCACCGCCGTGGACGTTGTCGTGGCCGTGGTGCTGCTTGGCTCGGCCGGCTTCGCCTTCATGCGCGGATTCGTCCACGAGGTGCTGTCGATCACTTCGTGGGTCGGTGCCGTCGTGGTCACGCTGTACGGTTTTCCCCACGCCCAACCGTTCTTCCGCAGCCATATCGGCGCCGCCTGGGCAGCCGACGCCGCCACTGGCGCGACCCTGTTCCTGGTAACGCTGCTGGTGCTGTCGCTGGTGACCAAGCGGGTCTCCGACAGCGTCCGCCGCAGCGCGCTCAACAGCGTCGATTCGTCGCTGGGTTTCGTGTTCGGACTGGCGCGCGGCGCCGTCCTGGTGTCGCTGGCCTACATGTCGGCTGCCTGGCTGTTCGACAGCCCCGAGCAGCAGCCGAGCTGGCTGGCCGACGCCCGCTCGCGCCCCTGGCTGGAGCGCGGCGCCGGCATGCTGCAAGGCCTGGCCCCGTCGGGCTTCGGCAAGGCGGAAGCCACGGCGCGGGAAGCCTCGACCGAATCCCGCCAATTGCTCGAGGCGGAAAAGACCTTCCAGAAATTCGTTTCGCCGCAGCCGACCCAACCGACGGCTTCCGCGGCACCCAACGGCAAAGGCGCCGCAGCCCCCGCTCAGGGCAGCTACGACACCGAAAGCCGTACCCAAATGGAACGGTTGATCCGCAGTAAACAGTAGGACGCCCCCGGCATGCTTACCACTCATCCGTATGACGACGATCATCTCCGCGAGGAATGCGGCGTGTTCGGAATCTTCGGTCACCCCGAAGCGGCGGCGCACGTGGCGCTGGGACTGCACGCTCTTCAGCATCGCGGCCAGGAAGCCGCCGGCATCGTCTCCTACGACGGCACCCAGTTCCACAATCACCGTGGCCTCGGCCATGTGGAGGACAATTTCGGCAGTGAATCGGTGATCCGCAAGCTGAAAGGCCCCATGTCGGTGGGCCATGTCCGCTACTCCACCACCGGCGAGACCCTGCTGCGCAACGTCCAGCCGCTGTTCGCGGAAATGGAGTTCGGCGGCTTGGCGCTCGGCCATAACGGCAACCTGACCAACGCCATGGCCCTGCGCCGCCAGTTGGTGCGGCGCGGCTGTCTGTTCCAGTCCACCACCGACACCGAGGTGATCATCCATCTGATCGCCATCAGCCTGTATTCCACCGTCGAGGACCGCCTGATCGACGCACTGCGCCAGATCGAGGGCGCCTATTCCCTGGTGGCGGCCACGCCCAAGGCGGTCATCGGCGTGCGCGACCCGCTGGGCATCCGGCCGCTGTGCCTGGGCAAGCTGGACAAGGCCTGGATCCTGGCCTCCGAATCCTGTGCGCTGGACATCATCGGCGCCGAGTTCGTCCGCGACGTCGAGCCGGGCGAGATCATCGTCCTGTCGGCCGAGGGGGTTCGGTCGATCAAGCCGTTCGCCAAGAAGGCCAGCCGGTTCTGCATCTTCGAGTACATCTATTTCGCCCGCCCCGATTCGGTGGTCGAAGGCACCAGCGTCTACGAAGCGCGCAAGCGCATCGGTTCGGAGCTGGCGCGCGAAAGCCGGGTCGATGCCGACGTGGTGGTTCCGGTGCCCGATTCCGGCGTTCCGGCGGCCATCGGCTTCGCCTCCACCGCCGGCATCCCGTTCGAGCTGGGCATCATCCGCAACCACTATGTGGGGCGCACCTTCATTCAGCCGACCGACAGCGTGCGGCACACCGGCGTCAAGATGAAGCACAACGCCAACCGCGCCACCTTGGCCGGCAAACGCGTGATCCTGGTCGATGATTCCATCGTGCGCGGCACCACGTCGCGCAAGATCGTCGAAATGGTGCGCCAAGCCGGCGCCACCGAGGTGCACATGCGCATCTCCAGCCCGCCGACCACCTTTTCCTGTTATTTCGGCATCGACACGCCCGAGCGGGAAAAGCTGCTGGCGGCGCGTTACGACCTGGAGGGAATGGCCAAGCTGATCGGCGTCGATTCGCTGGCCTTCATCAGCATCGACGGCCTCTACCGCGCCGTCGGCGAGCCCGGCCGCAACGCCGACCAGCCGCAGTTCTGCGACGCCTGCTTCACCGGCGACTATCCGGTGGTTCCCACCGACTTCATCGCCGGCGGCGGCGACCCCAAGCAATTGTCGCTGCTGACCGAGGACAACGCCTGATGTCAGGTCTGCTGGACGGCCGCGTCGCCCTGGTCACCGGGGCCTCGCGGGGCATCGGCGCCGCGGTGGTGCGCCGCCTCGCCGCCGAGGGCGCCGAGGTCGTCGCCATCGCCCGCACGCAAGGGGCGCTGGAGGAGTTGGACGATCAGGTCCGGGCCGCCGGCGGCAAGCCGTTGGTTCTGGTTCCCGAGGACCTGCGAAATACCGATGTCATCAACAAGGTCGCCGCCGCCACCTTCCAACGGTGGGGCCGCCTCGACATCCTGGTCGGCAACGCCGGCGCCATCGGCGGCGGCCTGACCCCGGTGGCCCAGCACGCCCCCGACGACTGGGAAGAAGCCTTCGCCGTCAACCTGACCGCCAACTGGCGGCTGATCCGCGCCTGCGACCCGCTGCTGCGCATGGCCGAGGCCGGCAGGGCGGTGTTCACCACCTCCGGCGTGGTCCAGGGCATCCATCCCTATTGGGGCGCCTACGCCGCCAGCAAGGCCGCCCTGGAGACCATGGTCAAGACCTGGGCGGCCGAGGTCGTCAACACCACCGCGCTTCGGATCAACCTGATCGATCCCGGCGTGGTCGCCACCCGCATGCGGGCCATCGCCTTTCCCGGCGAGGATCCGACGAAATTGCCCCAGCCCGACGACGTCGCGGCGGCGTTCCTGCCGCTGTGCCTGCCCGGTTGCCGGCAGCACGGCGAAGTGATCAGAATCTAATCCTCCCTGGACCGGAATCGATTGTCACGGATCGTCACCGAATGGACGGAACGTGCTTGCACCCCCAGGCGGTCATGAGCTATCCCAATATCAAGGGAAATATCCTAGGTCGCGCCAGCGGCTGGGCCGAACGTCATAGGGAAGGGACGACCCAGCAGGGTCGGCAAATGCCGGATGAGCCAATCCGATCCGCGTGATGGGGCAAAGGCCTTCGAGACGAAGGTTGCGAGCCTTATCGCTGCCACGCGTCATCTGGAGATCCCGCATATCCTGATGCTTCGACGCATGACTCTGCGCGATCCCGAGGCCCGCAAATGGGCAACCGAGAAGCAGCTCACCGTCGTCTTCCAAGTCATTCTGACCAAATCCATCGAACGCTACGGCATCCCCAAGCTGAAGGCCGACCGCGAGCGCGGCTTCGGGCCGTTGCTGCCGCCGGGGGCCGACTCGCGCGACGAGGATCTGCGGGTGCTGGGCGACATCGCCACCCAATTGCTGGGCCCCCCCCAGATGTCCGAGGCCGAGTCCACCCAGTCGGGGTTCCAGGCCCTGTTGGCGCGGGGTTCCGTTCCGCCGCCGGCCAAGACCCTTCGCACCCAACAGCCCAACCGCGAGCCGCCGCCGCTGTTCGCCGCCCAACTGGGCCCGGCCGGCGACAAGCAAATGGCGGCGGCGCGGCGCATGGCGCAATTGCAGGAGACCGGCGAGGACGGCGAGCGCAAGATCGCCTTCACCGACTTCCCGTCGCTGTTCGACGAGACGGTCTGCGGCTATGCCCAGAAGACCCTGGGCATTTTCCGCATCACCGGCCTGTCGCAAGGCCTGCGGTTGCCCTTCCTGCTGGCTCCCGAGTTCAGCCAGGCCTACACCGAAGTGCTGCGAAAATTCATTCTGCCCCAGATGCGCTCGACCCGCGCCATGCAGGCGTTGGGGCAAAGCTACAACTGGGCCGAGGTCGGCGGCGAGAAGCTGATCGAAATCATGCAGGGCAGCGAGGTCAACAACCCGATCCTGCACAACTGGGATGCGCGCTGGGCGGCGTTCCGCACCCCCAAGGCGGTCAAGGGCAAGAAGCCGCCGCCCCAGAAGCCCGACGACAACCCGTGGCCGCTGCTGCGCGAGGATGCCACCCGCTACAACTACGAGCCTCCCACCGAAGCCAACATCATCCTGCTTCAGGACATCATCCGGTTCGAGGCCGACGTCCTGGCCAAGTGCTGGCGCGAGTTGACCCAGCTCTATGCCCAGGAATTCGCCCCCAGCGGCCGGATGGATCAGGCGCGCGAGGGCGCCTTCCGCGACGGCATCATGAAGTGGTCGGCCAAGCTGCCCGACTATGTCGGCGAGCATCTGGCCATGAAGGCGCATTTCGAGTTCGACCGGCTCGACGCCGACTGGATGCGCAAGCTGCTCAACAGCTTCGGCAAGACGGATTCCGAACGCCGCCGCAACGCCCCGTTCCTGACCGAGTTCGTCCTGCAACTGGGCGGCTAGACCACCATGGCAACCGACATCGACGTGGTCTTGCCGGTCATGGTGGCGGTGTTCAACCAGAAGGGCGGCGTCGCCAAGACCACCACCGCCTGCAATCTGGCCGTTTGCCTGACCGCCTTCGGCTACCGGGTGCTGCTGGTCGATCTCGACACCCAAGGCAACGCCACCAGCAGCTTCGGCTTCTCGCCGCTGCCGGCCTCGGGGGCATTCGAGGTCATCACCGGCCGCGCCAAGGTCGCCGAGGTGGCGCTGGACACCGCCTACGAGGGACTGTGGCTGCTGCCCGCCACCATGAGCCTGCGCGACAACGACCACCTGCTGGCCCATGCCGGCCGCCGGCGGGGCCTGCTGGAAGCCCGGCTGGCCGAGACCGGTGTCGACGTGGTGATCGTCGATTGCCCACCGGCCCTGGCGGCGGCCACCGCCACGGCGCTGGCCTCGGCCTCGGCGGTGCTGATGCCGGTCCGCCCCGACCCGTTCGCCCATGAAGGACTGGTCAACACCTGGTACGAGATCAAGCGCTTCCGCGAGGCCATCAACGTCCATCTGGGCGTCGCCGGCATCCTGCTGACCATGGCCGGATCGGAAGCGACCGGCGACGATGTCGGCCGGGTCATCCGCGCCGAATTCGGCGAGCAGGTCTACGGCGTCGAGATCAACACCGATCCCAAGGTCGCCGAGGCGGCCCAGATGGCCTTGCCGGTGGCGGTGCTCGATCCCGACGGACTGGCCGGGCGCGCCTATGTGGAAGCCACCGAGGAGTTGCTGCTGCGGCTTGACCGCCAGAACCGGCCAGGAACCCGCCTGCACCCGCCCCTGGGCCGCGACGAGGCGCTCAATCGCCTGCGCGAATGGCGCTCCACCACCCATGCCGCCCTGCTGCGCATGCCCACCGACGGCGCGAGCTGGGCCAAGCGCTCTCCCACCGCGGAGGAAGGGGAGGACGAGGACAACGACGACACCTATTTCGGGTCTGTGCCGCCCCCGCAAGCAACACCCGTCGCCCGTCGCAGGTTCGGCCTGCTGCTGGGGCTGGCCGGCTTTGCCGCCGGCATGTCCGTCGAGGCGCTGACCGGCGTGCTGCGGCACCTCCTGGGGTAATGACCATGACAGATCCCATTGCCTTCGTCCTGGCCGTCCTCGCCCTGCTCGCCACGCCGGGGCCGACCAATACCCTGCTGGCGGCATCCGGCGCCTCGGTCGGCATCGGCCGGTCGCTCCGGCTGGTGCCGGCCGAGATCGGCGGCTATCTGACCGCCATATCCCTGCTGATCGTCGTCGTCGGTCCCCTGGTGGCGACCCATGCCGTCTTGGCGGCGGGATTGAAACTGGCGGCCAGCGCCTGGCTGGCCTGCTGCGCCGCCCGAATGTGGAACCATGCGGGAGCGGAAGTCGGGGCGAGGGAAACCCCCATTTCCGTCCGGCAGGTTTTCGTCACCACCCTGCTCAACCCCAAGGCCCTGATCTTCGCGCTGGTGATCATCCCTCAAGGTCCGCTGGTTCGGATCGCGCCGTGGCTCGCCGGATTTTCCGGTCTGGTCATCCTCGTCGCCCTGGGCTGGATCACCTTCGGCGCCCTGCTCGCCCGCTCCGCCGGACATCTGGCGACTCCCCGGCGCATCCGCCGAGTCGCCGCCTTGGGGCTGGCGGTCTTTGCGACCGTGGTCGCCAGTTCCGCCATCGCCGCCATGTCTTGATATAATTGTCCCTCAATCACCGGGCGGCGGACCTCCGTCCGCCTTGGCTCCCGCGCCATGAGGCGCGCCGGACTTCGTCGGCATTACAGCCCCAGATACATCCAGCGCCCGAAGGCGAAGCCCAGCACCGCCCCCAGCGCCACCAGCATCAGCGCCGCCCCGATCTTCCAGCCCAGGCCGCTGACCAGCGGGATGTCGTCGACCGTGTTGGTCAGGTCCTCGTCCCAGTTGGAACCGGGGGCCGGTCCCGCCTCCAGCGGCGGCGATTCGCGCACGCTCGGCAGGGCGCCCGGCTGGCCGGCATCGGGGCGAGGCTTCCGCCATTGCCGCAGCAGCGCCACCGCCTCGTCATGGGCGGTCTCGGGCAGCCCTCCCTCGCCCTTTTCGATCAGGCGGCTCAGCACCACCTCGGCCAGCCGCTCATAGGCCAGGGCCGCCGGCGTGTCGGGGTCCAGCACCACCAGCGGCAGGTCGCGCGCCGCCGCCTCGATCACCTTGAAGTCGCGCGGGATCATCACCGGCAGCACCCGCCCGCCGAACGAGGCCATGATCGCCTCGGTCAGGCGATGCATCAGCTCGCTCTCCTCGGTCATGGTGAACAGGATGCCCATGGTGTCGAGGTCGCGGTTGAAATGGGTCCGCACCCGCTGGATGTTCCACCACGCCTTGTGCAATCCGTCCAGCGCCATGGGCGACGGCACCACCGGCAGGATCACCACGTCGGCCGCCACGCTGGCGTTGACCGAGAGGATGCCGAAAGCCGGCGGGCAATCGATCACCACCACGTCCACGTCGTCGGGCGTGGTGGACAAGGCCCGTTCCAGCACATATTGCGGATCGGGCTTGACCGCGATCTCCACATCCGCCCAGGACAGGTCGTCGGAGCCGGCCACCAGACGCAGATTGGGATAGGGCGTCGGGCGACAGGCATGACCGACATCGACCTCGCCGCGCAACAGCTGATAGGCCCCGGTCGCCGCCGGCGACGACAGCCCGACGCTGGTGGTGGCGTTGCTCTGGGCGTCGAGGTCGACCAGGATGACCCGGCGCCCCAGCGCCGCCAGACACACCGCCAGATTGACGCTGGTGGTAGTCTTGCCGATACCGCCCTTCTGGTTGAACACCACGACGATGGTGGCCTTCTTGCCGGTTTTGGTCCCTGACATCGGCGCTCCCCTTCCGGAGTAGGTGTTGAGGAAACAATAGCCGCCCCCGGCGGAAGGCCGCAACCACCCATACCCTCACCATCCCTCAGTTTCTCCATGCCCGCCATAGGGGCGGCAATGGGGCGAAAGATTGGAGGATTGCCTGAAGGCGCCGGATGCCGCGCTTGAAGAACGAGATCAGGCTGCGGAGTGCCTTGCGCGGGCGGTCGGCGGG
>NZ_CAINTR010000217.1 GCF_903853455.1 uncultured Magnetospirillum sp.
CAATTACCGTAATTGTCGCTGCACTTCCTTATTGCTGAGCAATGCTTGCTTGTGATAGCGGTATAGGTGCTACTCGACGGTGTCTCATACCGGTCATCCTAATTGTCGCTGACCGGCCACCGTAATTGTCGCGCGCCAGCCTTTCCCACCCGCCGCCCCTCCCGGCGTGGCCCGACGCGCGCCACCGTTGGAACAAATAAAGATCAAAACAGCGACTTAAGGAGAAAGCCATGGGTGGATTCTTCACCCCCGACCCGCCGGCACCGGCGCCAGCCCCCGCGCCCGCGCCGATCGCCACCACCGACACCGCCGCCGCCGACGCTCAGACTCGGCTGGATGCCATCGACCGCAATCGTCGAGGCCTTTACGGAACCATCGCCACCTCCGACGCGGGCGTGCTGCAACCCAGCGACACCACGACCGGAAAAAGCCTGTTGGGAGAATGACCATGACATCGCCATCCCCGCGCGAGGACGACGAAGCCGCCCGAGGCGAGCTGCTGCTCGGCCCCGAGGAGGACGACCCCTCGGTCCTGCTGAACCGCTACCGCCGGGCCAAGGAGCGGCGCGCCGTGTGGGAATCCCACTGGCAGGAATGCTACGACTACGCCCTGCCGCTGCGCGACGTCAGCCTCCAGACCTCCATCCCCGGCGAGAAAAGGGCCGACCGCCTGTTCGACGGCACCGCGCCCGACGCGGTGGATCAGTTGGCCGCCAGCCTGCTGTCCGAACTGACCCCGCCCTGGGCGCAGTGGTTCGGCTTGACCGCCAGCGACCAACTGCCCGCCGCCGAACGCGAGCAGATCGCGCCGGTGCTCGAGCGGATCGGCAACGTGCTGCAATCGCATTTCGACCGTTCCAACTTCGCGATCGAGATGCACCAGTGCTATCTCGATGTGGTCACCGGCGGCACCGCCTCGCTGCTGTTCGAGGAAGCCGCTCCGGGCGAGCCCTCGGCCTTTCGCTTCTCCGCCGTGCCCTTGGGTCAGGTGGTGCTGGAGGAAGGCCCCGGCGGCGGGCTCGACGTCAGCTTTCGCCGCAGCGAACTGACCTGGGCGGCGTTGCGCCGCCGCTTTCCCGCCGCCATCCTGCCCGATTCCATGGTGCGCGCCGCCGCCGAGGATCCCGAGCTGCGGGTGGGGGTGATCGAGGCGGTGGTGCCGATTCGCCACGGCTATGCCTACGGCGCCGTGCTGGAGGTGGACGACGCCGACACCGTGTTGGCCTCCGGCCGGTTCGAGATGACTCCGTTCATCAACTTCCGCTGGCTCAAGGCACCGGGCGAGATCTACGGCCGCTCGCCGGTGATGAAGGCGCTGCCCGACATCAAGACCGCCAACAAGGTGGTGGAGCTGGTGCTGAAGAACGCCACCATCGCCGTCACCGGCATCTGGCAGGCCGACGACGACGGCGTCCTCAACCCCGCCAACATCAAGCTGGTGCCCGGCACCATCATCCCCAAGGCGGTGGGCTCGGCCGGCCTCCAGCCGCTGACCGCCCCCGGCCGGTTCGACACGTCGCAACTGGTGCTGGACGACCTGCGCAACCGCATCCGTCACGCCCTGCTGGCCGACCGGCTGAGCCAAGTGGACGCGCCGCGCATGACCGCCACCGAGATTCTGGAACGGTCGAGCCAGATGGCCCGGGTGCTGGGCGCCACCTTCGGACGGCTGCAAAGCGAGCTGCTGACGCCGCTGGTGATGCGCGCCGTCCATATCCTCCGCCGGCGGGGCGAAATCCCCAATGTGATGGTGGATGGCCGCTCGGTGGACTTGCTCTACCGCTCGCCCCTGGCCCAGAGCCAGGCCCAGCGCGACGCCAGGAACATGCTGACCTGGCTGTCGTCGCTGACCCAATTGGGACCGGCGGCGCTCGAGGCCATCGACCCCGTCGCCGCCGCCCGCTGGCTGGGCCGCGCCTTCGACGTTCCGGCCGAACTGATGCGCCCCGCGCCGCCAGCCCCCGACATCACGACGGAGCCCCGCCATGCTGCGCCCTGAGACCGGCTGGACCTGGTTCGATCCGCCGCCCCCGCCCACCGCCGAAGACTCCGGACTCGATCTGGCTCAGGCGGCGGCGCGGGTCTTCGCCTCCGGCGACGGCGAGGCCCTGCTGCGCCATCTCCGCGAGATGACGCTGGAGCGCTGCCTCGGCCCCGACTCCGGCGACGCGGCGCTGCGCCATCTCGAAGGCCAGCGCCACCTCGTGCTCCACCTTCAGGCCCTGGCCGCCCGCGGCCGCGCCGGATCGTGAGCACTTTTTCTCCCTCCTTTAGAACCCCAACAGGAGACCATGATGCATTACGAAGACTCCCTCGCCCCCGACCTCGAACCGGCCCCGACCACCACGGGCAAACCGCCCGTGGCCACCAAACCGGCCAACGTGCCGGCCAAGTTCTGGGATCCGGCCACCAGCGAGATCCGTACCGAAGCCTTGCTGAAGGCCTATCTCGAACTGGAACGCCGCAGCACCGCCCAGGCCAAGCCGCCGAATCTGGTGGCGGAGGCTCCCGCCAGCCCCGATCAGTACCAGATCACCCACAGCCACCCCGACCTAGCCAGCAGCCCGGTGGTCAACCAGCGCCTGTTTGATGCCGGCTTCACCCAACAGCAGGCCCAGCTGGTCTACGACTTGGCCCATGAATGCCTGCTGCCGGTACTGGGCAAGACCAGCCAGCAGGCCGACCTTAGCCATTTGCAGCAGCATTTCGGCGGCGAGGCCCGCTGGGCGCAGATCGCCCCCCAACTGGCCGCCTGGGGCAAGAAGAACCTGCCGGCCAACGCCTACGAGGCCCTGGCCTCGACCCCGGACGGGGTCAAGATCCTCCACCGCCTGATGGCCTCGGGCGAGCCCAACCTGGGCCCGGTGGCGGCCGCCAAGGACGAGGCGCCGTCCGAGGAGCAGTTGAAGAAGATGCTGCAAGACCCCCGCTACTGGAAGGCCCGCGACCCGGCCTTCATCGCCAAGGTCACCAGCGGTTTCCAACGCCTCTCGGGCAACGGCTGATCCCGGCGATCCCCTCTCCCCTTCGCGGGGAGAGGGGACTCTTTTTGTCGTTTCCCAACCCGGATCGAAGCGCCCGAACGCTCGCATGGGAGAACTGTCATGAGAAATCCATTCAACCTTCTCGAAGGCACCAACGCCCGTACGTCCGGCGGGCCGGTGCATGTGCGGGGTTACACCCGCACGGTCCAGGGCCAACCCGTCATGGTCGGCGATTACGACCGCAGCCCGTCGCCGGGAAACGGCGGAGGCGGCGACCAGCCCGGACAGCCTGGAACCGGCGATCAATCGAATGAGCCGCTGCCCACCTTCCCGGACCCGTACTTCAAGGTCTTCAAGCGAGAACCCAGGCGGAGGAGGCGGTGAACCTCCCGGCGGAGGCCCTCCCGGAGACGCTCCCGGCGATCCGACGTCTCCCGATACGCCGCCCGACAATACGATAACCTTTTCCTTCGGTCCCAATACCAGCCAGGATGTCATCAACAGCCTGCTTGGTTCGGGTGGAAACAAGGACGGCGCTCCGTCGCCCGGCTCGTTGCTGCCGGAGATGCCCGAGACACCGTCACAAGGCCGCCCGCCATCCCTTCTCCCGGAGCCTCCCTCGTCGGGCGCGGGTTCACCGAGTTCACGGTCGCCGCGGTCTCTCCTGCCCGAAGTGCCGTCACCGACCGCGCCGTCCGCCCCCCAGCGATCCTTCGATCCCTGGCATGTGGACAACATGGCCAACGCCATCCTGGGGAAAAGCGGCTTTGCCAGCGTGGCCCAGCACTACCAGTCCCAGGCAAGGCTGGACCCGGTCGGCACCAGGGCGGAAATCCATGCCGTCGCCGGCCACATGGCGCGGACCGATCCCGGCCATGCCGCCGCGTTCCAGCAGCATATGGCTAAGGCACTGCCCGGTCTGCCGCCGAAGCAAGGTCCCGCCGATCCGGTGGTGGGCGACGCCCAGACCCCGCCGGCCTGGAAGTCGGGCGAGTTCGCCGCGCAACCGGGGGCCTGGACCGGCTTCAACCAAGCGGTAGCCGGTCTGCCCAATGCGAGCCCGACCGAGAAATTCGCCTACGGCCAGATCTACGCGGCCGAAGGTGGCAACATCAAGGACCCGCGCGGTTCCGCCTCCAGCGGGATTGTGCAAAAGACCCTGGACAACGCCAGAAGCCGGGTTCCGGGCCAAGACCCCCAGCGACCTCAGCCCGGCCCAACGCGCCGCCATCTACCGCGATTACCTCGATCAGGCGCTTCATGGCGTCGGCAGGCATCAGGCTTTGGACCGGATCGGCAATATCGAAGCCGCCACGGCTTTGGCCGATACGGTCTTCCGCTTCGGGCCGAGCGACGGGACACGGATTGTTCAAATGGCGATTGATCGTGTCATACCCGGAACCATTAAAGCTATTGATGGCAGGATGGGACCGGAGACCCTGGCGGCCTTCACCCGGCTGGCGTCAAATCCGGCAACCCTCGCAAAGCTGCTGGATGCCATGGCAGATTTCCGTGGTCGGAAAACGCCAGGAAGGGAAGCGGACCGCAACAACCATTTTCGCTTCCCACATCAACGTTAATATTTTCCATCAATCGCCTCTGGGCGTGTCCCAGGTGAGTACAATCCAGCGTTCCTCCTGGTGACGCATAAGGTAGGTTGTGGGGCGGCTGGATGATCGGCTGCATTTTTGACCTCGGCAATACAGGTCAATAACATCGACAAGGACATCACCAGCCTCAGGGCGCTCGCCGTTGATCGGCGAGCGCTTCTTTTTACCGATTTTTGCGGCTGCAACGATGCGGTAGCGCTCCCCTAGACCAACAAGTCCTTCACGATCAATAAGGTGAATCAGGCCCGGAAGATGATCAAGCCCCATTCCGATCTGGCATAGACTGTCATCCTCGCGAACGAAGCAGGCCCGGATCGTCTCCACCGCGCAGAGCGGCGTCACCGGCTTGCCGATACATTTGCTGTCGGAGGTGGAATCGTCCTGGGTAAGGACGCGCCAGTGGCTGGGCTGATCGATGGGCGGCAGGTCGGAGGCATCGGCGGCCAAAGCTCCGTGCCCTCCCATCAGAACCATCGCCTGAACATGGCGGAAGCCTAACACGCCCGCTGGCCTCGTCAAAGCGGGGGAGGGCTTGGCCATCGAACGCGACGTTACATGGCCTTCTTGTCGTTGCCGACCTCGACCAGGGTCTGGGCGATGGGAAAGGCGATGCCGGCGGCGTCGAACCGCTGCTTGAGGCGGCGATTGAACTCGCGCCCCAGGGCGAAGCGATCACCCGGCGTGGTCTTGACCCGTGCCCGCATGATCACCGCCGAGGGGTCGAACCGCTCGACCCCCAGCACCTCCAGGGGCTCGGCCATGAAGGCGCCCCATTTGGCATCGGCCTGGAGCTCGGCTCCCAGCTCGGCCAGAATCGCCGCCACCGCGTCGGTGTCCTCGCGATAGGCGATGCCGATGTCGAAGACCGCGTAGTTGAAGCCCTTGGTGGCGTTGATCACCGTGCTCACCGCCCCGAACGGGATGGTGTGCACGCTGCCATTGGCGTCGCGCAGGCGAATGGCCCGGATGGACAGCGCCTCGACCGTGCCGGCATGCTCGCCCAGCTTGACCGTGTCGCCCACCGCCACGGTGTCCTCGAACAGGATAAAGGCGCCGGTGATGATGTCCTGGACCAGTTTCTGCGAGCCGAAGCCGATGGCGATGCCCAGCACCCCGGCACCGGCCAGCAGCGGCGCGATGTTGATCCCCAGTTCCGACAGAACGATCAGGCCTACCATCACCGCCAGCATTACGAAGGCGGCGTTGCGGGCCAGCGGCAACAAGGTGCGGACACGCCCCGAGCGTTGCCGCTGGTTGCCGTCGGCATCGGTGGCGGTCAGGTAGCGCTCGATACTGCCGTTCAGCAGATGCCAGGCCACCAAGGCTCCCGCCATCACCACCGCCGTATTGACCAGCGACGAGACCAGCCGACGGCCCAGATCGGAATTCAGCCGCGACAACGGATCGAAGCCCCAGACCTGGGCCAGGACCACAAGGCCCATCAGTCCGATCAGACTCCGCAACACCCGGTGCAACAGTGGCAGATAGCGATTGGCCCGGCTGTCCGGTCTGCCCAGGGATAGACCGCGATTGACCAGCCGGTGCAGCATCTTGGCCAGAATCACCGCCGCCGCCACGACGGCCAAGGTCGCCAAGCCCACCCGCAGATCGCCGGCCCGGTCGGTCAGATGATCGAACAGATCGGCCTCCGGGCTGGCCATCCGCTGCGCCGCGATCAGGCCCTTCAACTGCTCCACCAGTTGCTCGCGCGCCTTGGCGTCCTCCAAGGTGGAGACCAGCCGGCTCAACTCCTCGCTCGATACCTGGGCGGGAGGGGGAGCGGGTTCGGCGGCCCCGGCCGGCAGCGCCAGCAGCAGGGTGAAAATCAGGGTGGCGAGTCCCCTGACCAGCAGGCTATAGGTGGGGATACGGATCATGGCGTTCATGAGGATCGGACCAGACATGTCGGACGCGGTTACCATCTATCACAATCCCCGCTGCGGCAAGTCGCGCGACACCTTGAAGCTGATCGAGGACCGGGGCATCGTGCCCGTGGTGGTGGAGTATCTCAAGACCCCGCCCAGCGTCGCCGAGCTGACCCGCATCCTCGCCCTGCTGGGCAAGCGCCCAGCCGAGATCACCCGCAAGAAGGACGCCGCCGAGGCCGGCATCGACCTCGCCACGCTGGACGACGCCGCCTTGATCCGGGCGCTGGTTGCCCATCCCATCGCCATCGAGCGCCCCATCGTGGTCAAGGGCGACAGGGCGGCGCTGGGCCGCCCGCCGGAAAGCGTGCTGGCGATCCTGTAATGTCACACCCGGAATCCTTGACTCTGGGTCCGGTGATGCTAGCTTTCCCCTTGTGAAGGAGCGGCATCACCGCCCGCGAACGACAGTGGCAAAAAGACTCTTCGTCAAAACCTACGGCTGCCAGATGAACGTCTACGATTCCGCCCGCATGGCGGACGTTTTGGCGCCGCTGGGTTATGCCTCGGCCGACAGCGCCGAGGATGCCGACATGGTCATCCTCAACACCTGCCACATCCGCGAGAAAGCGGCCGAGAAGGTGTTCTCCGAACTGGGCCGCCTGAAGAAGCTCCAGGCAGCCAAGGCCCTGGCCGGCGGCCGCATGATCCTGGCGGTGGCGGGCTGCGTCGCCCAGGCCGAGGGCGAGGAGATCCTGCGCCGCGCCCCCTTCGTCGATATCGTCCTGGGGCCGCAGACCTATCACCGCCTGCCCGAGATGGTGGCCCAGGCGGCGCGGGCCGGCGGCGCCGTGCTCGACACCGAATTCCCCGCCGAACCCAAATTCGACTTCCTGCCCGAGGCCCGCGCCGAGGGCTCCAGCGCCTTTCTGTCGGTGCAGGAAGGCTGCGACAAGTTCTGTACTTTCTGCGTCGTCCCCTATACCCGCGGCGCCGAATACTCCCGCCCCGCCGCCGCGATTCTGGCCGAGGCCCGCGCCTTGGCCGGCCAGGGCGTGCGCGAGGTCACCCTGCTGGGCCAGAACGTCAACGGCTGGCATGGCGAGGAGGGCTGGGGCCTCGGCCGGCTGATCCGCACCCTCGCCGATCTGGGCGGCATCGAGCGCATCCGCTACACCACCTCCCACCCCCGCGACCTGGATGACGACCTGATCGCCGCCCATGCCGACATCCCCCAGTTGATGCCCTTCCTGCATCTGCCGGTGCAGTCGGGCTCGGACCGTATCCTGAGCGCCATGAATCGCGGCCATGACCGCGCCGATTATCTGCGGCTGGTGGAGCGTCTGAAGCGCGCCCAGCCCGATCTGGCGCTGTCGTCGGACTTCATCACCGGCTTCCCCGGCGAAACCGACGCCGATTTCGCCGACACCATGGCCCTGGTGCGCGAAGTCGGGTTCGTCCAGACCTATTCCTTCAAATACAGCCCCCGCCCCGGCACCCCCGCCGCCCTGATGCCCAACCAGGTGCCGGAAACGGTCAAGGAGGAGCGGCTCGCCCAGGTGCAGGCGCTGCTGCTCGACCAGACCACCGCCTTCAACCGCTCCTGCGTCGGCCGCGAGATGCGGGTGCTGCTCGACCGCCCCGGTCGCCATCCCGGCCAACTGGTCGGCCGCTCGCCCTATATGCAGCCGGTCCATGTGAAGGCGGCCGACCACCTGCTCGGCACCGTCGTCTCCTTGCGCATCACCGCCGTGCACCCCAACAGCCTCGCGGCGGTGCCGGCGTGAGCGACAGTCCCACCCCCATCATCCGCGAGTTCCAGGACAACGCCCTGGCCCAAAGCCTGTTCGGCCCCCACAACGCCAATCTGGAGCGGATCGAAAGCCGGTTGGGGGTGGCGCTGGACCCGCGCGGCAACACCGTCTCCATCTCCGGCACCCCCGAACTGGTGCTGGAAGCGGCGGGCGTGCTGGACGGGCTCTACGATCTGGCCCGGCGCCAGGGCCATATCGAAACCGCCGACGTGGACGCCGCCCTGCGCATGGCCGGCCAGCAGCCCGACATCACCGGCGAGTTGGTCATCCGCACCCGCAAGCGCCACGTCGCGCCCCGCACCCCGACCCAGGCCGACTATATCCGGGCGCTGGACCAGAGCCCCCTGACCTTCGGGCTGGGACCGGCCGGCACCGGCAAGACCTATCTCGCCGTCGCCAAGGCGGTGGCCATGATGGTGGCGGGCGAAGTCGACCGCATCATCCTGTCACGGCCGGCGGTGGAAGCGGGCGAGCGGCTGGGCTTCCTGCCCGGCGACCTCAAGGAGAAGGTCGATCCTTACTTAAGGCCGCTCTACGACGCCCTGCACGACATGCTGCCGGGCGACCAGGTGGCCAAGAAGATGCTGGCCGGCGACATCGAGGTGGCGCCGCTGGCCTTCATGCGCGGCCGCACCCTGGCCAATTCGTTCATCATCCTGGATGAGGCCCAGAACACCACCACCATGCAGATGAAGATGTTCCTGACCCGCATGGGCGAGCATTCCCGCATGGCCATCACCGGCGATCCCAGCCAGACCGACCTGCCGCCCGGCGTGCGGTCGGGCCTGACCGACGCCATGGAGGTTCTCGACGGCGTCGAGGGGGTCCGCTTCATCCGCTTCACCGACAAGGACGTGGTCCGCCACGATCTGGTCACCCGCATCGTGCGCGCCTATGACCGGGTCGAGCGCGCCCGCAAGGACAAGGGAACACCGTGATCACCATCGACATTTCGGTCCGCGTCGATTGCCCGGCCTGGGCCGAGGCCTTGCCCGATGCCGAAACGCGCTGCGGCAGGCTGGCCGCCGCCGCCCTGGAAGCCGTGGACCTGCCGGACGGGCCGGTGGAGCTGTCCATCGTGCTGGCCGACGACGCCATGGTACGCGGCCTCAACCGCGATTGGCGCGGCAAGGATGCCGCCACCAACGTGCTGTCCTTCGCCTCGCTGGACGATGAGGACGCCCCGCTGGTTCCCGGCGCGCCGCTGCTGCTGGGCGACGTCATCCTGGCCTGGGAGACCGTCGCCGCCGAGGCCAAGGAGCAGGACAAACCGCTGGAGGATCATTTCGGTCATCTGGTGGTGCATGGCGTGCTGCATCTGCTGGGCTACGATCACGACGACGATCAGGAGGCCGACGAGATGGAAGCGCTGGAGACCACCTTGCTGGCGTCGCTGGGCATTCCCGACCCGTATCATGAGGAAGAGAAAGGGCCATGAGCGACCCTGGCAGTAGTCCGCCCCGCGACGGCGGGGCAAACGGCAAGAAATCCAATGGTGGCCATGACGATTCGCTGCTGCGGGCGGTTCGCGGCTGGATCAAGGCGCGGCGGCGCCCCAAGGGCGGCGAAACCGTCCGCGAGGCCCTGGAAGAGCTGATCGAGGATCGCGACAACGCCGAAGTCATCATCGACGACCACGAACGCCAACTGCTGGGCAACATCCTGCATCTGCACGACGTCACCGCCAACGACGTCAGCGTGCCGCGCGCCGACATCGTCGCGGTCGAGGCCAAGATGCCGCTGGAAGACCTGATCAAGCTGTTCATCGAATGTGGCCATTCGCGCCTGCCGGTCTACCGCCGGGTGCTGGACGACGTCATCGGCATGGTCCACATCAAGGACCTGCTGGAAGTGCTGGGCCAGGGCAAGCCGTTCAACCTGCCGCGCATGGTGCGCCGCGTCCAGTTCGTGGCGCCCAGCATGCGGGTCACCGACCTGCTGCTGGAGATGCGCCTCAAGCGCGCCCATCTCGCCATGGTGGTGGACGAATACGGCGGCATCGACGGGCTGGTCACCATCGAAGATCTGGTGGAACAGATCGTCGGCGAGATCGAGGACGAGCACGACCAGGACGAAGAGCCCGATATGGTCGATCTGCCCGATGGCGGGATCGAGGCCGACGCCCGCACCCCCATCGCCGAGTTCGAGGCGAAGGTCGGCGATGTGCTGACCGAGGAGGAACGGGAAGAGGTGGAAACCCTGGGCGGTCTGGTCTTCTTCGTCGCCGGGCGGGTTCCCCTGCGCGGCGAGCTGATCGTCCATTCCGCCGGCCTGGAGTTCGAGGTGCTCGACGCCGATCCCCGCCGGGTCAAGCGCGTCCGGGTTCACCGCATGGCTCCGCCGCCCCCCGAGACCAAGCCGGAGTAAGCATGTCGTTCATCGCCCCCCTCGCCCTGCGCCTGAAGGCCCTGACCGGATGGCGGCGCCGGCTGACCCTGATGCTGATGGGGGCCGTCGCCGCCCTGGCGCTGCCGCCGGTGGGCTTCCTGCCGGCGCTGCTGCTCGCCTTCCCTCCCCTGGTCTGGATATTCGACGTCGCCAAGACCCGCCGCGCCGCTTTCGGGGCCGGCTGGTGGTGGTCCATGGGCTGGTTCTCGGTGGGCTATTACTGGATTTCCAACGCCCTGCTGACCGATGTGGCCAAGTTCGGCTGGATGATTCCCTTCGCCCTGTTCGGCCTGTCGGGACTGGTGGCCGCCTTCGTCGGCGTGGCCACCGCGGCGGTGCACATGACCCGGATCAAGGGACCGGGACGGATTCTCCTGCTGGCCTCGGCCTGGACCGTCGCCGAATGGCTGCGCTCGTGGGTGCTGACCGGCTTTCCGTGGAATCCGCTGGGCTCGGTGTGGGATTGCGCCCTGCCGGTGCTGCAAGTCGGCGCCGTGATCGGTATCTGGGGCCTCAGCCTGCTGACCGGGGTGGTGGTTCTGGCCCCCGCCCTGCTGGCCGATCCGCTGTCGAAGCGAGCCAAGGCCGTGGTCCTGGCGGTGGTGGCCGGGCTGCCGCTGGCGGGCTGGATCGGCGGCAGCGTCCGGCTGGCCGGAGCCCCCGACCCCGGCGCTCCCGACGCCCTGGTGTCCGGCATCCGGCTGCGGCTGGTTCAGCCCAACCTTCCCCAAAGCAACAAATGGCGCGACGAGCTGCGCGAAGGCAATCTGCGCGAGCATGTGGCGCTGTCGCGCTCCCCCGGCTTCGAGGCGGTCACCACCGTGGTCTGGCCGGAAACCGCCGCCTCGTTCTTTCTCGACCTCGACCCCCTGCATCGCGAGATCGTCGCCTCGGCGGCGCCGCTGGGCGGCATGGTGCTGACCGGCGCCCCGCGCATCAGCCCCAGGGGCGTCGAGCCGTTCCAGGTGTGGAACAGCCTGTTCGCCATCACCGCCAACGCCGAGGTGGTGGGAATCTACGACAAGGCCCATCTGGTGCCTTTCGGCGAGTACGTGCCGTTTCGCGGGCTGTTGCCCATCGCCAAGATCACCCATGGCGGCACCGACTTTTCTCCCGGCCCCGGACCGCGCACCCTCGACCTGCCGGGCCTGCCGCCGGTCAGTCCCCTGATCTGCTACGAAGCCATCTTCCCCAACGCGGTGATCGCCACCGAGCCGGAACGCCCCCAATGGCTGCTGGCCATCACCAATGACGGCTGGTTCGGCCAATCGGCGGGACCGCATCAGCATCTGGCGGCGGCCCGCATGCGGGCCATCGAGGAAGGGTTGCCGCTGGCCCGTGCCGCCAACACCGGCATCTCCGCCATGATCGATCCCTATGGACGCGAACTCGGCCGCATCCCCCTCGGTGAGAGGGGAATCCTCGACGCCTCGCTTCCCAAGCCGATCCCGCCCACCCCCTACGGCCGTTTCGGCAACATCCCCGCCTTGCTACTGCTGTTGGGATGTTTGGGCTTGGGAATTCGTCTTCGCACTTGAAATAGTCGGAGCGGCACCATACTTCAGGCATATGCCTATGGATTGGTGTCGTGCGCGCGCCGCGTGTTGACTTGTATGCAATACCCCCACTATGGTGTAACGCAACCATCGGTTCATGGGCTGCAACTCCACTCCGACCGTTAGGACGTAATTATGGCCAAGCCAGAAACCGCCATAGAGGAAAAAGCCCCCCGCCGCCGCTCCAACCGCGGCCGCATGCCGTCAGGCCTGCCTAACCCCGTCGATGTCCATGTGGGCGGGCGGGTCAGGCTGCGCCGGACCTTGATGGGGATGAGTCAGGAAAAGCTGGGCGAGGCCATCGGGCTGACCTTTCAGCAGGTGCAGAAATACGAGCGTGGCGCCAACCGGATCGGAGCCTCGCGGCTGTTCGATCTGTCGCGCGTGCTGGACGTGCCGGTATCGTTCTTCTACGACGACATGTCCGAAGCGGTCCGTGACCAGAGCCCGCTATCCGTCGCCCATGGCGGAGCCGGTCTGTCCGAGGAACCAGCCGCCGCGTTCGAGACCGACCCGCTCAGCCGGCGCGAGACGCTGGAGCTGGTGCGGGCCTATTACAGCATCAACGACCCCAGCGTCCGCAAGCGGGTCTACGAGTTGGCCAAGGCCCTCGCCGCCGCCGACGAAGCCAAAAAATAACCCTTCTTTCCAAATGGTTGGCGGTCGTCAAGCGATATGTCTTGACGACACGCCTCCCTGCCTGTCAGAAGAACCCCCCGGAGCGGGGGAGCCCGTTCCCGTGGAGATTTTGACCGCTTGCCGCCACGCTAAACCGGCTAAGTGGGTGCATCACGATGGCGTGTTCGAGCTTCTGATGCCCCTGGTCCCGCACAGATTGGATCTAGGAGGGCTTACCCGTGTCCAAGAAGAATTTTCTGTTCACCAGTGAATCGGTGTCCGAAGGCCATCCCGACAAAGTCAGCGACCGTATTTCCGACGCCATCGTCGATGCCTTTCTCGCCGCCGACCCCCACGCCCGCGTCGCCGTGGAAACCCTGTGCACCACCAATCTGGTGGTGCTGGCCGGTGAAGTGCGCGGCCCCGCTTCCATCACCAAGGAACTGATGGAAGAGACCGCCCGCCACGCCATCAAGGACATCGGCTACGAGCAGGACGGCTTCCACTGGAAGAACAGCACCAAGGTCCAGGTTCATGTCCACTCGCAGTCCGCCGACATCGCCGTCGGCGTCGACGCCGCCGGTGAGAAGGACGAAGGGGCCGGCGACCAGGGCATCATGTTCGGCTACGCCGTCAACGAGACCGAGAGCCTGATGCCGGCGCCGATTCATCTGGCCCATTCCATGCTGAAGTCGCTGGCCGAGGCCCGCCACTCCGGCGCCGCCCCGCTGCTGGGCCCCGACGCCAAGAGCCAGGTGACCCTGGAATACCGCGACGGCAAGCCGGTGCGCGCCACCTCGGTGGTGGTCTCCACCCAGCACGACGCCAGCCTGTCCCAGGCCGATGTGCGCGAGATCGTCCGCCCGCATGTGGTCAACTGCCTGCCCGCCGGCTGGATGTGCGACGAGGCCCATTTCTACGTCAACCCCACCGGCCGGTTCGTCATCGGCGGTCCCGACGGCGATTGCGGCCTCACCGGCCGCAAGATCATCGTCGACACCTACGGCGGCGCGGCCCCCCATGGCGGTGGCGCCTTCTCCGGCAAGGACCCGACCAAGGTCGACCGTTCGGCCGCCTATGCCGCCCGCTACCTGGCCAAGAACGTGGTCGCCTCCGGTCTGGCCGAAAAATGCGTGATCCAGCTCAGCTACGCCATCGGCGTGTCCAAGCCGCTGTCGGTCTACGTGGACACTTCGGGCACCTGCAAGGTGGACGAGGACAGGCTGTCCGACGTGCTCCAGCAGTTGATGGACCTCACCCCGCGCGGCATCCGCACCCATCTGGGCCTCAACAAGCCCATCTACGCCCGCACCGCCGCCTATGGCCATTTCGGCCGGACGCCCGACGCGGACGGCGGCTTCTCGTGGGAGCGGACCGATCTGGTGGAGCAGCTCAAGAAGGCGTTCTGAGCCTCTCATGAGCAAGTCTCACGACGGTAAAGACGGGGCCGCGTCCGCGCGGCCCCGTTCCTGCGACGGTGAAGAAGGGGCCGCGTCCGCGCGGCCCCGTTTCCATGGGCGACGCAGCGGCAAGGCGTTGCGCCGCAATGCCCTCGGCCTGATCGACAATCTGTTGCCCCGGCTGGCCATCGCCGTGCCGGAGCCGACCGACCGCCTGGATCTGCTGTCGCTGTTTCCCCGCCCGGTCCGCGAGGTTTGGCTCGAGGTCGGATTCGGTGGCGGTGAACATCTCGCCCATCTGGCCGAGGCTCATCCCGACATCGGCCTGATCGGCGGCGAGGTCTTCCGCAACGGCATCGCCAGCCTGCTCGGCCACGTCCAGACGCGCGGGCTGGACAATGTCCGCATCTTCCCGGAAGACGTCCGGCTGTTGCTGCCGGCGCTGCCCGAAAGCGCGCTGACCCGCGTCTTCGTGCTGTTCCCCGATCCTTGGCCCAAGACTCGCCACGCCGAACGCCGTTTCGTCTGCCCCGACAATCTCGATGCCATCGCCCACATCCTCAGCGACGGCGGCGAACTGCGAGTGGCCAGCGACGACCCCATCTATGTGGATTGGGCCACCAAGCACCTGGACGCCCATCCGGCCTTCGAGAAGGTTCTGGCCACCACCCAGCGCGAGACCCTGCCCGCCGACTGGCCCGCCACCCGCTACGAGCAGAAATGCCTGGCCGGTCGCGCGCCCACCTTCTTCCTCTACCGGCGTCGCTTGCGGCAACTCCCGATGTAACAAAACCGTCATCTATGGTATTGAAGCGTCGCCTGTTCGCGGGCGCCCGCCTAACTGCCAGGGACCTCCCCCATGTTTTTCCGTCTGTTCCGCTCCTTGATGCCCAAGGAAGAGAAGTTCGTGGAACTTTTCATCCTGCACGCGGAGAAGATCCACGCCGCCGCCAAGGAGCTGGAACTGATGATGGCCGACGGGGCGGACATGGATCACCACTTCCGGCAGATCTGCCTGTTCGAGGGCGAGGCCGACCTCATCACCCGCCAGACCTTGCAGGCGCTGCACCGCAGTTTCATCACCCCATTCGACCGCGACCAGATCCATGGGCTGATCACCTCCATGGACGACGCGGTGGATTGCATCGAGGAGGTGGCCCAGCGGGTCGATCTCTACGGCGTCCGGGAGTTCACCCCCGACATGCGCGCCCTGGCCACCGGCATCGTCGAATGCGCCCACCTGCTGACCAAGGCGATCGCGCTGATGCCCCAGGTCAGCCGCAACTCCGCCGCCATCAACGAGCTGTGCGACGCCATCGGCCGCCAGGAAAGCGCCGCCGACAAGCGCCAGCACGAGGGCCTGCGCGCCCTGTTCGCCACCGAGAAGGACCCCGTCAAGCTGATCACCCGCAAGGAGATCTATCAGCGGCTGGAGAAGGTCTCGGACCGCTTCGACGACGTCGCCAACGTCATCGAGACCGTCGTCATCGAACAGGTCTGAGCCCAGATGGAAGCCTCGGTCGCCCTGCCGATCATCATCTTCCTGGTGGTCACGGCCCTGCTGTTCGATTTCCTCAACGGACTGCACGACGCGGCCAATTCCATCGCCACGGTGGTGTCGACGCGGGTGCTGTCGCCGAAATACGCGGTGATCTGGGCGGCGTTCTTCAACACCATCGCCCTGGTGTTCTTCACCACCAGCGTCGCCCGGACCATCGGCACCGGCATCGTCGAGCCGTCCCTGGTGGATACCCACGTCATCTTCGGCGCCCTGATGGGCGCCATCGTGTGGAACATCGTCACCTGGGCGCTGGGCATCCCGTCGTCCAGCTCGCACGCCCTGATCGGCGGCATCGCCGGGGCCGGCATCGCCAAGGGCGGCTTTTCCGCCCTGGTCCCCATCGGCTTCATCAAGACCGGCTCGGCCATCGTGCTGTCGCCGCTGATCGGCCTGGCGCTGGCCATGTTCCTGATCCTGGTCCTGTCGTGGCTGTGTCGCCGCACCGCGCCCGTCGCCGTCGACCGCCGCTTCCGCTTCCTGCAGATCTTCTCGGCGGCGGCCTATTCCCTGGGCCATGGCGGCAACGACGCCCAGAAGACCATGGGCATCATCGCCGCCCTGCTCTACAGCCAGGGACTGCTGGAGGGAGACTTCCACGTTCCGGTCTGGGTGGCGGTGCTGTGCCAGATCGCCATGGGTCTGGGCACCTTGTTCGGCGGCTGGCGCATCGTCAAGACCATGGGGTCCAAGATCACCGACATGAAGCAGATCGACGGCTTCTCGGCCAACGCCGCCGGCGCCGTCACCCTGTTCGGCGCCACCTGGCTGGGCATTCCGGTGTCCACCACCCACACCATCACCGGCTCCATCATCGGCGTCGGAGCCGCCCGCCGCCTGTCGAGCGTGCGGTGGAAGATCGCCGCCAACATCGTCGTCGCCTGGGTCATCACCATCCCGGCGGCCGGATCGATCGCGGCGCTGTTCTACTGGGTCTCAACGAAGTTCTGGTAGCTACGCCGACGAGCGCATTCGCTCGTCGGCAAGGCCAAAGGCCGCCGCGCCTCGTGGCGCGAAAGTCAAGCGCGCGGAGGCGCGCGCCCGGCGATTGAGGGCACCCCGAAAACTATTCCCGCGGTTCAGCGCCGATGAAAGCCGAGACGTCCCTCTTGGTCCGCTCCTCGGTCACCGGCTTGCCGGTGGCCCGGTAATAGGTCAGCTCGGCGATATTGGTGGCGTGGTCGCCGATCCGCTCCAGGTTCTTGGCGATGAACATCAGATGGCTGCACGGCGTTATGGTCCGCGGGTCCTCCATCATGTAGGTGAGGATCTCGCGGAACAGCGCCGAATAGACGTCGTCCAGCTCCTGGTCGCGCTCGCGCAGCGCCAAGGCCCGGTCGGCATCATGGTTGAAGTAGGAATCGAGCACTTCCTTGACCAGTTCCAGCGCCAGCCGCCCCAGGCGGATCAGCGACCGCATGGGGGCCACCGGCGGCAGCTGGTTGAGCACCAGCGAGCGCTTGGCGGCGTTGGCGGCCAGATCGGCGATCCGCTCGATCTCGCCGGCCACCTTGAGCGCCGCCACCACGGTGCGCAGATCGTCGGCCACCGGCGCGCGCAGCGCCAGCACCTTGACGGTCTGCTCGTTGATGAAGCTTTCGCCGGCATCGACCTTGCCGTCGTCGGCCATGACGCGCGCGGCGAGGCCGCTGTCGCGCTCTTCCAGCGCCTCGATGGCGGCGGCAAGCTGAGTCTCGGCCAGACCGCCCATGCGGGCCAGCCCCTCTTCCAGCCTGCCGAGCTCGATGTCGAACGACTTTACGATATGCGGCATGGTGGAACCTCCCTCAGCCGAACCGGCCGGTGATATAGCCCTGGGTCAGCTCATTTCTGGGGGCGGTGAAGACCTGCTCGGTCGCCCCCACCTCGATGATGCTGCCAAGATGGAAAAAGGCGGTGTATTGCGACACGCGCGCCGCCTGCTGCATGGAATGGGTGACGATGACGATGGTGAAGTTCTCGCGCAGTTCGTCGATCAGCTCCTCCACCTTGGCGGTGGCGATGGGATCCAGCGCCGAACACGGCTCGTCCATCAGGATCACCTCGGGCTCGACGGCGATGGCCCGCGCGATGCACAGGCGCTGCTGCTGACCGCCGGAGATGCCGGTGCCCTTTTCGTGCAGGCGGTCCTTGACCTCCGCCCACAGGCCGGCCCGCTCCAGACCCGCCTGGACCACCCGGTCCATCTCGTCACCCTCGGCCGCCAGCCCATGCAGGCGCGGCCCGAAGGCCACGTTGTCATAGATGGATTTGGGAAAGGGATTGGGGCGCTGAAACACCATGCCGACCCGGGCGCGCAGCAGCACCGGATCAATGCCGGCGGGACCGTAAATCTGCTGGCCGTCCAGGGTCACCTCGCCGCTGACCCGGGCGCTCTCGACCGTGTCGTTCATCCGGTTGAGACATCGCAGAAAAGTCGATTTGCCACAGCCCGAGGGGCCGATCAACGCCGTCACCTCTCCCGCCGCGATGTCGAGATCGACCTCCTTCAGGGCCAGCTTGTCGCCGTAGTGGACGGCGAGGCGGCGAGTGGTCATCTTGGCGTCGGCCATTCCCATATCCTTCAGGATGCATGGCCCCGGTTATAGCGGCGGCCCCGCTGGACGCAATTTAAAAAGCATGAAGGATTCGTGTCAGGGCCGCCATGGCGATCTCGCGACCGCCGCCCCATATCAGCCCCTGAGCATCAGCCGAACAGGACACGCCATGACCGAGGACACCGATCTCCGCCACCGCGAGAAAATGGCCAAGAAAAAAGCCTCGCGCGACAAGATGATGGCCAAGAAAAGCGGTGAGAAGGGTCTGGTGATCGTCCATACCGGCGCCGGCAAGGGCAAATCCACCGCCGCGTTCGGCATGGCGATCCGTTGCGTCGGCCATGGCATGCCGGTGGGCATCGTCCAGTTCATCAAGGGGGCGTGGGACACCGCCGAGCGCCGGATCATGGACGGCTTCGGCGACCTGGTGACCTTCCGCGCCATGGGCGAAGGTTTCACCTGGGAGACCCAGGACCGCGCCCGCGACGTGGAAGCCGCCGGCAGGGCCTGGGAGTTGGCCTCGGCCATGTTGGCCGACCCGACCTACCATATGGTGATCCTGGACGAGCTCAACGTCGCGCTCCGTTACGACTACCTGCCGCTGGACACGGTTCTGGCCGCCATCAAGGCTCGCCCCGAAGGGCAGCACGTGGTGATCACCGGCCGCAACGCCCTGCCCGCCCTCATCGAGGCCGCCGATCTGGTGACCGAGATGACCATGGTGAAGCATCCCTTCCGCGACGGCATCAAGGCCCAGAAAGGGGTGGAGTTTTAGGAGTGCCTGCCCAAACACAAGGCATCCGGGCGGCCTGCCCGCGAATAGGTCTGGCGGGATCGGACGAGCCCCTCCTATAATCGAAGCCCCCGGCCACTTTCGATGCGTGCCCCTCCCCCATGACCAAGATCAGCCATCAGCGCACCATCGTCGACCGCCAAGCCGTCATCGCCCGGCTGGCCGAACTGGCCGCCGAGGACCTGCCCAAGAACAAACGCCGCTCGCGGGCGCTGGAGATCTTCAAGCAGGTGCTCGCCCAGGGACGCACCGAGGTCCGGCGCCGTTTCGAAGACGGTGGCGACGGCTCCCGGACGGTACGGGAGAACTGCTTCCTGATCGACCAACTGGTGCGGCTGGTCCACGACTTCGCCGCCGACCACGAATTTCCCCAAGGGGTCCGAACCTCGGGCGAGGCCATGAGTCTGGTGGCGGTGGGAGGCTATGGCCGCGGCGAGCTGTCGCCCCATTCCGACATCGACCTACTGTTCCTGCTGCCCTACAAGCGGGTGCCGTACCACGAGCAGGTGGTGGAATACATCCTGTACATGCTGTGGGACGTGGGCCTCAAGGTCGGGCACTCCACCCGCTCGGCCGAGGATTGCATCCGTAACGCCAAGGACGACCTCACCATCCGCACCGCCTTGCTGGAAATGCGCTGGCTGTGGGGGGACCAGAAGCTGTTCGCCGAGTTGTGGGAGCGCTACAAGGCCGAGGTGATGGCCAACACCGCGGTGGAGTTCGTGGAGTCCAAACTGGCCGAGCGCGATGCCCGCCACTCCCAGATGGGGGATTCGCGCTATGTGCTGGAGCCCAACGTCAAGGAGGGCAAGGGCGGTCTGCGCGACCTTCACACCCTCTACTGGATCGCCAAGTACATGTACCGGGTCAACGACATCGCCGAACTGGCCGATGCCGGGATCATCTCGCGCCCGGCGGCCCGGCGATTCGTCAAGGCCCAGGCCTTCCTGTGGACGGTGCGCTGCCATCTGCACTACCTCACCGACCGGCCGGAAGACCGCCTGACCTTCGACGTCCAGCCGGAAATCGCGGTGCGCATGCACTACGCCGAGCGTCCCTGCTCGCGCGGGGTCGAGCGCTTCATGAAGCACTATTTCCTGATCGCCAAGGATGTGGGCGACCTGACCCGGCTGTTCTGCGCCCTGGCGGAGGAGCAGCACAAGCGCAAGCCGCGCCGGCTGCAACTGGGCCGGCTGTTCTCGCGCCGCTCGGTGGTGGCCGGCTTCGTGCTGGAAGGCGGGCGTCTCAACGTCGCCGATGACGGCCAGTTCGAGACCGAGCCGGTGGCCATGATCCGCCTGTTCCACACCGCCCTGGAGCACGAGGTCGATATCCATCCGCGGGCGCTGGACCGGGTCCACCGCAGCCTCAAACGCATCGACGCCAACCTGCGCAACGATCCCGCCGCCAACCACCTGTTCATCGAGATGCTGACCTCGCACAAGAACCCCGAGGTGGCGTTGCGGCACATGAACGAATCCGGCGTGCTGGGACGCTTCATCCCCGATTTCGGCCGGGTGGTGGCGCAGATGCAGTACGACATGTACCACGTCTTCACCGTGGACGAGCACACCGTCCAGGCGGTGGGCATCCTGCATTCCCTGGAAGCCGGCCAGTTGGAGGAAGAGGCGCCGACCAGCAGCGAGATCATCCATCAGGTGGCGTCGCGCCGGGCGCTTTACGTCGCCACCTTCCTACATGACATCGCCAAGGGACGTGGCGGCGACCATTCGGTGACCGGCGCCGAAGTCGCCATGCGGCTGGGGCCGCGCCTGGGGCTGACCGACGAAGAAACCGAGACCAGCGCCTGGTTGATTCGCGAGCATCTGTCCATGAGCCGCGTCGCCTTCAAGCGCGATATCGACGACCCCAAGACCATCTCGGACTTCGTCGCCCTGGTCCAGTCGCCCGAACGCCTGAAGCTCATGCTGTGCCTGACGGTCGCCGACATCCGGGCGGTGGGGCCGACGGTGTGGAACGCCTGGAAGGCCGGTTTGCTGCGCGAATTGTACCAGCGGGCCAACGACGTCATGACCGGCGGCTTCTCCGCCACCGCCCACGCCACCCGCGTGAAGGCGGCCCAGGCGACCCTCCAAGCCGAACTGCTGCGGCTGGGCTGGTCCGCCCAGGACGTCGACGCCCATCTGGCGCGCGGCTATCCCAGCTATTGGACCACCTGCGACACCGCCACCCAGCTGCGTCATGCCCGCCTGGTCCGCGAGGCCGAGGCGGTGCGCGCGCCGCTGACCGTCGAGCCGCGGGTCGACACCCAGCGCGCCGTCACCGAGGTCACCCTCTACACCGGCGACCATCCCGGCCTGTTTTCCCAGATCGCCGGCGCCATGGCCATGTCCGGGGCCAACATCGTCGATGCCAAGATCATCACCCTGGCCAACGGCATGGCGCTCGACACCTTCTGCGTCCAGGATTCGGAGGGCGGCGCCTTCGACAGTCCCGGCAAACTGGCCAAGCTGTCGGCCGGCATCGAGCAGGTCCTGTCCGGTCGCTTGCGGCTTGACCGCGAACTGGCCAGCCGCAAAGGGAAACTGCCGTCCCGCGCCCATGTCTTCAAGGTGCCGCCACGGGCGCTGGTGGACAACGGGCCGTCGCGCTCGCACACCGTCATCGAGGTCAACGGCCGCGACCGCCCCGGCCTGCTCTACGACATCACCAACGCCATGACCAATCTGGGTCTCCAGATCTCGTCGGCCCACATCTCCACCTATGGCGAGCGGGTGGTGGACGTGTTCTACGTCAAGGATGTGTTCGGCCATAAGATCGAGCATGGCCGCAAGCTGGACCAGATTCGCGCCGCCCTGTTGAAAGCGCTGGAAGATCCCGCCGCCGCCGCCAAGGCTGCGGAGTAGAGGACTTTTTGATTGTCCCAATCGCCGGCGCTTGCGCTTGGCTTATACCAAATCCCGATGAGCCGGACTCATCGGGATTTGGTTAGGCCCAAAGGGCCGCGCGCCTTATGGCGCGGGAGGCAAGGGCGCACAGCGCCCGCCCGCCGCATGAGGGCGGTCCCGGTAATCGGTTGCGATTACCGGGA
>NZ_CAINTR010000218.1 GCF_903853455.1 uncultured Magnetospirillum sp.
GATGCCAGCAGCCACGGGGCCGCGTCCATGGGGCAGTTGTCGGATATCAGCCGGAACATGGCCGGCCTGTCGTCCGACCTCGACACCTTGGTCGATCGCTTCCGGCTGAGGCCTTCGTCCGTGGCGGCGAGTTGAGGGGGGATGATGACCATCGGGCGGAAAATGCGGAATTACTCCATTGCGTTTCGGATCGCCGTCATCATGGCGATCATGATTCTGTCGGGAATCGTCATCTCGGGCGCCCAGATCTGGGGGCTGAAGCGGGCGATCTATGCTGAGCGGGAGCAGAAGCTGCACGACATGGTCGGCAGCGTCCAGAAGCTGATCAAGCTCTATGACGACGAGATCAAGGCCGGCACCCTGTCCTCGGCTCAGGCGCAGGAGGCGGCGAAAAAGGCTATCCGCGCCCTGCGCTGGGGCAATGGCGAGTATTACGGCGTCTATCAATTCGATGGCGTCACCCTGGTTCATGCCGTCGCCAAGAATGAAGGCGTCAACCGCATGGAGGTCCAGGACCCCAATGGCATGCGGATCGTCGCGGGATTGATTGCCGCGGCTCAGAACGGGGGAGGGCTGGTCCGTTACATGGTGCCGCGCGGCACCTCCGATCCCAATCAGGTTCCCATGTCCAAGCTGTCCTACGCTGCCGCCTACGAGCCCTGGAAATGGGTCATCCAGGCGGGGGTCTATATCGACGATATCGACGACACGCTTTGGCGCCAGTTCGTGTGGATCGGCGGCTCCGAACTGGCCGTGTTGTTGATCGCCGGCCTGCTGGCCATGCGGGTCGCGCGGTCCATCAGCCGGCCGGTGGCTGATTTGGTGGCGGCGATGAAGGGCATGGCCGACGGCGACATGACGGTGGAGGTTCCCTGGCGGAATCGCCGGGACGAAGTAGGCGTGCTGGCCAACGGAATGGCCGAGATGGAGGGGCATTTGCACGATCTGGCCACCCAGGTGCGCGGCAATGCTGGCGCGGTGCACGGTTCGGCCTTGCGGATCGCCGAATCGGTGGAGGGCCAGGCGGTGGGGTCCAGCCAGATGTCGGCCTCGGTGGCGGAGATCACCGCGACCATGGAGGAGTTCTCGGCCTCCACCGCCCTCATCTCGGAGCATTCCCGCTCGGTGGTCGATATCGCCAACGTCACCTATGACAACAGCTGGAAGGGCCGCCAGGCGCTGGAGTTGCTCACGGCCAAGATGGGCAACATCCAGGACGAGAACCAGGGCAGCCTGACCGAGATCATCCGCCTGGGGGACGCTTCGAAGGAGATCAGCAAGGTGATGAAGATCATCACCACCATCGCCGACCAGACCAAGTTGATCGCCTTCAACGCCGCCCTGGAGGCGGCCAGCGCCGGTGAGACCGGGCGCCGCTTCGGGGTGGTGGCCGCCGAAATTCGCCGGCTGGCCGACAGCGTGACCGAATCCACCACCGAGATCGAGGGCAAGGTCAGCCAGATTCAGGATGCCATCAGCCGGCTGGTCATCACCTCGGAGCGCGGCGCCGGCAGTATCGGCGACGCCACGGCGGCGGCCACCAACACCGC
>NZ_CAINTR010000219.1 GCF_903853455.1 uncultured Magnetospirillum sp.
CCCTCCTTACGTCCGGCCCCAGCGGGCAATCATACCGGCCATCATAGTTGTCGCTCAACCGGCCAAGATAATTGTCGGCGGCGAGCGTGGCCGATCTCGGAGACAAGCGCACGGGTCTTGAACGCGCTACGCAGGCCTGCACCGCGTTGCTTGGCTCGTGACACTTTGAGCAAGTAGGTGCGGCTGCCATCAGGTGCCTCGTCGATCAACAAATCCCCGCATTTGATGGACGCGATTTGAATAGGACGGACACCTAATGCCAAGAACAGCCACACGAGCGCATAGTCCTCAACCGTAACCGTGCCGACGACGCTACCATTGCGAAGAGCCGAGACGATGCCTTGGATCTCAATATCGGTGAATGGCCCATTCGTCGGGTCAGATGTCCGTACCGGAACACCTTTTGCTTCAGTCTTGATTCGTATCGTGGCCAAAGCTTTTGCAGCCTCGCCCTCGACGCCAGGAAGACCAAGGGCGTGCCACCGCTTGATGATCGGCCGCACCACGTGCAAGCGGCGTCGGGTGCGGATATCCACTTCTGCTGCGGAACGCCAGCCAAGAACGAGCGATAGATCGACGCGCATGACGGGAAACTTAACGCCGAGCGCCAAAAGATGACGAAAAGCGTCGAACCAATTGAAAAGTGTGCTGCCAACGACACGAGCAGCTCCTTGGGCCAGCGCATTCCTGAAGGCATCACACAGCCATGATGCCGCCAGCCCGTTGAGTTTGGAAAAGTCTATGGTTCTTGTAGATGACCGCCCCGGCAATATCCAGATGTCAGCAAGTGGATCAATAACGATGCCGTCGACCGTGGACACCGTGGACACGGAACCATTGTTTGGCCGAACAGCCTGAACGGAGGTCAAGGTTTGCCGCCATCGACAATGGACAGCTGGTGAGCTAACGATGCGCGGCGTGCTTCCTCACGCACATGGCGTCGGGTGTAGACTGCGGCCGTACCGGAAGTTGGGGACCATCCCATCATCATGCTGCGCATCTGAGTCTCGCGTTCCTCCGTCACCTGTTTGCGATCCATCAACGCGCTGAATGCGTCGTTCCACGCATGCCTCATGACGTGCGGGGTCAGGTTCTCTGGCAAACCGACCACCCGTTCGCGGAGCGACGTGAAGACTTTGTTGACAGCAACCAGAGACAGCGGGGCGCCTGTCTGATGGGAGACAAATAGGAACGAATGCTTGCGAACACCCGGGATCTTGGATCTGATACGAAGGACGTAATCCTCGATCATGCGCGCCAACCCTTCTTTGAGTGGCAAAATGCGATCACGGGTTTTGGCCAGGGGTTGGTAGGTGCGTGGGTCGTCAGGGTCGTCCGGCGCCCGCACCACGGTCAAAGTGGCCTTTCGGAAGTCTATACTCTCGATTCGGACGCCAAGCGCCTCTCCACGACGGAGGCCCAGGGCGAAAAACAGATTGATCAGGAGGCGGTTTCGGACGCGCAGCCCTAGATCCTGCCATGGGTTGTTCGCGGCATCGATCTCGATGGAGGCAAGGATTGTGTCCATCACCTCGGAAGACGGGCCTTCGCGCATGCCGACCGTGTTACGACCTTTGCCACTGGGAGACATTGCTCGCAGGTGCCCCAACATGGCGGAGCACAGGGATAAGCGCGCATCCGCCTCCAAAGGGGCTAGGCGAGCGTATCCTTCGCGGCCAAGCCAGCCAAGGTAGTCGGCGATAGTTCTCAGGCGGTTGGCCGATGTCTCACGGCATACCCCGACGTCAACAGCAACGCCAGATTGCTTGGCTTTGGTCAGGCCGACGACTTTAGCGCCCCGTTGTCCGATCTCTTGGCGGGAAGCTCCCACCAAAGCAGCCAGTTCACCGTTGGTCAGAAAAGCCCCATCCGACATGCGGCGCTCGATGTCGATCCCATCGCGTGTCGCCCACGTGTAGAGCAGCTTTAATGCTTGAAGGTTGGCATGCAAGGTGTTGGCTGCACGATGAGTGGCGCGACGCATCGAGACCAGCCAGACGACGGGGAGGAACATCGGGATTCCGTCAGCGCTCGACACCAAGACAGGCAGGCGTTCGCCTGTAGCCATGACGAGCCATCGAACTTTGCAAGCGGGCATTATTGCTCTCAGAAAACGGTAGGCGAATTACTAAATTCAGTATGGCGCTCTAAAGCATTCTATGCAAGCATATAAATGGCTTGAAACAAGGTAACAGCGATGGATTGTTTACACAGAAAATCTCGGTCAACGGTCTTTCTCGACATTGAGGCCAGCGGACTTGGCGACGGCTGCTATCCCATCGAGATCGGTTTGGTTCATGCCGCCAGCCTGATCGGCTGGTCGGCACTTATCCGGCCCCCGGCGGTTTGGCGGGACGGCGGCGTTTGGGACGATGGGGCGGAAGAGCTCCACGGCATCGGCCAAAGCCAGCTCGACGCCGAGGGCTGGGATGTCATGGACGTGGCGCGGGCGCTGAATGAAACGCTCGGCGGCAAGACCGTCTTCAGCGATGCCCCCGAATTCGACCGGCACTGGCTGGACATGCTGTTCGAGGAAACCGTCATCGAGCCCGCATTCCATCTGCGCTCGGTCACCACCTTGATCAACGGCGGCCCGGCCTTGGTCGCGGTCGATGTGCCGATCCCGGCGGCGGCGGTGGAACCGGCGCCTCCATCCCGACACCGCGCCAAGGACGATGCCATGACCCTCGCCCTGGCGTTCTGGAAGACGTTGTTGACGTCACAACCCCAGAAATCCCCCTGAACCTGGAGGTATTCCCATGCAACGTCGTGACTTTCTGACCACCACCGCTGTTGGCCTGATCGGGACTGGCCTTACCGTTCCGGCTATCGCCGCTCCTACGGTCATCGGTCATGAGCACAAGTCCTGGGCGGGACGCGACCTCTCTGGGTTGGTGCTGAGGGACATGGACCTGGCCGGTGCCGATCTGCGGGGCTGCCGGATGAACGGCACCGATTTCCGTCGTGCCGATCTGCGGGACACCCGGCTTGATCAAGCCACCATCGCTGAAAGCAAATTCGACGGCGCCAGGATGACCGGTGCCTCGCTGGAGGGAGCCACGATCACGGGGGCTTCGTTCCGCTACGCCAATCTGACCGGCTGCATTATCGGTGGCGCCACCATCACGGACACCTACTTCGAACACGCCGAGATGCCCGGCGTCGGCTTTCGAGGTGCGCAGTTCGGCGACCTTATCGGCTTCGATCACGCGGTGCTGGATGCCGCCGATTTCCGCGATACGATGCTCTCGGGCATGATGATGTTCGGGAATTGCCGGATGGCGGGTGCCGTATTCGCCGGGATGAAGTGCCTGCCGTGGATCGAGAGTCCGGCATCGGCCCTGTTGTTCGACGGTGCCGACGCTCGGCGGATCGACCTCACCGGCATCAAGGCCAACATCTCCTGCGAGGGTGCGAACTTCCGGGATGCCACCCTCACCGGGGCTGATTTCTGCGTGCGCCATCCCGACGCCTCGCCAGATGGGTCCTGGTGGACCGGGGCCGATTTCAGCGGGGCCGATCTTCGAGGGGCAAACCTCTCCCCGATGTCCTTCGGCGATGTGGTGAGAGGGGAGGCCGAGTTCAGGCCACCGTTGTTCATCGGCGCCAACCTCGTCGGGGCGACACTCGACTTCCGCATCAAGGACGAGCTTGGACGACCGGAAAACCGGGCACGGCTGGTCGAGCGCTTCGTCAACGTCCCCGACACGATTTTCGCAGGTGCCGTCTTTGGCAACACCCGGATCAATGGCAAACTGCACGGCTGATGCCGTCACTGGAGCGACCGACATGTACCTCACCAAGTCCCGCTACCTTGCCGGTCTCCAGTGCCTGCGACGGCTATGGCTTACCGTGAACCAGCCGCCGGACTGGGAGGAACCGGCATCAGGGTCGTCCCAGGACATCGGCATCGAAATCGGCCTCAAGGCCCATCTGCTGTTCCCCGGCGGCGTTCTGGTCGATGAGATGCCGTGGCAGCATGAGGAAGCCATGGCCCGCACCAAGGCGCTGATGGCCGACCCATCGGTCCCGGCGATCTTCGAGGCGGCGTTCGAGCAGGGTGGTATCCGTGTCCGGGTCGATGTGCTGGAGCGCCTGCCGCGCGGGCGCTGGGGACTGCGCGAGGTGAAAAGCAGCGGCAGCGTCAAGGACCATTACCTCGACGATGTCGCCATACAGATGCATGTCCTCGCGGCTGCCGGGCTTCGGCTGGCCTCGGTCGTGGTCCTCGTCGTCAACAAGGTATACGTCCGGGACGAAGGCTGCATCTCATGGCCCGAGTTCTTCCTCCGGGAGGACGTCAAGGACCAAGCCTCCGCCCGACTGGACGGGATCACCGACCGCATCGCCGGGCAGATGGCGTGCCTGCGCAAGCGCAAGGAACCGGTGGTCGAGCCGGGATCGCACTGCTCCTCGCCCTACGCCTGCGACTACTGGGACCGCTGCACCGCCGACAAGCCGGAAGATTGGGTGGCCCGGCTCCCCCGCATGACGGAGACGGGCCGCGACGCGCTGAAGGCCGCCGGGATCGAAGCCATCTCAGCCATCCCCGAAGATTTCCCGCTGACGCAGAAACAGAGCATCATCCGGGATGTCCTGGTGAGCGGCCGTCCGTTCGTCGCGCCCGATCTGGCCCGGTTGCTCCAGGGCTTCGCGGCACCCGCCCTCTATCTGGATTTCGAAGCCTTTGCCCCGACGATCCCTCTGTATGTCGGCACCCGCCCGTTCCAAACCATCCCGTTCCAGTGGTCGCTGCACCGCCTGGACGCCGATGGCGTATTGGGCCATCAGGAGTTCCTGGCCGATGGAGTGACCGACCCGCGACGGGAATTCGCGGAATCGCTGATCCGGGCGGTCGGGACGGAGACGACGCCGATCATCGTCTATTCCCCTTACGAACAGACCCAACTCAAAACGCTGGCGGCACTGTTCAAGGATCTGAAGGCCCCCATCGACGCCATCATCGCCCGCCTCCGGGACTTGCTGCCGGTGGTGCGCGGCGCCGTTTACCATCCCGGCTTCAACTTCAGCCATTCGATCAAGACGGTCGGCCCCGCCCTTTGCCCGGATTTCAGTTATGGCGACCTGGAGCAGGTGGCCGATGGTCTGGCCGCCTCGAATGCGTTCTATCGCGTGGCATCAGGCAGACTCGGTACCGAAGCAGCGGGCGAATTGCGCCAAGCGCTGCTGGCCTATTGCGAGCGGGACACGCTGGCGATGGTGGAGGTGCACCGGGCCTTGGTCAGGATGGCGTCGGAGCTGGGCACAGCATAGACCGTCCGTGACGACGACCGGCTTCTTACCGGCTTGCCCGCCGGATGGCCTCGACCTCGGACGCCAAAGCGGCCGGAGCCTGATCGATCACCGCCGAGAACAGGGATTCGACATCGGGCAGCGCCGCCTGAATCTCGGCGGCGGTGGGGCCGATATCGTCGTCACCGGGATAGCGGCTGATGATATACCAGCGTGAGACGTAGCTGAGCGCAAACGGCGCGGCGATCAGAACCGGCCAGTGGCGGCGGGCGAGGTCCGCCAGGGTGTTGAGGTCGTGGGTTTTCCGCACGTCTTGCCGGGAGGCGACGAGCAAGGCCTTCAAGCTCTTCTCGATGGCCTGCTGGAGATGGAAGGCGGCCTGCATCGCGATGCCGTCGCGCAGCAGCACCCGCACGGCCCGGATATCGTCCATGGCCCGGCCAAGCCAGCGCAGGGCGTCCTGCCACTGGATGATGTCTTGCTCGTCAGGCCCGCTCATAGACCGTCACTCCATCGCGCAACACGGTATGAGCGAACGAACCGATGGCGCGGGCGCGCGAGGCCAGGACGGATGCCCGGTAGGGAATGATATCGACAGGATCGTGATAGCCCTCCCGAGCCGCCTGGATCGCCTTGGCCGACATCATTTCCGGCGGCGTGTCGTCATCCAACTCCACCACCAGATCGATGTCGCTGTCCGGCCCAGCATTGCCAAGCGCTAGCGACCCGAACAGGATCACCCGGCGGGGATGAAAGAAGGACACCACGGAATCCAGCAGTGCGGGCGGGACGGGTGATTGTATGGCGACCGAAGCGGTCATGAAGAAATCCTATGGGCAGAACGAACCGCAGGAACTATAGCACGGCTAACAAAGCCTGGAATGGAATGTCCGAGTAGGCAAGGGCCTCATGGACTTGGCCATGGCAAATGGGGCAGAATCCATAACGGGTGGCTTGGCCGCCCCTGAAATCTGGAGGGAGTTGATGATGGCCGCGAGGGTCAAGGCCCTGGTGAAACCGGAAGTGCTGGTCTGGACAAGGACCAGCGCTGGATTCTCCGTGCCCGAGGCCGCCCATCGTCTGAAAATCGACGAAGACAAGCTGACAAGCTGGGAGATTGGCGAGGATGCTCCCTCAATTCCCCAACTCCGCCATCTTGCGACGCTCTATAAGCGCCCGCTGGCGGTGTTCTACCTGCAACAAGTCCCGAAGGACTTCCAGGTCATCCGTGACCTGAGGCGGTTGCCCGGAATCGGACTCCGGCATTTCCCGGCCAATCTGCAACTGGAAATCCGCCGGGCTGCTCAGAAGCGGGAACTCGCCTTGGAAATGCTGGCCGACCTGGGGGAGGCCGCCACCACCTTCGGACTCCGGGCAACGCTGGATGAGGACCCGGAGGAAATTGGGCTACGCCTTCGCGCGGCTCTCGGCGTCAGTGACGATATCCAGTCCAAGTGGCGGGATTCCGATGGCCGCGCCGCCTTCAACGCATGGCGGGATCGGATCGAGACGGCTGGGGTTCTGGTGTTTCAGGCGACCCAGTTCACCACCGAGGATGCCTCCGGCTTCGCTATTGCCGAGGACCGTCTTCCGGTGGTCGTGGTCAACCGCAAGGACCCGCCGACCCGGCGCAGTTTCAGCCTGCTTCATGAACTGGCCCATCTGCTGTTGAGAGTCAGCGGTGTTTCCGACCTGGATACCGATGCGGCCCGCCCGCCCGAGGATCAGGCCGTCGAGGTGTACTGCAACAAGGTGGCGGCGGCGACGCTGATGCCCCAGCGCTGGCTGCTGGAAGATGACCGGGTCGCCGTCCAGGGCACCCGCTCCACCACCTGGACCGACAGCGAGATCGCCGATCTCGCCCGCTCATTCGGCGTCAGCCGTGAGGCGCTCCTGCGACGCCTGCTGACCTTCGAGCGGACGACCGAGGCGTTCTACCGGTCCAAACGCAGCCAGTATCTGGCTGATTACCTCGCCAAGCAGCAGCGTGAAAAGGAAAAGACGAAGGATAAGGGCATCCCCCGCAACATGCCGCAGGAGACGGTCAGCAACCTGGGCCGCCCCCTTGTCCGCATGATCCTGGGAAATTACTACCAGGACCGCATGACCCTGAGCGAGGTGGTCGGCTACCTTGGCATCAAGACCAAGCATTTTGCCAAGCTTGAACAAGCCGCTGGGTTGAGGTGACGGCATGGCCCCGCCGATCTACAGCATCGACAGCAGCGCCCTGATCCATGGCTGGCAACGGGTCTATCGCCCCAAGAACTTCGGCTTCGTCTGGGATCGGCTGGATCTGCTGATCGAAGAGGGGCGTCTCCGGGCCTCCGTCGAGGTGCTGAACGAGCTGGAGAAGAAGGACGATGAGCTTTACGCATGGTGCAAGGACCGGCGGGAAGCCTTGTTCGTCGAGATTGACGACTCTTGTCAAACGCAGGTGGGCTATATCATGGGGACCTATCCCCGTCTGGTGGATACGGTCAAGGGGCGCTCGGGCGGCGATCCCTTCGTCATTGCATTGGCGGCCACCACCAACCCGCCCATGACCGTGGTGACCGAGGAGCATCCTGGCAAGAAGGACAGCCCCAAGATTCCAGATGTCTGCTTGGCCGAGGGTATCCCCTGCATCGGGCTGGCGGATATGATTGAGCAGGAGGACTGGAAGTTCGGGTGATCAGGATACCCTTTCACACTCCCTGAAACGGAATCTCCGAGCAGGTGAGTTTGCACGCGCCTTCTGGGTAACGGTAAGTTCGGATTAAATCGCCGACGCTGATCTTGGATACCTCCTTGTGCCGTCCTGGGCCAACGATGATCTCGATGATCGGTAGCAGCGTTGAGTTCGGATCAGTCGGCGGCGGATAGCCCAACGGGATGTGCCGCGACATCAGCGCCGCCCGCTGAATGTATTGCATGGATTCGAAGTCGGCCTCTTTGAGCGGGTGGATGATCCGCCACTCGTCCTCGGCGGCGAAGGCCGGGTCCTTCATGAGCGGGGCAAAATAGCCGATCTGGTTGGTCCATGCCGCCAGGAATGCCGAGGTCCAGTCTTGCCGATCAACTCCAGGGCGGCGGCTCAGGCCGTCCAGGAAGAATCCGATAGTGGCCTCGGCGATCTTGTCCGCCACCTCGGCATTGAACGCCTTGTCGTAACTGACCGGGACAAGCCATCTTGAGAGTGGAGACGCTTGTTGAATTGCCGCGCCGTCAAAACCGATGGCGAAGCCATTCTCGCCACCGCCATAGGCTCGCCACTGGCTGAGGTCATCCCGCTTCGAACTGAAACAGGAGACGAACCACTCATTTCGGGACGTGCTGAACCTATCCGGAGCAAGGTGCGGATTCCGATTTATCCGGCCGGGGATTCCGATTCCAATCCGGCCACCCATTCCGATCCGTTTCCGGCCACCTGTACCGATGTGATTTCGGCCGGTCGGAGGGTGCCTGCCCAGCAGGTCTATGACGGTCATCTC
>NZ_CAINTR010000220.1 GCF_903853455.1 uncultured Magnetospirillum sp.
ACCGCCACCGTTGTTGTCGTTGTCCGCCATGACGCCCTCCCTGCGAAATCGCCCCGCCGTCGACATCGAGCGAAAAATCGAAAAGGAAAGGGGGAAAAGGCAGAAAAGAGGCAGCTCGCCTAAAAGGCGGCACCTACGCCGCCGGGTTTTCCGTTGGAAAAGCCGGCCTGTAGGCAAGGGCGCTGCCCTTAACCCGAAGTGTCGAGCAGTGCTGACCGAAAGATCGGAAACGTCGGCGCGAGCCCATGTCCGGCTCGCCGGCATTGGGCCGAGCAGCAGACCGACGGAGATCAGCATGACCATCAACACCGAGCCCCTGGAGCGCCAGGCCAGCTCCCTTGAAAGTGACCAGGCCATTGCCGCCCTGGAGGCGGCGGAAACGGCCTTGGTTCATATCCGCCACGCCATCACCGCCCTGGAGCATGGCCCCCGTCCCCGGCATGGCCTGAGCCAAGCGCGCGAGGTCGAGATCGCGGCCCGCGAGCGGCTGGCGATGGCGTGCTGCCGGGCGGTCGGGGTCGGCGTGCCGTCGGCCGAGGCCGAGGCGGCGCTGGAGCGTGGCGCGCGGGCGGCATTGACCTGGTGACGCCCTCCACGGGCGATCACTGGGCGGATGAAAAGTTCAGCAGGGGGAGATGGACCATGAAGAACGAAGAGATGAAAGCGGTCACCACCGAGATCGAGGCGGCCGGTCTGGACTGGCACCTGAACACCAAGGGCCGGCACCCGAAGGTGGTCTTCACCATCAATGGACAGACCTGCCAGATGACGGTGAGCAGCACGCCCTCGGATCGGCGGCGAGGGCCGTTGAATGCACGCGCCCAGGTACGCCGTGTCATCCGCCAGGCCCAAAGTGCCAGCGTCTCGTGGCACTGAACCACCCCCAACACACCGAGGAGACCGACATGACCGACCACATCGACGACGACATCGACGACATCAGCATCGACACCTGGGTGAACCAGTGGAACAGGGGGCTGAGCATCATTCTGGTTGGCCAGCCTGACGGCCCCGGCACGCCGTTCGAATTCACCCTCAGCCGGGTCACCTGCATCATGACCATGCTGTTCAATGCGGTCGACGATCCCACCCAATCGGACAAGCAGCGCGAATTCCGGGCGGGGCTTCGCCGTGACATCGAGGAATGGGCGCCGGTGCTCATTCCCGCCTACCTGAAGAAGCAGGCGGAGCATGAGCTCAATGAGGCGCGGAAGCAGCTGAAGCAGACCAAGGCAACGGCGAAGCGGCATCGGCGGCCGTGATGCCCAGCCGGTGCCGACGGGGTGCCGACGCCCTGCTGACGCCACCAAATCGGCCCGAGAGGCGCTGATTTCCTAGGGGTTACGGGCACTGTGCCGACGCTGACGCCGGGGCCGGCACAGAGCCGAAAACAAATCGCCGAAACCACTTGATGGCCGCCGACGGGGGCCTAGGTCAACGAAAGCGGACGGTGGCGTCCGCCCCATCAGGAGACCCGCCATGCCCAAGCCTTCCCGCCCGAAACGCCCCAAGGCGCCGCCCGTCGATCCGCGCCAGATGGACCTGCTCGACTTCATCGCCGCCGGTAAGCTGAACGGCGAACGGGGCGAGACCCTGCGCGGCCTGATGGCCGCCAAGCCCGAGCCGCGCAGGTGGCGGGGCGACACCATGGTTCCGCCCGGCACCCTGCTGGACCGGGTGGTGGCCCTGTTCCAGCGGACCACGGACTTCCCCCTGGAGCTTCCGGCCTTCCTTGTGCTCCACGCCTTGGCGGCCTATCTGCTGGAGCGCGAGGTTGAGATCGAGGTGGCGGGAACCAGGCTGAAGCCGGATCTGTGGTCCACCCTGCTCGCGTCCAGCGGGGCGGGCAAGACCAAGACCGCCTCGGTGCTGAAGCGGGTGATACCCATGCGGCTGTTTCCCGAAACCACCTCGGCGGCACGCTTCATTGAGGAAATGGAGACCCACAACAAGTGCCTGTGGCTGCAGGACGAATGGGCGCAGCTTCTCAAGCGCATGGAAAGCCAGACCTGGGCGGAGGAGATGCGGGGCTACCTCCTCACCCTTCACGACAATCAGGAGCTGGCGCGACGGACCAAAACGGGGTCGCTGGTCATCGAAGATCCGGCCTTGGTCATCTTCGGTACGACGGTTCTGGAGACCTTCAATCAGAACGTCTCGGTCGAGTCCATGCTGGACGGTTTCATGCAGCGCTTCGGCATTATCATCGGCGATGCCGACCCCAAGCGCACGCCCGACATGTTCCCCATCTACCGGGTGGAGGAGCCGGGCAACCTTGCCCCGCTGCATGCGGCCTGGGAGGATATCGCCGCCGTGCCGCTGCACCGGACCTATACGGTGACGCCGGAGGCCGAGGCGGAATTCGAGGCCGGCTTCCGCCACCATTTCCAGCAGCACAATTCCATCCCCCCGTCCTTCTTTCGGCGCGTCCTTTGGCGCTGCTTCAAGTACGGGGTGGTCTACCATGTCTTGCTGGGCAAGGCCGACGCCGATATCGACGCCGAGGACATGGGCTGGGCCATGCGGGTGGCGCTGCTGCACCTGACCGACGCTCGCCGGCTGCTGGACGGGTATCACCTGACCGAGTTGGAGGACATCGTGGTCAAGGCCGAAGCCTACCAGGCCAAGATCGGCCGGCGCCCGAGCAAGCGGGAGCTGATTTCCAGGGTGCGGGGAATTCGTAACAATGCCATGGCGGAGTTCGTGCTGGAGCTCATGGCGCCCCTTCCCGCCTCCAATGACAACACCGGCCTGGCCGATGACCAGGCGGCGGCTTGAGCGCCCACGAAAGGCTGGAACGGGATATGGCGATCGCCGAGGGCCGGGCATGGCTGGAAGCCAGGCCCACCGCTCCCATGGCGGCGGATCGGGTGGCCGGTGCCTTCTACTATCCTGGCGCCCACCTGGACGGGGCTGGCTATGGCGACATCCTGATGACCCTCCGGGAGCCGGACAATCCCCACGACGAGAACGCCATCGCCCTGTGGTCGGCACTGGCCCAGGTCGGCCACGTCCCGGCCTGCACCGCCGCCATGCTGGCGCCGGTGATGGATGCCGGGCATGCCCTGTGGGCGCGGATCGTCCGGGAGGCGACGGCGGACCATCCCAGCACGGTGCTGGTGGAGTATTACGGCCCGGCCATCACCGCCCGGCCGGGGTGGGACCGACATGGTAGGCTTGGGGGGGCCGACCTGGTAGCGTTTCGCCACGGCGGGAAAGCGGCGTTACCGAGCAGCTTCGTCGAGGGTGGCTCCGCCATCCTCGACTGCCCGGCGGCGGCAACAGGGGGAGTGCTGGCCCCTGGCCCTCCCCTTCCTTCTGGCCCCTGCAGCAGGGGGAAAAAGACCAATGGCGGCACCCTTGCGGGTGCCGCCACGGTCTCTATGGATTAGGGGAACTGGTGCCACACCTGGCCGTTGATGGTCGGCGGGTATTCGGTCTGGGTCTTGGGCGACCGGGCCGACCACTGCTTGAGGAAGAACGGCACGCCGTAGCGCTGGCACTGCTGCCATATATCCTCGGCCCACTTCTCGTCCATGGGGCGGAAGCGGGGACCGGACTCTCCCCCGACCACGACCCAGGACAGGGTGCCATCGGCAAGCCATGGCGTGAGGTCGAGATCTTCCAGCAAGGGCTCGCACGAGACCCATCGCTTCACCGCCTTGACCTGGCGCAAAGCGTCGAGGCGCTTCAACGACTTCTTGCACCCGACGGTGACGCCACACCACACCTTGTCGGGGATGGCATAGCCCTGGCTGAACTTGGCCATCCGCGTGGCCCGCTTGGTGAGGATTTGGAAGCGGGTGCCGAACGGGTTGGCGGCCATGGCGTCGAACACCGCCTTGACCGCCGAGTCGGGAACCTTGGCGTGGAAGGTGTCACTCATGGAGTTGACGAAGACCAGGTCGGTCTTGATTTGGGCGAGCCGGTCGATTTCATCGGGGACGATGCCGATGACACCGGTGAACTTCCCGTCCTTGACGGTGCCAGCGTAGCCCCGGCTGCCCTTGGCCTGATGACGAACCGCCCACTGGACTGCGTAGCATGCTTGGCATTCCGGGGAGCACTGGGTGCAACCCTTGAAGGGATTCACCGTCTTGGTGGTCCAGGCGATGCCGGTGTGGTTGGCCGGCTCCTTTCGCCCGAGGGGCGGGAGGGAAGCCACCGGGGCCGCTTTGTCATCGGCCCTATCGGCGGAGCGGATGAGCTGCGCCATCTTGTGCATTAGGGCGGCGATGGCACTGGCGGTGAGGACGGTACCGATGGCGAGGGTCGAAATAGGCATGTTGATTTCTCCTTCCGGCGCCTTTGTCGGGCCTGTCCCGACCATCTTCCGTTGCTCTCTCATTTGGGCTCCGGTGCGCTCGCCATCGGCGCGCCGGACCCCTTGTTCCCCTTTGTCATTTTTTTTGATGGTCCGGCGGTGCCGGATCGGTCATGCGAAAAGGACCGGGGCTGGAGCCCCGGTCCCCTCGCCCCTTAGGCCGCCACTTGGAGGTTCGGCCACACCGCGTAGACCTGACGGTAATGGTGGGCCTGCTCCTCGGTGAGGTAGCCGAGGCCGAGCAGTTCATCGACCAAGCGGCCGAGGAAGTCCCTGGTCTTGGTGCCCTTGCCGAAGACGACCAGGGTGTTGCCCTTGATGGTCTCGACGACGTTCTCGTCGATGGTGCCATCCGGGCGCTCCTTCCTTTTCATGAAGAAGGGCAACCGCTCGGAAAGTTCGATGCGATAGGCGTTCTCATCGAACATGTGGCGGATGTGTGGGCCATAGGTGTCCATAGGCACCAGGGCGATGACGATGCCGGCACGGTCGGCCGCCACTTCCCTCGCCGCCTTCTCGAGGAACACCGCCCATGCACGGCGGCTGGACTTGGCGATGGCGAGGGCGGCGCGGACGGTGCTGAGGGTGATACGCATGTTGGTGTGTCCTTTCGTGAGGAGGGAAATTAGGAGAGGTCTTCCGAAACGTCCGCCGGGCGATTGTCATTCGCCGGCTTGGCCGTCCGCGCCGCCTGTCGTGCTAGGATGTCAATCAGCGGAGCCAGCAGGCTGATGGCTTCACGCGAAGCCGGCCGATTGTCGTTGGCGGGGAGGAGGGTCATGGAGCGCTTCATCGGTCTTCTCCTTTGCGGGGCGCGCCCTGTCCCTTTCTCTCTCAATCCACCTAGGGCTTTCGGAGGTGGGGGCGGGCGCATAGCGTCCACCCGCCCCCGCCTTCCGGAGCCCTTTCTTTTCTTCCCTCCTTCGCGCATAATGCGCGATGACACACGGGAAACGGATCCGCACAAGGACTATCCCGTTCAGGGTTGTACGGAACATAAATGTCATTGTTTTTGCTGGTGAATTAGCTGTATTTTTTGGATATATGCCGTTCATTTTATGGCGTTTTTTAAATTTATTATTGATTTAGACGCTCCATAATATGCAAATAGTTCCACTGAATTACCTAATATGATATTGTTCCGATATCGCGTCTTTTATGGCTTTATGTCATTGCATTACGCTATCATTGGGTGTTGTCGTGCGCGAAGAATTGAAGAAGTTCATCATCATCGACAAGGTGACCGGGAAGGAGGTCGATGGGGTCGGCCTGATCATGCCGAGCCGCGTCTCCCATCCTTATCGGAGAGATGGCGTCCAGGTCAGGCAGGGCGTCCTCCACCAGCTTGCGACCCACCCCAACTTGTCAAAGCGGGCGCTACGCATCGCCATCTGGCTTATCAGCGAACTTCGCCGGGGGCCGGTACCGCCACGGTCACGCCAGGATATTGCCAGGGCGTTGGATATGGACCGCAGCGACGTCAGCAAGGGGCTTCAGGAGCTGTATCGCCTCGACAAGGAAAGCGACAGCCATGGCGTGATCTACAAGCCATTTCTGCCCCCAGGCGAACGGCCCATGATCGGCGTCCGCCCCAGCGTAGCCTGGAAGGGCAACAGCGCCGACCTTGTCATGGCGATCAGAACCGAGGAGCGGGATGACGGCTATTTCAGGGCACGAGCCAATGTGAGAGCATCCGAGGGCTTGCCCGTGGCCAATGCCGCCAAACGTGCCGCTCTTGCCCCGCCCCTTGACGCCTCCGCCGTAAAGGCAATGGATGTCATCCGGGACATGGAGAAAAAGGGCATGGCCATCACCATCGCATCCTTCTGCGCCCATCATCCCCCGGAAGATCGACCCGACAAGACCGTCGTGCGCAAGATCTTCGAGACCCTGATCGCACAGCACCTTCTCCAGATCACCAAGCCCAGTCGGGGCCGGCAAGGAGCCATTTACGGCTCTCCCCACCCTCCGGTTCAAATCCGAGCCCAAGAGATTTTGACAATCATCCGCCACATGGAGAAATCCGGCAAAAACATCACGATCCAGACGATCCGACAGACATTCGACAATACAAACCGCCCAGTTCCCGCGACCATCCGGAAATTTCTCAACGAGTTGATCAAGCAGAAGCTGGTGCTGGTCGTTACCGAAGGCAGCGGCCGTCAAGGAGCCGTTTACTCCAGCGTGGTTCCGTCGCAGAGTGATCCGTCACGGCCCCCCAATAAGGCGGCGCTATCTAAAGGACCAAAGGGTTCAAAGCCATGACAAAATCCAGCCTGTCGCCCCGCGCCGCCCTGTATGGCCGGTTCAGCAGCTCGCGCCAGAACCCGACCAGTGCCCAGGATCAGCTGCGCCAGTGCGACGAACGGGCCACGGCGAACGGCTGGCGGGTGGTGCATCGCTTCACCGACGAGGCGGTTTCGGGCAAGGATGACAAACGCCCCGGCTACCTGGCTTTGCAACAGGCGGTCAAACGCGGTGAGGTCGATGTCATTTTGACAGAATCCCTCAGCCGGCTGTCACGCCGCCAGAGCAGCATCGCCGGCTTCTTCGAGGATTGCCTGTATCACGAGGTCAAGCTGCACACCCTGCAGGAGGGCGAGATCACCCGCATGCATATCGGCATGCTGGGCGTCATGAACAGCCTGTACCTGGAGGCCTTGGCCGACGGCACCCATCGGGGCCAGACTTCGGCCATTGTCGATGGCAAGTCTGCCGGCGGTCGTGCCTATGGCTACCGTGTTCCCCTGCATCCCAATGGCCAGCCGATGACCGGCGAATTGGAGATCGTCCCCGAGGAAGCGGCGATCATTTGCCGCATTTTCACCGAATACGCCAAGGGCACCTCGCCCCGCACCGTGACCGAGGCGCTGAACACCGAGGGCGTGCCTGCGCCCCATGGCAAGGAGCGCGGCGCCAGCAAAGGCGACGGCGATTGGCGGGCCAATACCATCTATGGCAACCGCCAGCGTGGCACCGGCATCCTCAATAACGAGCTGTATAACGGGAAAAGGGTGTGGAATAAGCTCAAATACATCTCCCGCCCCGGCAGCCAGACGCGGGAATCCCGCCTCAATCCCGAGAGCGAATGGCGGATCGTCGAGGTGCCGCATCTTCGCATCGTCCCCGAGGAGCTGTGGGCCGCAGTGAAGAAGCGCCAGGCGTCGCTTGACGCCTTGCGCGATGCCGACCAGACGGAAGGCCGAAGCACCCTCCAGGGCAACCGCGCCACCAAACGCCCCACCTACCTGCTGTCCGGCTTGACCCGCTGCGGCTGCTGCGGTGGCACCCTCAATGTCGGCGGATCGAAGCCCAAGCGGCTGTATTGCGCCAATGCCCGCGAGAAGGGCAAGGCGGTCTGCAAGGGCATTCCCGGCATCGCCGTGGACAAGTTGGAGGCAACGGTGCTGAACGGCCTGCGTCATCACCTGATGCAGCCCGACGCGGTGGCCGACTTCATCCGGCGGTACCAGATCCATCAACGAGAGATGGATGGCGAACGCCAGCAGACCACAGCTCGGCTGCGCACATCCCTGTCCCAGGTCGAGAAAGAGATCGGCAATATCATGACGGCGATCAAGGCCGGCATATTCACCGCCTCGACCAAGGCCGAGCTGGAGGATCTGGAAGCCAGGAAGGAGCGCTTTGGCCGCGAGCTGCAGATCGCGTCACAGGACGCCCCGACGGTACCGGATGATCTGGCCGAGGTCTACCGCGACAAGGTCGACGCCTTGGTGGGATCGCTCAATGACCCCGAGAACCGGGCCGAGTCCATCGATGCCATCCGGGGCCTGATCGACAAGATCATCGTCCACTGGGACGCGGCGACCGGCGCGCATGGGGTTGAGATCGAGGGCGACATCGTGGCGCTGCTACGGGCCGGCACAAATGAAAACGCCGCAGCTGTTGAGGCTGCGGCGCGTTCGTTTGAGATGGTTGCGGGGGCAGGATTTGAACCTGCGACCTTCAGGTTATGAGCCTGACGAGCTACCGGGCTGCTCCACCCCGCGGGGATGGTGTTATGAACGCAGACACCGGCCTTTTGGGCCGGTGCTGGAATGTCGTCGTGATAGGTTTTGTCGTTTCCTTGGAAGACCTGGCAGCGACCTACTCTTCCATGCCTTAAGACATAGTACCATTGGCGCAGAGGGATTTCACGGCCGAGTTCGGGATGGGATCGGGTGGGGGGCCCTCGCTATTACCACCAGGTCGTCGAAGGAAACGGTTTTTTTCTGATCTGACTCTGTGCACACATTGGTATCTTCGGTGATTTTAAGTATTTCATATGTCGAGCTTGCCGCTACGCATGGGCGATCAAGCCGATCGAGCGATTAGTACAGCTTAGCTTCACGTGTTACCACGCTTCCACATGCTGCCTATCAACGTGGTGGTCTTCCACGGCTCTGATAGGGAAACCTGGTTTTGAGGGGAGCTTCCCGCTTAGATGCATTCAGCGGTTATCTCGTCCATACATGGCTACCCGGCGATGCCGCTGGCGCGACAACCGGTACACTAGAGGTATGTCCATCCCGGTCCTCTCGTACTAGGGACAGGTCCTCTCAAGTTTCCAACACCCATGGTAGATAGGGACCGAACTGTCTCACGACGTTCTAAACCCAGCTCACGTACCACTTTAATCGGCGAACAGCCGAACCCTTGGGACCTGCTCCAGCCCCAGGATGTGATGAGCCGACATCGAGGTGCCAAACCTCCCCGTCGATGTGGACTCTTGGGGGAGATCAGCCTGTTATCCC
>NZ_CAINTR010000221.1 GCF_903853455.1 uncultured Magnetospirillum sp.
CAGCGTTGCCCCATCCATTCCAGGCATGCGCATATCGCTGACCACTACAGCCACTCGCTCCCGAGCAAGAATTTCGAGAGCTTCTGCGCCACTGGTAGCAAATACCTGATTCCATTCATTGCGTTGGCCATAAAGGCTTCTGCGTAAACCGTCCAAGACGCTTTTCTCATCATCGACAAACAGAACGGTGGGAAGGGATGTGGTCATGAACCTTATCCTTACGATAAACTAGCGTCTTCAGACGAGGCTGTCAATCGGCGTCGAAATTTGACCCCCTTGAGGGGTGAGATCGGCGTCCAATTTTGACCCCCCCTCTTGGTGGGATAGCGGGTTGTCCTGGTAGTCAACAGAAGGGGCCCACGCGCGCCCGCAGCGCTCCTCCATGAAGCTGGCGGCGGGCGCGCGTGGGAAGTTCCTGTTGACCCATCAGGGCAACCCGCGACGCGACAGCGCCATCAGCTTCGGTGGTTGAAGCGCCAGCTTATGTTCCCGGTCCCGATGATGTCGCAGTGATGGGTCAGCCGATCCAGCAACGCGGTGGTCATCTTGGCGTCGATGAAGACCGAGGCCCATTCGCCGAAGTCGAGGTTGGTGGTGATGACGATGGCGGTGCGCTCGTAGAGGCGGCTGACCAGGTGGAAGAGCAATTGGCCACCGCTCTGGGGAAGTGGCAGATAGCCCAGCTCGTCGAGGACAACGAGGTCGTAGCGGACGAGTTGCTCCGCCAGTTTGCCGGAGGTTCCGGTGCGGACTTCGGCCTCCAGTTGATTGACTAGGTCGACGACATTGAAGAAGCGTCCGCGAGCGCCGTTGCGGATGCAATTGGAAGCGATGGCGACAGCCAGATGGGTCTTGCCGGTGCCGGTGCCGCCGACAAGCACCACGTTGCGGGGCGGCGACAGCAAGCCGCCCTTATGGAGATCGCGCACCAAGGGGGCGTTGACCGGCGACTCCGAGAAGTCGAAGGTCGCCAGTTCCATGGCCAGCGGCAATTTGGCCGCGCCGATGCGATAGCTGATCGAGCGGGCCTGCTTTTCCGCCACCTCAGCCTTCAGCAGGTCGCCGAGGATGCGTTCGGCAGAATGCTGTCGACGGATGCCATCGGCCATCACCTCGTCGTAAGCGGCCCGCATTCCGGCCAGGTGGAGTTCCAGCATCATCGCCAGGAGGTCATGCCGTTCCATGGCAAGCCTCCTTCAGCAGGGCGTTGTAGCGGGCGCAGTCGGCCACTGGAGGAATGGCCAGCACCAGGGTCTCCGGGGTGGCGACCGGTTCGGCCGCCACCGGCTGCGTCTGCCGGGCCAGGAGATTGAGGATCACCGCGCTGGTGCAGGTGCCGGCGGCGAGAGCTTCGGCGCAGGCAGTCTCCACCGCTTCCAGGCCGAATTCCCGCGCCGCCATCAGGATGTCGACGAATTGGCGGTCGGCTTCGTTGCTCTTGCCCAGCTTCTGGCGGATTGCGGCCAGCATCGGGGACGGCTCCCAGTTCCGAAAGGGCGCGCCGTTGCGCAATGCCCCGGGCTTCCTGGCCAGCACTGGGACGTAGTGCCACGGCTCGTAGATGGTGCGGTCGCGGCCGAAGGCGCGGGCGTGCTCGGCCACTACCTCGCCGCCCATGCGGATCACCACGCGCTCGGCGTAGGCGTGGACGCTGACCGGCTGGACGGCCGCCTTGGCATCGACGCTGTAGCGGTTGCGGTCGAAGCGCACCAGGCAGCACTTCGACGCGGATGTGTGGGTCTCATGGAATCCGTCGAAGGGGCCGCGGTAGCCGATCAGCGCGGCCTTTTCTTCGGCGAAGACCTCGGCGACGCTGCGGTCCTTCATCTCGGGATGAGGCTCGGCGGCTCGCTTCAGGCATTGCTCCACCAGCCAGTCGTTTAACTCGTCCATGGTGACGAATCGCGCACGCGGCGTGAAAAACCAATCGCGGACGTTGCCGACTTGGTTTTCCACTTGTCCCTTTTCCCAGCCCGATGCCGGGGTGCAGGCCACCGGCTCGACCAGGTAGTGCGAGCATAGCTGCTCGAAACGACGATTGAAGCGGCGCTCTTTGCCGACGTAGATCGTCTCCACCGCCGTCTTCATATTGTCGTAGATGCCGCGCTGGCAGGTCCCGCCGAAGAAGCGGAAGGCGCGGTCATGGGCGTCGAACACCATTTCCTGGGTCTCGCGCGGATACGCCACCACCAGAAACATCCGGCTGTAGCATAGGCGGATATGCGCCACTTTCACCGTCGTCGTCACCCCGCCGAGCACCACAATCTCGTGGCTCCAGTCGAACTGGTACGCCTCGCCCGGCGCGAACCACAGCGGGATGAACGCCGCGACGCTCTCCCCGGCTGCCGCTTGGGAATTGCCCCGCTTCCATCGCGCAGCATGGCGCCGGACGGCGTCATAGCCGCCGGTGTAGCCCTCCGTCTCCAGCTGGTCGAAAATCCGCGTCAGCCGCAGACGCTCGCGCCGCCCCTTGCGCGCATTCGCCGCCAGCATCTCTTCCAGCCGCTCGACGTATGGGCCGAGCTGCGGGAGCGGCTGATGTTCCCGCTCGTAGTTGAAGACGGTCTCCTCCGACCGCACGATCTTGCGCACCGTGTTGCGCGACAGCCCGCGCTCCCGCGCGATCTGCTTGATGCCCTTCTTTCCAACGAAATGGTCCCGGCGGACCCGCGCTATCGATTCCACGATCATCATCCCCTGGTCTGCTCCGATGCTTTTCACATCGGATGATGGCGGCCATCACCAGGGGAAGGGGGGTCAAAATTCGACGCCGATCACCCCGGTTAGGGGGTCAAACTTGCACGCCGGTTAACAACGAGGCTGCGGGTATTTCAATAGGCAGGCGGATCCGGAAGCACGCTCCGGACCCGGGGTCGGACTCTGCGGTGATCTGGCCCCCATGGCGATGAATGATTGCTTTGGTAATCGCCAGTCCTTGCCCCGTTCCCTGGCCTGGAGCTTTAGTGGTGAAAAACAGCTCAAAGATCTGCTTGAGATTTTCCGGCTCGATCCCGACTCCAGAATCCCTG
>NZ_CAINTR010000222.1 GCF_903853455.1 uncultured Magnetospirillum sp.
CTGTGCGTCATTGCCTGGAATCTCAATGGCCGGCGCGTGCCGAAGCGCATCTCGAAGGCGGCCCTGATCGCCAGGGCCACGGCAATGGCGGAAAACGCAGCCATAATGTCCGCGGACATTTCTGGAGCGGACACATCTCGCGGGTGACGGTACGGTGGTGCCAAGATTGCGACGAAACGCCCGCAAGGAATGCCCTCGCGGGCGTTTCTGTTTTCCTTCCTGAAACCATGGAAATGCTGATGATCCCGGACGGCGCTTTGCGGCGTGATCTGGCGGTCGAATACCGCCCGCTCGATAGCCTGGTGGATTATGTGCGGAACGCCCGCACCCATTCCGAGGCCCAGATCGCCGAGATCGCAGGCAGCATCCGGGAATTCGGCTTCACCAACCCGGTGCTCGTTGCTGAGGATGGCATGCTGATCGCCGGCCATGGCCGCGTGCTCGCTGCCCGCAAGCTGGGCATGGCCGAGGTGCCGACGATCGTGCTCACCGGCCTGTCCGACACCCAGCGGCGGGCGCTGGTGCTGGCCGATAACCGCATCGCCATCAATGCCGGCTGGGACAATGATTTGCTGGCCCTTGAACTTGGCGATCTCCATGAGGCCGGGTTCGATCTGGGACTGACCGGCTTTACCGCCGACGAGGTCGCCGATCTGCTGCACTCTGCCGACGGCGACGATGGCGATGACGGCGATGATGCCGCCGACGTGGTGCACGAACCTGTCGCCGACCCCATCGTGCGGCCGGGGGACCTGTGGCTGCTGGGCGAGCATCGGCTGCTGTGTGGCGACAGCACAAATCCGGAAGATGTCGCCCGCGTCATGGCGGGCGAGACGGCAGCACTGTGCTTCACGTCGCCCCCCTATGGCCAGCAGCGCGACTATACCACGGGCGGCATTGGCGATTGGGATGCCCTGATGCGGGGTGTCTTCGCGGCACTGCCGATGGCCGAGGACGGGCAGGTGCTGGTCAATCTCGGCCTCGTCCATCGCGATGGCGAGTGGCAGCCTTATTGGCAGGGCTGGCTCGACTGGATGCGCGGTCAGGCATGGCGCCGCTTCGGGCTCTACGTCTGGGACCAGGGGCCGGGACTGCCGGGCGACTGGGGCGGCCGGTTCGCGCCGTCCTTCGAACTGGTGTTCCACTTCAACCGGGTTGGGCGTAAGCCCAACAAAACCGTGCCCTGCAAGTACGCCGGCCAGGATACCCATCTGCGGACCGATGGCCATTCCACCGCCATGCGCAAGGCAGACGGCACCGTCGGCGCCTGGACCCATGCCGGCAAGCCGACCCAGAATTTCCGCATCGCCGACAGTGTCATCCGCATCGGCCGCCACAAGGCTCGCGGCATTGAGGTCGAACATCCGGCGGTGTTCCCGGTGGCGCTGGCCGAGCAAGTCATCGCCGCCTTCACCGACGAAGGTGGCGTCTGCTTCGAGCCGTTCTCCGGCTCCGGCACCACCATCATCGCCGGCCAACAAACTGGGCGCCGGGTGCGAGCCATCGATCTGGCGCCGGCCTATGTCGATGTGGCGCTGCGCCGGTGGTGCCTGTTGCATCCCGCGACGCCGCCGGTGCTCGACGGCGACGGCCGTACCTACGACGAGATCGCCGCAGAGCGACGGGCCGGACTGGAGGAGACGCCATGTTGATGGTCGAGCACTGGCCGACGGAGCGATTGGTCCCATACGTTAGGAATCCCAGGAAGAACGACGAGGCGGTTGACCGCATGTGCGCGGCCATCCGCGAATTTGGGTTCCGCATCCCGATCATCGCCCGATCCGACGGCACCGTGGTCGATGGCCATCTGCGCCTCAAGGCGGCGCAGCGGCTCGGTCTCGCCGAGGTGCCGGTGGCGCTGGCCGACGATCTCACGGAAACGCAGATCAAGGCATTCCGTCTTCTGGCCAACCGCTCGGCAGCCTGGGCGGAATGGGACGACGAACTGCTGGTGCTCGAACTGAAGGATCTTGATGACCTCGGCTACGACCTCGAGCTAACCGGCTTCGACGCCCGTGAACTCAAGAGCCTGCTGGAGGACGATCCCGCCACCGGCCTCACCGACGAAGACGCGGTGCCGGAGCCGCCCGCCGATCCGGTGACCCGGCCCGGCGATCTGTGGCTGCTGGGGCCGCATCGCCTGCTGTGCGGCAGCAGCACGGTGGCTACCGACGTCGAGCGTCTGCTGGCTGGAAAGGCGCCGCATCTGATGGTGTCGGACCCGCCCTACGGCGTCGAGTACGATCCCACCTGGCGGAACCAGGCCGGTGTCTCGGCCACCAAACGTACCGGCAAGGTGGCCAACGACGACCGCGCCGACTGGCGGGAAGCCTGGGCGCTGTTTCCCGGTGACGTCGCCTATGTCTGGCACGCCGCCATCCACGCCACCACGGTGGCCGAGAGCCTGGTCGCCTGCGGCTTCGACATCCGCGCCCAGATCGTGTGGTCGAAGAACCGCTTCGCGCTGGGCCGCGGCGATTACCACTGGCAGCACGAGCCCTGCTGGTACGGGGTGAAAAAGGGCGGCAAGAGTCATTGGCAGGGGGCGCGTGATCAATCGACCCTGTGGTCGATCGCGCCGGCCGGAGATGAGGATGCGGCCACGCCACATGGAACCCAGAAGCCGGTCGAGGTCATGCGCCGGCCGATCATCAACAACAGCGAAAGCGGCGATCTGGTCTACGAGCCGTTCTGCGGCAGCGGTACCACCCTGATCGCCGCCGAGACGGTAGGGCGTTGTTGCCTCGCCCTGGAACTGGATCCGGCCTATTGCGACGTGATCATCCGGCGCTGGCAGGACTTCACCGGCAACATCGCTGTGCTGGATGGCAATGGCCAGACCTTTGAGAACCTGATGGCGGAGCGGAAGCCATGAGGCAGTCCCGCCGGATGTCCCTGACCGAGTCGTTGGCGAACGTCGCCGTCGGCTACGGTATCGCCGTGGCGGCCCAGGTGGCGGTGTTCCCGCTATTCGGCATTCACATTGGCCTGGGCGACGATCTGGCCTTGGGCGCGGTCTTCACCGTCATCTCCTTGGTCCGGAGCTACGTGCTTCGGCGGGTCTTCGAACACTTGCGGTGAAAGGCTGCGGTGAAAGGCTTGGATTTCCGTGCATCCGAATCTACTCTTTCGCCTCCATGGTTATCAAAGGGGGGAGAGCCGATGAGCAGGTCCAGTGTTTCCAAAGCCATCCGCGCGGCCGCCGGCTGCAGCGTCGCCCAGGCCGA
>NZ_CAINTR010000223.1 GCF_903853455.1 uncultured Magnetospirillum sp.
CCACCTCGTTCCAGGCGTTGTCCATGGGAGTTCCGGTGGTCACTTGGCCGTGGGAGCGCATGGTCAGCCGCTGGACCGCCGCCATGCTGCATCCGCTCGGCCTCGACGAACTGATCGCCGGTTCGGCCGACGACTATGTCCGCCTCGCGGTCGAAGCCGCCGGGAACGTGGAGCGCTGGCGGGAACGGCGAACCGACATCCGCCATGCCCTGGCGGCGTCCCGCCTGTGCCACTCGCCGCGCTGGACCCGCCACCTCGAACGACTCTTTCGCGCCGTCTGGCAACGTCATCTCGCCACCCAGAAGACGGATTAATACCGACGAGCGCCCGGCCTGACTCGAAAGGGCTTTCCCACTGAAGGCGGCCATGATTCCCTACGGCATTGACGAGATGCGCAGGGGTAATGTGATGACGCTGAAGGTTTCGGAAGCGATGACGGCGGCAGATCTGCGGTCCTGGGCACGGCGCTGTGGCGACAGCCGGGCATCCACTCGGGCCATCCACTCGGGCCTACGCCATTGCCAATGCGCTGGAAGGAATGGACCGCGCCGAGGCTGCCCGGCTGGCCGGACTGGAACGCCAAGCGTTGCGTGACGCGGTGATCCGCTACAATGCCGAGGGCGTGTCCGGCCTGTTCAACCGTCCACGCGGCCGCCGTCCGGAATGGCTGACCGAGAGCGAACAGGCGACACTCGCCGCCGCAATCTTCAAGGGGCCGAAGCCCGAGGTGGATGGGGTCTGCACCTGGACCCGCGAGGCGCTGGCGATCTGGATTTCGGTCAAGTTCGGCAAGACAGTGCATCCCTCCAGCCTATCGCGCATCCTGCGGCGCATGGGGATGTCGCGCCAGAAGGCTCGGCCGGTCCATCCCAAAACCGATGCCAAGGCGCAGGAGCGTTTTCAAAAAAAGGCCTTCGCGACGCCGTAACGGCGACGCAAATGGCCTACCCCGCCAAGCGAGTCACCCTGTGGTTCCAGGACGAGGCCCGTGTCGGGCAGAAAGGGCGGCTGTGCCATCGCTGGTGGCTCAAGGGCCAGCGCCCACCCGGCCTCTGCGACCATCGCTTCGACTGGACCTATATCTTCGCCGCCGCCCAACCCGCGACAGGCGACGCCTTCGCCCTCGTCCTGCCCGAAGTTTCCACCGAGGCCATGGATCTGTTCCTGGCCGAATTCTCCAAAACTCTACCCCCCGACGAGCACGCCCTGATGGTCGTCGATGGTGCGGGATGGCACACCAGCAAGACCCTGGCCATCCCCGACAACATCACACTCGTGCGCCTGCCGCCATACTCGCCGGAACTCAACCCGGTCGAACGCATATGGTTGTTCCTGCGGGAACGCTTCCTCTCGCTCTGCGTCTGGCCGGACCAACCCGCCATCGTCCAGGCCTGTTGCGAGGCTTGGAACGCTCTCGTCGCCGAAACCGGCCGGATCAAGAGCCTCTGTTTCCAGCCCTGGATCAGAAAGGTCATCTCGTAGGCTCGCCGGTATTATAGGCTGCGCTCTCTATTGCGACGACATTGACGGCGTGGCACTGCACCGGATGCACCAGGATTTCGCCAAGCGCTTCGGTGGAAAGATGATGGGGCCTCTTCCGCCGAATCGGGAAGCGAGCCGCCTTCGTATCGGCTATTTGTCGTCCGACCTGCATGGGCATCCGGTGGCCGGCAATATGCTGCCGGTGATCGGCGCGCACGACCGTGCCGCCTTCGCCATCCACTTCTATTCGCTGGGTGGCTGGCCGGACGCCGCTACCGCGCAATTCCGCGCCCTGGCGGATGGGTGGCGCGACGTGGGCGGCATGAGC